>JBBDVZ010000024.1:0-12356 GCA_040903115.1 Planctomycetaceae bacterium
ACGTGGAAGTCGTCCTGCTGCGACCGCTGCCCGAACGATCGAGCGAAATCGACATGTCGCGGCCCAATCTCAGTTTCCGTCCGTACTTGCCGCCCAACGCCCAGTTGGGAAATCTGCGAGTCAAGGTCGGAGTGTTTCTGAACGACCGGATGGAAGACGTGCTCCCCGTTTCGGTGGAGGTTCGCCTGTTTCAGACGGTTGTGCGCGCGGCCAGACCGATCGACCGGGGCGCCGTTCTCGACAAGGACAACGTTCATGTCGAGCGAGTCGCGTTAACGCAACGCATGGACGGAAGCACCGCCGACGAGATGCTCGGGAAGAAGGCCCGGCGAGCCTTAGCGCCCGGCAGTCTCATCCAGGAGCGAGACGTCGACAACGGCTTAGCGCAAGATCCCATTCTCATTCGTCCGCGAGACTCCGTGCGCCTGGTAGCCCGCAAGCGAGGCTTGACGGTGATCGTGTCGTCCGCCGAAGCGCTGCAGGCGGGACGCCGCGGTGACACCATTCAAGTTCGCAACACGACATCGAAGAAGATCATAACGGGACGAGTTGTCGATCAATCCGAAGTCGAAGTTGCCTTCTGACCCCAAGGAGTCAAGACATGCGTCGAATTGTCTGCTGCCTTTTGTCGGCCACGCTGGGACTGCTCCTGCCGTCGGTTTGCCCCGCTCAATCCATGTGGCAAAATCGCGACCCGTCCAAGGTCTTTCTGTTTTCCGACACCGAGGCTCGCTCAGTCGGCGATCTGATCACGATCGTGATCCAGGAGGATACGGACGTGAAGAACCGGGACGACCGGCAACTGAAAAAAGACACTCAAAGCAAGGCGCTGTTCGACTTCAATGGCAGCACTTCCGGAGCAGTCGGCGAGGGTACGGCGGCCGCGAATTTCGATTCGAACCTTGCATCGAACCGGAAATTCAACGGCAGTACGAAGTTTTCCAGCGACCGGGCCTTTACCGATCGGGTCACGGTTGTCGTCCTCGACGTTCAGCCGAACGGAAATCTTGTGGTGGCCGGCAATCGCCAGGTCGCGGTTGCAGGCGATACGCGCACCTTAGTGGTTTCGGGCATTGTGCGTCCCGTCGACGTCCAACCCGACAATTCCGTGCGGTCGCCGTTCGTGGCCAATTTTCGGATGAATTACGAGGGCGCAGGCGTCGAACCGGTCTTCACGAATCAAGGTTGGCTGGGTCGCATTGGTAACACGATGTGGCCGTTCTAAATGACAGCAGGAATCGTCAACGAAGGCACATCGGCGTTTTTTTCGCTGACTACTCTGCTCTCCGTCGCGGGAGAGCGTTTTGAACCAATCTCCTCGGATTCGAACGTAGACCTCCTATGAAGCATGTCAGCCTGGCATTCGGACTGCTGTTCGTCTTGTCGTCCGCTTCGTGGTCAATTGCGCGTGCCGATGTCCGCATCAAGGACATTACGGACGTGGAAGGCGTGCGGACCAACAAATTGTTCGGCATCGGGCTGGTCACCGGTCTCAATGGCACGGGGGGCAAAAGCCCGATCACGCGGCAATTCGCGCAGAACATGCTGCAGCGACTGGGAGTCCGATCCGATGCCGAGAAGCGAGACGCCGTCGCCGATGACGCGAAGCAGAAAACGGACAATCTTTCCGTTGTGATAGTGACCGCGGAGTTGCCTCCCTTTGCCCGGACGGGCGGCCGGATCGACGTGACTGTATCGGCATTTGATGAAGCGACCAGCCTACAAGGGGGACAGCTTGTGCCGACGCCGCTGATCGGCATCGACGATCACGTTTACGCGATGGCGTCGGGCCCGGTTTCGACCGGCGGATTCAGCTTCAAGGGCGACGCGGCCAGTGTGCAGAAGAACCATCCCACGGCCGGCCGCATCCCCAACGGCGCCATCATTGAAGAAGAGAGTCTCGCGACCATCTGCTCAAACGGTCACGTGCGCCTGCTCATTCGAAATCCCGACTTCGAAACGGCGCGACGAATCGCTGCCGCGATCGATGAGAAGTTTCCGGGTTCGGCGAAGGCGTTGGATGCGGGGACCATCGAACTTCGAATTCCCGACGAGCTGCACTGCGACACGTCCGGTTTCCTCGGTCTGGTCGGCAATCTGCGGGTCACGCCCGATTTTCCGGCTCGCGTGGTGATCAACGAGCGTACGGGTACCGTGGTCGTCGGTGACAACGTCAGGCTGTCGCGGGTCGCGATTACTCACGCAAATCTCGCGGTCATTACCAGCGAGTTCGAGCAGGTCTCGCAGCCACTCCCCTTCAGCAAAGGCGGCACGACGACGACCGTGCCGCGAACCCAGCTTGACGTCACGGACGAAAAGCGTGCCGTGCAAGTCGTCGAGGAGGTGCCCACGGTGGGAGATCTGGCACGCGCCTTGAACGCACTCGGCATTGCGCCTCGTGATTTAAGCGCGATCTTTCAACAGCTCAAGCAAGCGGGCGCTTTGCAGGCGGAGTTGGAGTTCTTGTAGGAGACGCTGGCGATGACAGACATCGGCACTCCGATTCCCGTCTCAGTCACGCTGGGACAACGAGCCGAAGCGCTCTCGCAGCGCTCGCACGTGGCCGACGCGACGGAACAGCAGAAAATTGCCGCCGATTTCGAAGGCATCTTTATCTCCATGCTGCTCAAAGAAATGCGACAAACGGTCGGCGGCGACGGACTCTTCGCCGGAGATGCGTCCGACACCTACGGCGGAATGTTCGACATGTTTCTCGGCCAGCATCTGGCGGCACAAGGCGGACTGGGCATTCGCGACATGATCCTGAAGTATCTCGATTATTCGAAAACCTGAAGAAGACGTGAGAGGACTCTATGAGCAGTTCTCAAGGAGCGAAGGCCGCTGAAGGCGTCGCGCTCGCCTGCCTGGCTCATCTCGAGCAGGAAGAGGCCATGCTCAGCGCGACGCTCGAAAAGCTGCGCGCCGTGCGGTCGGCCCTGATGCACGGGGATCTGTCGGCTCTCACGCGGATCCTGGCCGAGCAGCGACATACCGCCGTGGCGGCGACGGAGTTGTACAAGGCACGCGCCGAACTGCGACGGCGCATCACCGGCGTCGTGGGCGCCCCGGACGATCGCGTCACGATCAGCCGACTCTCGCAATGCGTCACCGAGCCTCTCGCGACGCGCCTGATCAGTCGCCGCAAGCGCCTGTCCGACATGGCCAAGGAGGTCGACCGGCTCAACCGTGGGAACATGTCGCTGGTGCGTCAATCGCGCGATCTGCTCGAACGTCTTCTCAGCAGTCTGACCGGAACGGATGAAAATTCCGATCGATACTCGCCGTCCGGACAACTGGAGCAGCGCCGTTACGGCTCGTTTTTTCAGGCAAGGTGTTAAGGCATGCTCAATCTCAGCACGGGACTGACGGCGCTGCAATCCAATCAGGTTGCGCTGGACGTGATTGCCCAGAATATCGCCAACGCCAACACTCCGGGATATCACCGGCAGGTCGCGCAGCTCGTCGAGCGCGCGCCCGTCGAGCTGAATGGTTTGTTTATCGGAACGGGCGTCGACGTCTCCGAGATTCGTCAAATCCGCAGTGGAATCATCGAAGAGGCCTTGACGCGCAATATCAGCCAGCGCGCCGATGCAGGCACTCAACTCGACGCGATGCGCCAGATCGAATCGTTGTTGACGCCCGGCAGCGGATCCATTCATGATCGCTTCCAGACGTTCTTCGACAATCTGCAACAGTTGTCGACGCGGCCCAACGATTCGACGCTGCGGCGAATTGTCCTTCAAAGCGCGGCGGCGCTGACCAGCGAGATCAACTCCTTGTCCGACGGGTATTTGCGCTTCCGCAGCCAATTGGATAGTGAGATTGAACAGACCGTCGATCAAATCAACGGCTACACCGCCAAAATTGCTCAACTCAACCGTACGATTCAAATCGCCTCGAGCCAGGGAAGCGTTCCCAACGATCTGCTCGACCAGCGTGATGAGCTTGTCAATCGCTTGGCCGAACTCGTGGGCGTAAATGCGACGCAAGAGGGCGGCCAGCGAGTCACCATCAATCTGGTGGACGGCGGAGTCTTGGCGACTGATTCCCCCGTTCCGCTTCAAGTCCTGTACAGCCAATCGGGTCAGGCTGAGGTCGCCATCCAAGGATTCACCGATCCCATTACGTTCCACGGCGGAAAGTTGGCCGGGCTGCTTGAAGCACGCAACCAGATCCTGCCCGATTACCAACAACGATTGTCGACCCTGGCCAACGGACTCATTCGATCCATCGACGCCGTGCAGGCCACGGGGCTGGGGTCGGGGGGATCCTTTCAACGGCTCGACGGCGCGCGGAGCGTGAACAATGTTGCCGTTCCGCTGTCGAATTCCGGGATGGCCCTTCCGGCCAGTGCAGGCGACCTGTTTGTGTCGGTCACGGACGCTTCCACCGGCAATCGCACGATCTCGCGGGTGACCATCGACCCCGCCACGCAAAGCCTTCAAGACGTTGCCGCGGCCATCAGTGCCATCGATCACGTTCAGGCGGTCGTGAACTCGCAGACGAAAACGCTGACCATCCTGGCCGAGCCGGGATACGCATTCGACTTCGCCGGCCGTCTGGAAACAAGTCTCGACGTCTCGTCCTTCACGGGTACGTCCAGCCCCGGGCTTTCGGGCAGGTACTCGGGTACGGCCAATGAAGAGTTTCAGTTCCAGGTCGTTGGGACTGGGACTGTGGGCGTTACCCCGGGACTGACTGTTGAGGTGCGAAATAGTGCGGGCCAACTGATCAACTCGCTGAACGTCGGAGCGGGTTACGAACCTGGATCCGCCCTGAGCGTGGCCGACGGCGTGAGCGTCAGCTTCTCGTCGGGCACGGCGAACTCCGGCGACTCTTTGACTTCGCCGATGGTCGCGCTGCCGGACACTTCGGGGCTGCTGGTGGGCCTCGGATTGAATTCGTTCTTCCAAGGAACGACGGCCGGCGACATCCGTGTGAATCCCCGGCTCCTGCAGGATCCCAGCCTGTTCGCGACTTCTCGAACGGGACAGCCGGGCGACGTCGGCAACCTCCAGGGCCTGCTTGCCCTCCGCGATTCCAAGGTGCTTGCGAACGGAACGCAGACGTTCGAGCAGTATCTGAACGACATGACAGTCCGGATAGGCAGCCAGGTGAGCGAGCAGACGCTCATCACTGAAAACCTGGATCTGCTGGGCTCGAGGCTCGAGGCCGACCGCATTAGTTTTTCCGGCGTCGACCCCAACGAGGAAGTCGTGAACATGATTCAGTATCAACGCTCGTTTCAGGCGGCAGCGCAGTACCTTTCCACCGTCAACGAAATGCTGGACGACTTGTTCCAAATTCTTAAATGATGAGATCGTCATGACGTTTCGTGTCACGCCCCTTTTGTTTGCCAGGCAAGCCATCGAGCACGCGCGGCGTCACACCGCAAACCTCGTGAATCTGCAGCAGCAGGTTTCGACGGGTTTGCGCGTCTCCAAACCGTCCGATGACCCCGCCGCCGTCAGATCGCTTTTGGCGCAGAAGATCGAAGTCAGCCGCATCGACACGCAACTGGCCAACATCCAGGACGCGCGCTTGAAGCTCAACTTGAGCGTTTCGCAGCTGATGGAGGTCAACAGTATTTTCGTCAGGGCGCAAGACATCGCCCTGGAAGGAAACCAGTCAAACGAGCGCGAGGTTTTGGCCCGTGAAGTCGACGAATTGATCAGCCGCCTGCAGATGGTCGCCAATTCCAAACACGACGGACAGTACATTTTTGCGGGTACTGCGGTGGATTCGGCGCCGTTCGTCGAAGGCGCGAACGGTCCTGGAGTCGCGAATACCGTTCAATACGCCGGCTCCTCCGATCGAGTCGAAACCGCGATTGACAGCGGTCTGTGGTTGGACGTTTTCTTCTCGGGAGACGAGGTCTTTCAGCAGCGTTCCCGTCAGCAGACCCTATTCCTGGGCCAGACGGGCGCGGTTGCAGGATCGGGAACCGACAGCGCATTCGGGCAAGGCACGCTCACGGTGCGTCACACGTCGACCGTCTACCTGGGTGTCTCCGGCGTCCAACCCGGAACCGGCTCAGCCGACGATACGATCATCGGTCCGGCCGGCACCCATGTGCTGACGGTCAACGATACCAGCGGCACGGGAAGCAACGGCACCGTTTCGCTCAACGGCGGAGCGCCGGTGGCCTTCACCAGCGCCGACGGCAATCTGAAAATCACCGGACCGCTGGGGGAAGCCGTCTACGTCGACATGACGGCCATCGCGCCCGGGTTCAACGGAACGGTGGACATTCAGGCGGACGGGACGCTCTCCGTTGACGGCGGAGCCACCACATCACCCATCACATTCAGCGGCAATCAGGTCGTTCGCGACAGCATCACGGGCGGCGTCACCAACGTCGACAGCACAAATATCCGTCGAGCCGGCACTAATCACCTCGAATACACGGGTACTGCCGACGCCTTTCAGGCATTGACCGAGCTGCGCGATGATCTCCGCAACGTTCGCAACCTTTCGGAATCCGAGTATCACGATTCTATGGCTCGCAGGATCGAGGACCTCAAACGTGTCCGCGAAGGGATTCTCGATATCGTCGGCCAACAAGCGGCGGAACTCGAAACCATCGATTCCCTGGAACGCCGCGCTCAGGATCTTCAGCTCGAATCGCAGCGACTGATCAGTGGCCTCGAGTCGGCGGATCTTTCGGAAACCATCGTGAACCTCCAGAATGAGCAAAACCTGCTTCAGTTCACCTACGCCAGCTCGGTGAGATTACTCGACCAGAGCCTGCTCGATTTCCTTCGATAGTGCGGCCATTGCGAGTATTGACGCGCCCCGGCCGCAACCGCATCGGCGTTCGCTCGCTGCGGCCCGCCGAGCGGGCGGACACTCCAAATGCTCGCCGACCCTATTTCGCCGGACGGCCCAGGCTTTCAGGCAAACGATTGCGGTTCCTCCGCGATCTTCGCGTGCGGGCCGTTGTGCGGAAGCGATTTCTCCGGCTTCGAGCCTGCCATTTCCGGTGCAACGGCTCATTCTGCCTAAGCCCCCACCATCACCCGGATGCCATCGGGGATCGTCGGCGACTCCCCATGCAAGATGGGAATATTGGGAAATTTGCCACGCAATATGGGCGAAAAACTGACGGCAAGCGCCGAATCCGCCTGTGGAGAATCCGGGGCGGATAGGGAATTTTCTCAGAAAATATAGTGATGAACTGCGTTTCTATACAGTGATTTCACTGCCGTTCTCTAATGTTCGCAGCCGGCAATGTCGATACAACCGGCATGTCCGTCACTCCTTCCCAATTCGATTTACTTTGGAAGTTGCTCGATGCGTCTGAGCTAAAGCAGCGGGTCATTGGCCAGAACATCGCCAACGTCAATACGCCCAACTATCGCCGCCTGGATGTAACTTTCGAGGAAGAGTTGGATCGGTATTTGGCAAACCCGGAGGAATCAAAGACCCGCGAACTGAATGCAAAGGTGTTCGAAGCGCCCGGGCTCATGGAAAGGCTCGACGGAAATAACGTTGACGTCGACCAGGAGGTTGGGCAGCTTCAAAAGAACGCGCTGCTTTACGAAACATATGCGCAGATATTGGCGAGCAAATTGGGAATGATGCGGTCTGCGATCGCCGGCCGGTAGTCTGCCGTTCGGTGTGCGTCGAAGTCGACATGCAGATTGTGGAATCGTGACGAGACCATCTGAGGCGTTGGGTCGGCCGAGGTCGCGCGCTCTCAGAGTCCGCCCCAACTCGCGAACCAATCGTCTGGTACGGAGCCAACAATGAGTTTCGGGCAAATCCTGTCGGCCATGGACGTGAGCGCGTCAGGACTCTCGGCTGAACGGTTGCGAATGGAAGTTGTCGCGAACAATATCGCCAACGCGAACTCCACGCGCACGCCCGAAGGAGAAGCCTACCGGCGCCAGCAGGTCATTTTTTCCGCAGCGTATGATCATGCTCTGGGCCAAGGGGTCGGCAAGGGACAGAATCTCTCCGGCGTTCAGGTCGTGGGCATTCAACCGGACGCGTCGGAACTGCCCCAAATCTACCAGCCGGGACACCCCGACGCCGATGCCAGCGGCTACGTCACCATGCCAAACGTCCAGCTTCCGATCGAGATGGTCGATTTAATGACAGCCAGCCGCGGCTACGAGGCAAACCTGCGGGTCTTGCGTTCCTTTCATGAGATGGCTGAACGCGCCTTGTCGTTGCTGCGGGGAGCATCGTGATGTCGATCGCTCCGGTCGGTCCCAATGTTTCAATCCCCGCGCTGGGCAGCGGCGTCACCGCCGTCCAACCCGGCGGCGCTGCGGCCAAGCCCTTTGCGCAACTCGTGTCGGATTTGTTGAGCGACTCCAACGTTCAGCAGCTTCAGGCCGATCAGGCCGTTGAGGGGCTTGTCAGCGGCAAGACCGACAACGTGCATGGCGTCGTGTTGTCGGTCGCCAAAGCCGACTTGGCCTTTCGCCTGGTGCTGGAGATTCGCAATCATCTCATCGATTCGTACCAGGAAATCATGCGGATGCAGATCTGACGAGGAAACATCATGAATTTTTTCAGGTCGATTTCACGGCAGCTTAGCGACATCTGGGGTCAAAGCAGTCGCTTGGGACGAGTCGGGTTCGCCGGAACTGCGGTGATTTGTCTGGCGACTGTGATCGGCGTGGGCGTTTGGTCGTCCAGGCCGGATTTCGTAGCGCTGGCAACGAACCTGGCGCCCTCCGAAGCGGCGGAGATTATCAGCAAGCTGGACGCCGCGGGCATCCCAAACCAAATGAACTTTTCGGGTTCCACGGTGCTGGTCGCGAAAAACCAGTGGAACCGGGCCCGAGTGCTGATGGGAGACGCCGTCGGCTCGACTCCCTCGGGCATGGACAGCCTTGGAGAGTCCCTCCTGGGCGACCCTACCATGAATCATTACCGAATCCTGCGGAGCCGTGAGGAATCGTTGGCGCGCACCATCATGCGGATGAACTCAGTCGTCAAGGCGACGGTGCACATTGGTCAATCGGAACCGTCTCCCTTCGTTCGCGAGCAGGCGCCCACGACGGCCAGCGTTGTCCTCGAGTTGAAGCCGTCGGCTGTTTTCACTCGCGAGCAGGCCGCTGCAATCGTGGCGATGGTCGCCAATAGCATCGAAGGAATGCAGCCTTCCGGCGTCACCGTCCTGGACACGAAAGGACGGCTTCTCTCGTCGAACTCCTCTTCCCCCAACGCCGAAGTTGCGAACCAATTCGAGTACCGTGGACAAGTCGAGGCGGATCTGGCCTCAAAAGTTGAAATGATGCTGGCGGAAATGCTCGGCCCGGGACACGCCGTGGTGCGCGTGACCGCCGACGTGGACTTCACTCAGAGTGAACGGGTGGAAACGGTTTACGATCCCACTCAGAAGGTCAAGAAGTCCGAACGCATCAAAACCGTGTCACGGTCGAATGCGACGATCGGGGCGCAGGGACCGGCGGGCACGGCGTCCAACATCCGGCCGGCCCCGGCGACCAGCCCGAGTTCGCCCGTCCGAGAGACGGAAGAGGAAAATCAAACCGAATTCGAAACCGGCAAGAATGTGATTACGTTCAAGGAGCCTGCCGGGACTGTCAAACGGCTAACGGTGGCGGCCATCGTCGACTTGCCGGCAGCCAATCGCGATCCGCAGGCTGGCGGCCAGCCCGGCGGAAATCCCACGGGATCCGCGGTCGCCGGCATCACCCAGCAACAAGTGGAAGGCATCATCAAGCAGGCTGTCGGCTTTGATCCGGCTCGCGGCGATCAGATTGAAGTGCTGATTTCAGGGCTTGTCGGGACCTCCGCACCACCAGACGACGGATTGCTCGAACAACAAAAGTGGGACAACTACGGCAGTCTGGCCCGCAACAGTTCCCTCGGCCTGGCGGCGATCGTGGCGTTGGTGCTGGGGATCATCATTTTGCGAAAGATGAAACCGATCTCCATTGCCGGGAAAGCGGAATCGGAATTGCCGCTCGAGCGCGCCCGATCACTTGCGGAACTTGTGTCGGAGGCCCGACGGGATCCGGCGGGAGTGGCCGGCGTCTTTTCCAACTGGCTCGAAGACAAGCCGGGCCAGGTAAGAAAAGAGCAACTCGAGCGAGCCGCGTGACTCGCGAGGACTTCAAAAACGCCCCCAGCGCGCTGGGTTTTGACGCGACCGGAAATTTTCAAAAGACGCTCGGCGGATATTTGCACGACAGTGGCCTTCATTTTGTGAACTGCAATGACCAGCTTATCCATCGAGGACCGAGTGGCGATTCTGCTGAAGGTTCTCGGCGACGACTTGGCCCAACCGGTCATGGAACATCTCAGCGCCGAGAAGAAGCAGCGCGTGCGCCAACGGCAGCTCGAGCTTTCAGAGTTGAGTTTGTCCGACCCGCAGGTCAGCGAGGTTCTGACCGATTTTGACCGATTCTTCAACCGCTCAAAGCGCTCGCCCGAACTGACGCTGCACCTCGCACCGGGCACCGTTCCGGATCGGAAAGCAACGGAACGGCTGGGGGATCCCCGGGCGAACTCAGCGGCCTACGAACGTTCCATTCAACCCGGCGACGATCCCGCAGACGATCTCGAAAGTCTCGAACCGCCTCAGATTGCGGCGGCTCTGCAAGGGGAAAATCCGCAAACCATCGCGCTCGTTCTCAACTGCCTGAACCCCGAGAAGGCGGCCAACGCACTCGAGCAGTTGCCCGAGGAAATACGGAGCGACGTCTTCTTGCGTCTGAGCCGACGGCCAGCCGGATCGCGTGAGCTGATGAAACGGATTGTGTCGGCCACCGTCGAGAAAGGCCGAATGCTGATCCGCGAGGATCCCGTCGCAGAATCGTCCAGCGATCAAAAAGTGGCCGACGTCCTGCGGGCCATGCCCAGACTCGGACGGGCTGCCATGCTCGGGGCGTTGATGGAGAAAGATCCCGAAGCAGCCGGCCGCGTCAAGTCGCTGTTGTACGTCTTTGAAGACCTGCTGCGCATCGAGAACCGTTCGCTGCAAAGATTGTTGACCGAGATCGAATCCGCGACGCTGGCTGTTGCGCTCAAAGACACCGGCGAGGATCTGACAGAGAAGGTGATGAGCAACATGTCGCAGAGGGCGCGCACTGCGTTGTCGGAAGAGATTGAGATGACAGGCGTTGTGACGGCTGAGAGACGCGATGAGGCGCGAAAGTCGATTATGGACGTCATCGTCCGGATGGATGAAGCGGGTGAATTGGTGATGACGGAGTAATCGGGGCCCAGACATGTTCGAACATCGTCTTCAAATCGACAGGCCGCTCGTTGCCGTGCGCTTGGCATCCGCTTCCGGTCAGCAGCCGCCGTCGAGCGACGGCGCATTCAGCCCAGCAGCCGATCACTCACAAACACCCGGTTTCGATGCCGGTGCCGCCTGGACCGCGCCCTCGTCGGCTCTCGAGCGGGATCGAGCCGCCATGGAACAGGTTTTGGAGAGCATTACCGAAGCCGTCAACGAGCTCGAGCAACGCCGTCAGCTCTCCCTGGCTGAACTGCAACAGGCCGCGGTCGAGCTGGCAATGGCCGTGGCCTCCCGCCTCCTTTTCGAAAAAGTTCGTTCGGATGACTTTGCCGTGGAGGAACTCGTGGGCAATGTCGTCGACGCGCTGAAAGCGCAGACACCGGTGACCGTTCGCCTTCATCCGGACGATTTGGCCCGGCTGATGCGGCGGCTTGAGGGTCGACCGACCCCGTGGCCTGATCCGAGCGGCCTTCGTCTCGTGGCCGACGCGTCTGTCGCCCCCGGCGACTGCTGGGCCGAAAGCGACACTCACGGCATCCTGTCAAGAATGGAGTTGCAGCTGTCGGAAATTCGACGGCACGTCATGGAAAGTCTCGATGATGCTCAGACTCAACGTCGACAAGCTATGCCAAGCGATCAAGACTTACGACGGTTTCCGGATCGTCGGGAGAGTGCATAGCACACGTGGAATGCTCACCGCAAAGCTTCCTGCCGCCGTGGGTGAATTGTGCCGCGTGGAACTCGGCATGGATCGCTCGTTCGTGGCGGAAGTCATCGGATTCGATCGGGGCGTCTCGCAGCTCATGCCCTATCAAAAGTCCGACGAGATCGTCCCCGGTGCAATGGTGATGGCCTTGGGTCGAAGGATCCGCGTGCCGGTCGGACCCGCTTTACTCGGGAGAGTGATCAACGGTCTCGGACAACCGATCGATGGTCGCGGGCCGCTGCGTTGTGCGACCCGGGTGGCCGCTCGTCCCGATGCGCCGGAACCGTTGTCGCGCCCCAGGATCGTCAAGCCTTTCATGACCGGACAGCGCGTGATTGACGGACTGCTGACTCTGGGTCGAGGTCAGCGGGTGGGCTTGTTTGCGGGAAGCGGCGTGGGGAAGAGCACGCTTTTGGGAGAAATTGC
>JBBDVZ010000025.1:0-12287 GCA_040903115.1 Planctomycetaceae bacterium
AAAAAGGGCGGGGAACTCTAACTCTGCCAGCCGTTTATGTCAACGCCGACTAAGTGTCCCCAAAAGCGAGGTTCGGTACGAATAGTGGCTTGTTGAACTCTCGATCCAACTCGGCATTTCAAAAGCACGGATTTACAATGGGATTCGCCACGGCTAGACGCGACATCCACCAACCGAATCAGCAGGAACTGACAACTCCGAAGACGCAACAAGGGCCACAGACATGATTGGAAGACTCGGCGAAGTCATCCTTTACGTTGAAGACATGAAGAAGCAAGTTGCCTTCTATCGCGGCGTGCTTGGGCTCAGTGTGATCGAGCCTGCCGGAGAGTTCGACCCCGACGATACGTATTGGGTCCTCTTTGACAGCGGCGCATGTCGTCTGGCACTTCACGGCGGCGGGCAGCGGCGCTTCGGTGAGGATGCTCCGAAATTCGTCTTTTTTGTCGACGACATCCATGCGACGCGGGCTGCCTTGCTCGATGCGGGAGTTCCGGCGGGCGACGTCCGATCTCCTGCACCTGGCGTTGCTGTCTTCGACTGCACCGATCCCGAAGGCAACGTCTTCTCAATCGAGACGCACGAATGATGTCCGCTCGCTCTCGCCCGCACGCGCAACGCACGACATGCGCGAAACAATTTCAGCTAGACGGGGCTTGACGCGTTCATCGTTTTACGCCACGCCTCGACCAGTTGCACGAATCGCTGGCCGCGTTCGGCGTAGTTGTTGAACCAGTCGTAGCTCGCGCAGCCCGGTGAGAGCAGCACCACGTCGCCGGGTTGCGATTGCGCACAGGCCCATGCGAAGGCCGCTTCGAAGCTGTCGCACCGCTTTATCTGCACCGAGCGAGGTACGTCGTGCTGTTCGATCAACTCCTCTAGAATTTCGGCGGTCTGTCCCATCAGGGCGACGGCTTTCGCCTTGTCGGCAATCGCCTCGGCCATCAACTGCAGGTCGACCTGCTTATCGTAGCCGCCGGCGAGCAGGACGATGGGTGAGCTGAATGACGAAAGCGCCATCGCCGTCGATTCGGGCGTTGTGGCCAGCGAGTCGTTATAGAAACTTCGACCCGCCACCTCACCCACCGGCTCGAGACGATGAGGCAACGGCGTGAAATCCTTGAGTCCGCGCTCGACGGCGGTTGCATCGACGCCGATTGAAAGGGCCGCGGCTGTGGCTGCCAATGCGTTTTGCAGGTTGTGTCGCCCCGGCAGCTTGAGCCATTTCGCCAGCGGCAGTTCTAACTCGCCATTGTCACACCGAGCGATGCACCGCGCGGCATCGCCGAACACTCCGGGCTGCCCATTATCGGTCGATCCGAATGAATAGCGACGCCCATAGCTCGTCCACCCGGAAACTTCCGCGTCGTCGGCATTCAGAACGGCGGCGGCATCGGGCGTCTGCCAGCGAATGATGGCCTGCTTGGCGCTGCGATACTCGGCCAGTGACCCGTGCCAATCGAGGTGGTTCGGGCTGAAGTTGGTGACGACGGCGACCTGCGGGCTGGCAGGAAGATGGTTAAGGTCCTCAAGCTGAAAGCTGCTGAGCTCCAGCACGACCCATTCATCGGGTTCAATTTGATCGACGATGGGCAGCAGACTGCCGCCGATGTTACCGCCGAGCCGGCATTTGAGACCGGCGGCTGTGAGCATCGAATGCAGCAGTGCGGTGGTTGTTGATTTGCCGTTGCTCCCGGTCACGCCGGCGACCCGCCCACGATTGTGCTGCCAGAACAGGTTCATCTCACTGGTGATCGGAATTCCGGCGTGTCGCGCCAGCTCCAGGTAACGGTCGCTGCGCGGTACGGCAGGGCTGGCGACAACGAGATCGGGCTCGATGAAATCCCGCTCGTGGTGCCCTCCGAGGCAGAGATTCTCGAGTGGGCAGTCTTTGATCTCGGCCAGCGAGTCCGCGAGCTGATCGTCCGTCTTGATATCGGTAAGTGTCACACGCGCGCCGCGGTCGGTGAGAAAACGAACCGCGCCCACGCCGCCGCCAAAGCGCCCCAGCCCCATCACGGTGACGCGAAGACCTTGAAAGTCGAACGGCGTGCTGAAACTGCTCATGCCATGGAGATAGCACGTCTGAAGCGAGGGGGGAAGGTCAGTTGATTGGGTCGCGACCGCTGGTGTTTGCAACCCACAACCGGCGAGAGTACGCTGGCGTTCAGCCCGACGCTCGAGATCACGGAAAAACAGTCAGCCGAGCAACACGATGAGCAGCACACCGAACAAATTGCCGCCGAGTCACGCAATCCCGCGGCTGGTCTCGCTCGATGCTTATCGCGGCTTCACGATGCTCGCGATGGTTTCGTCGGCGCTCGGGCTGCCGCATATTGCGAAGCAGTTTCCCGAAAGCGAGTTTTGGCAGGAGGTCGGGCGGCAATTCGAGCATGTCGAGTGGGTGGGCTGCTCGCTTTGGGACCTGATTCAGCCCTCGTTCATGTTTATCGTGGGCGTCTCGATGGCCTTCTCCTATGCAGCTCGCGAGGCGAGGGGAGATTCTTACGGCCAAATGTTTCGCCATGCCCTGGGACGCGCGGTTGTGCTGACGTTGCTCGGAGTGTTCCTGCGCTCCGACGGCCGCGGCGAAACCTATTGGACGCTCGAAGACGTCCTCTCGCAGATCGGCCTGGGCTATGTATTCCTGTTCCTGCTTTGGGGACGCGGGGCGATCGTGCAGTTCGCGGCGGCAGCCGTCATCCTCATTGGCTACTGGGCCCTGTTTGCCACCTGGCCGCTGCCCGGCGCCGATTTCGATTATCAGGCCGCAGGCGTTGACCCAAATTGGGAACACAATCTGACCGGCTTCGCCGCTCATTGGAACAAGAACACCAACCCGGCGCATTTCTTCGACGTGTGGCTGCTCAACCTGTTTCCACGCAGCAAGCCGTTTTTGTACAATGGCGGCGGTTACCAGACGCTGAGCTTCATCCCGTCGTTGGCGACGATGATTTTTGGCTTGCTGGCAGGCGAGTTGCTGCGCAGCAACCGTTCGGCGGGGCAAAAAATCGCGATCTTGCTGGTGGCGGTCGTCGCGGGGCTCGCGTCGGGATGGGCTCTCGATCATTTCGGATACTGCCCAATCGTCAAACGCATCTGGACGCCAAGCTGGGCGCTTTTCAGCACCGGTTGGGCCTTGCTGTTTTTGGCCCTGTTTTACCTGGTCATTGATGTCTGGAAGTTTCAATGGTGGGCGTGGCCGGGCGTCATCGTCGGCATGAACTCGATCGCGATTTACGTCGCCAAAGAGGCGGCGGACGGATGGATTCACAAAACCCTGCAGACGCACCTGGGACCCGATGTCTTCAAACTCTTTGGCGAAACTTACGAGCCTCTCGCGCAACGATTGGCAGTGCTCGTCGTGCTGTGGCTGATGTGCTGGTGGATGTACCGCCGGAGGATCTTCATACGGATTTGAAGCAGTCGACCAGCCGTAGATGGGCACTGAACCAGCCGGCTGACACCGGCCGCTCGCCGGGTCTATTCCGCGAAGACATCGGCGATTTTGAGCGCGAAGCCGGGAATGATTTCCTGCAGCGTCAGCTCGTCGCTCTCTTTGAGCACACGCGGTTTTACCCCGGCTCGATGGACTGTCAAAGTACGCTTCTCGGGGTCGGCGATCCAGATCTGCTTCGCGCCAACCTTGAGATAATCAGAGATCTTCCGTTCGACATATGCCTTCGTGTCGTTCTTGCTGATCACTTCGACAACGATGTCGGGGATCGTCTCCAGATATCCTTCCGCCGACAACCGAAGCGGCAGCGACTCCTTGGCAATGAACACCACGTCGGCGCCAACAACCCGATCGGGATTTCGCCACAGAAGTATCCCCACCTCGCCGCAACGCACCCGGCCATTGCACGATGACGCCGCGAGCCGCAGTAGAGTTGTCAAGTTTGCTTCGACAGAGCCATGAACGTCGCCCGGCGGCACCATGGTGATCAACCTCCCGTTATCGAGCTCGTAAAGCACGTGGCCGGTGGGCAGTTCCGACGGCATGCCGGCGACGTCGGCGGCCGTGTAGAGCCGCTCGACCATCTCGACCGGTGGTCGTGGCTGGAGGGTGGTCATCGAAAGTTCTCTGGGCAGGGGAGACGATGCTTCGATATCTTACGGCTGCAAGACGGATGCCAACAAGGCTAATTGATGCCTGCAACCGCACATCGGCCGTCCACGAGTTTAGTCGGCAAACACGTCGGCGACCTTCAATACAAGGCCGGGAATGATCTCCTTGAGCTTCAGCTCGTCTCGTTCGCTGAACACGCGAGGCTTGCGATTCTGTTCATGGATTGTCAGGGTCCGCATCGCTGGATCGGCGATCCAGACCTGTTTCACGCCGACTTTGAGATAATCGGAGATCTTCCGATTCACATAGGCCTTCGTGTCGTTCTTGCTGATGACTTCGACAACGATGTCGGGGATCGTTTCTAGATATCCTTCCGGCGACAGCCGAAGCGGCAGCGACTCTTTGGCGATGAACATGACGTCGGCGCCCACGACACGATCGGGATTCCGCCAAAGAACGACGCCCGATTCGGCACCGCTCACTTTTCCGAGTCCTTTGGTTTCGCCTTGAGTGTAGAAAGCCGCACCGATCCGCATTCCGACCGATCCATGCTCAAATCCCGGCGGCACCATGGTGATCAACCTCCCGTTATCGAGCTCGTAAAGCACGTGGCCGGTGGGCAGTTCCGACGGCATGCCGGCGACGTCGGCGGCCGTATAGAGCCGCTCGACCATCTCGACCGGCGGTCGTGGCTGGATGGTGGTCATGGGATCTTCTCCGAAGCGGGAGAGTGACGCTGTGTCGGTCATCTTACGGCTGCGAGACCGATGCCAACAAGGCCGTTTGCGGTCGCCGACACAGTTCGCCTTTCAGTCTTCGGCCCGGCATTTCGAGGCCAGTGCATCCGCGCACCGCAAAATCTTAAATGATGGTCATTTAGGATCGGTAAATGTCCTTCTGCTTAGTGCGGGTGTGCATCAAATTGGGGGATCTACCAGCGTCCTTACCGGTTTGAAGTTCGCTGCGGATCTCGCGGAAAAGGACGCCCGGAACCGCAGGATTTCGCGATCTTTGGGCCGATTCGCAAATTGGACTGTTGTGTTTGGTTCGGCTCTCGGGCAGCATGGATATTATGTTGGATATTTCGACCGACACCCTGCCGCAGTCCTCGCTGACCTATCTCGCGTTCCGCGTTGCCTTTCAGGAAACGCTCGAGCGGATCGTGCTGGCTGGCCAGATGGGTGAGGACACCACCACCGGCTTCGGTTTCTTGCGAGAAGTGCCGTTTTTAACGGCTGTGCCGCCCCACATTCAACTCGACCTTTTGGCCGAAACCTGGAGCAAGCACGTCGCCGCTCAGCACTTCGACGCAACCCTGGTCGATGAGAGCGTGGTCTACGCATCGTGCGAAACGGCGGCCCGGGTGGCCGACGAGCAGCCGGAGATGTTCCACGAGTTCGTGCGAGGCGGGCCGCTTCACATCGACTTGTCTCCCCACCATTTTCTGGCGACCGAGTTGCGAAACCTTCATCTCGATCTCTCAAATGAAGGCGACTTCTTGATGATCAGCCAGTTCGAAGACCTCACTCCCGATGAATCCCGCAGTCTGAAGAAGAAATTCGGCCTCGCCGAATCACGCCTCGAAATGATGTTCGACGTTCTGGGCCGCTGGTCCATGTCCCCGGAATTTCTGATGAACCTCACCGGGCTGATGTCGAAACAGGAAATCGTGCACACCGCATTAAAGCTCGGCGTCCGCTAAGGGCGGATGTCGGCTGCAGTCAGTGACAAACCGAGATCGGCAGATGGCTAAAAAACCGGCCGCCGCACGAAAACGAACCACTTCCGGCAAGACGGGAGCGACGCGAAAAGTGCGCAAAGCGGCGTCAAAGAATGCTGCCAGGCCCAAGTCGGTCAAGCGGAAGATCATCAGGCCAAAGGTTGCAGCCAAACGACCGGCGAACGCCAGGAAATCGGCGCCTAAAAAAACCGGCGGCCCCAAACGGACTTTGGCAGAGCGGCAAACAAGCGCCAAACGGGCGAGAAAACTCGTGACCAACGCCCGGTTGCTCGGCCGGCCCCGGCTGCCCGCCGACGCGCGGCTCGATTTCGTTTTTCAACGAGACTATCAGGCGCGCGAGGTCTTCGCATTTCTCGGCGTGCAGACGATTCGCGAGTTGGAAGAATTCTCTCCGGACGAAATCATCAGGCGGCTCACTGGGCCCATGGTGCAGACGGTCGAACGCATCCGCAAGGCGCTCGCCCTCAGCAACCGCAGCCTGTTAAAAGACCGCGACTTCGCGCTGAAGTTTAAGGGACGAGCATCTCGGTAGACTGTTGCTGCCGTGCACATCGCACTGTCCCACCGCGGCCGACGGGCACCGTCACTATCCGCCCGCCTTGGAAATCAACCATTCCAACGGGCCGCGGCGAAAACGGCGACTCCAGAGCATCGCACAAAGCAACAGCGCCGCGTCGCAGATCAATGCCGACGTCACAGCGAAGCCAAGCGTTTGCCCGCCGAGCCGCCCCATCGCGTCAAGCAATCCCATTCCCACGACCACATGCGTCACGTAAAGTGTGATCGCCATGCGGCCCGCGGTCGCTAGCGACTCGCGCACCCGTGCGCCGATCCGACGACCGGAAACAATCAGGCAGGCGGCAATCATCGCCACTGCCGCGCTGCCGGCTGCCGACATGAACACCGGAAGCGGCGGCCAGGGAGTGCTTCCGAACAGCGAGCGGATGTTCCGGTAGTCGAACTCCGGGTCGTCGGCCATCACGCGGCCGAGAATCATCACGTTGAGCGCCGAAAGCAATTCGACCGCTAACGCGACTGACAAGCCGATCCAAAACAGCCGGTATTGAATCGCGCGTTTTCGCAAATTGAGGCGGCCCAGCCACATTCCGGCGATGAAGAACGCCGCCCAGGGAATGACCGGCTGGTACCCGTTGAAAAAGAGGTTCCGCACCACGCCTCCCGCCGACGACGAGCCGATATACTCGTGAGTCTCGCGGTTCCAATCCTCGAAGTACCCCAGTCCGCCGACGTCGAACCCGATGAACAGTCCCGGAAAGAAAACCACGAGCAGAATGGCGAACGTCCAGAGCGCCCGTCCCGACGCAGTGATGAGCAATGTCCCAATCGCCAGATACACGCCGCAATAGTGCAGCAAATCGCCGGGCCACCATCTGTAATAGAGGTAGCCAATCATGAACAGTATTGCCGCACGGTTCAGTGTTCGCCGCCGCACGTTACGGATTTCGATCGCATCTTCCGTTCGGCGGGCGCGCTGCGAGAGGAATGAAAATCCCATCCCCATCAGGATCACAAAACACGCCGCCGCCCGACCGTCCAGCCGCTCGACAAGCCATAACAACCAGCCCGGCGTTGCGGCACTTTCGGCAGCGGCCCAGCGAAAATCCACAATCACCAGGGCCAAGAGCGCCAAGCCACGGGCCATCTCGGTGCCCGAAACGACCAGTGAACCGGCTCCCAGCTCGGCGATGAGAGACTCGTCGAGCCGGTCCGCGTCGGTCAACGGCTCCGGGCTTTCCAAGTACTGGTCGAGCGCGACAGCGACCTCGTCCATCGATTGGTAGCGGTCGTCGATCTTCTTGGCGATCATCTTCAGGCAGATCGCTTCGAGCCGCGGATCGATGGCGGGATTTCGCTCCGACGGCGGGTCGGGTTCGCAGGTCGCAATTTGTCCGAGCACCACGGCCACCGATCCGCGAAACGGCAACTCGCCGGTCAGCAGCTCGTAAAAAATGACCCCAAGGCTATAAACGTCGGAGGCCGGACCGATCGACTCCAGGTTGCCCTCCACCTGTTCGGGCGACATGTACGCGGGAGAACCAATGAGCTCACCGCTGTGCGTAATCCGCACGCTCTCGTGCCCATCCATTCGCCGCGCCAGGCCGAAATCCATCACCACGGGCTCGTTTTTGCCGTCGACAAGGATGTTCGCCGGTTTCAAGTCGCGATGAATGATGGACTTGTCGTGCGCCTCCTGAAGCGTGACCGCCAGCTTGCGGACGATTGCCGCCATTTCCGCTTCCGACACGCCGCCACGCCGTTGAACGTATTCAGTCAGCGGACGGCCGTCGATGTAAGCCATCGTCATGTACGGCGTGCCATCGATCTCGCCGATGTCGTAGACCGCACAAATGTTTCGATGGTTGAGCGTCGCGGCAGCCCGAGCCTCGCGGTAGAACCGCTCCTTGAATTCGGAGCCCTCTTGCGCGAAGAACCTCGGTATCTTCAACGCGACCTGCCGGCCCAGTTCGGTGTCGTCGGCAAGATAAACGGTGCCCATGGCCCCATGCCCCAACTCGCCGACGATCCGGTATCGTCCGAACCCCTCCGGGTTCGACCCTTTGCCAACCGGCGCGGTGACCGCGGTGTCAGGGAAAGTGCGCGGCGGCAGTGTCTCGTGCGACGCCTGGGAGTCCCGCTGATCGGGAACATCTGCGCGAGAATCGGGGGCCCGCTCGCTCACAGCCTTCTCCAAACAAACGTTTTCAACGCGCGACCAATTTGGGGCGACGCGTCGGCAACGCCTTCACGATACGCGAAAGCCTTTCCGGAATCACGCGAACCACGGCATAAGGACTGTCATACTGCTGGTCTTCCCGTCAGCAGACGGTGGACGAAAGTGACCATTACCTCGAATGAGCAGCCGTCAGCGTCGCCATCAGCACGCCTGCGGCAACCGAGACGTTGAGCGACCCGACGCGGCCGCGGGGCGACAGGCGACAGAGTAAATCGCAGTTCTCCTCGGTCAGCCGGCGCATTCCCTTCTCCTCGTTTCCCAGCACCAGCAGCCACGGACGATCGCGGGGGATTTGCGAGACGTCCTGCTCGGCATGCTCTGAGGCGCCGAGAATCCACAGCCCCGACTCCTTGGCCGACGCCAATGCTCGGCTGAGGTTGACCTGGCTGGAAAACGGCACGAATTCAATTCCGCCGGACGCCACGTCGTAAACCGTGCTGCTGAACGGAGCGGAACGGTCTCGCGTCACGACAATCCCCTTGACGCCGAAGAAAGCCGCCGCGCGAAATATGGCGCCGACGTTGTGCGGATCTTGCAACTGGTCGAGCGCGAGCCACAGTCCGTTGCCGCTGGAATGGTCCTTCGCGCCGGCAAAGAGCTCCGTCAGGTCGACGCCCGGATGTTCCTTGACCGTCGCCTCAGCCGCCCCGACCCGGCCGGCCTTTGCGGCATCGCCGCGCGGTTGACGCCGCGCGTTCTCGTCGCGGATCACGCCGTGACGGACGAGAACATGATGTCGCTTCGCCAGTTCGACAACGCGTTCCCACGCACCGGCGGCATGATGTGCCTGCACGCGAATATCGACAACGTCCTGCGGCCTGGTTTCCAGTGCCGCCAAAACGCTGTGCGGATTGCGAAGCTCGATTGACATTCATCTCACCGTGAAGGGAGTAGTCGCTACACGTGGCTCGAGGATCCAATGGCATTCAACCAGAGGGGGAGGGGGGGATGGGGAGACTCACGCTTGCGTGTCTTGTCATCCCCCCCACACTCTTGCAGCTTCGTGGCTTTAGTAGGGTGGGTGCCAACCCACCTCGTATGTCGATAAGGCGATCATGGTGGGTTGGCACCCACCCTACGGCGTTGTCGTGCGGCTTCGTATAACACGATGCCGGCTGCGACGGCGGCGTTCAATGAACCCACCGATCCTTGTTGCGGAATGCGGACCGTGGCGTCGCACTGTTCCAACAGCGGCGCAGTAATGCCTTCTCCTTCATTTCCGATGACGATCGCGGTCGGGGCTCGAAAGTCGAAATCGCCAATATCCGTCGATCCATGCTGGGTGGCTGCGACGACGGACACTTTCGCCCCGCGCAACCGTTTGACCACATCAACCAGCCGCTCGGCCTTGGCAATTCGCAGATGATTCACCGCGCCGGCCGAAGTTCTCGCGACCAGGCTCGTCACTTCCGCCTGGCCGCGCTCGGCAACAAACACCGCGTCGACGCCGAACACTTCCGCACAGCGGAGGACCGCCCCGAAGTTGTACGGATCCTGAATCGAATCGAGAACGAGGTACAGCGGCGAAGATATCTTTCGGCGCAACAGCGTCTCGCGATCGTCGTACGGAAACGGCGGCATCTTCGCGAGGTACCCCTGATGCTCGCTCGAACCGCAGCGCCGAGCCAGCTCATCGGCCGTGTCGACAATCACGGGGACGTCGCGCGACTCGGCAAGCTGGCGCGCTTCCGCGAGCTTCGGTCGCGCCAAACGATCGGCCAGCCTGAGTTCAAGAATCGGCCAGCGCCCGACGCGCAGGGTCTCCAGCACGACGTTCTTTCCCCAGATCCAACACTTCTGGTGATTGCCGAGAAGTTTCTGCCTGCGCGTCGTTTTTTGAGTTCGTTGGGCCATTGTAAATGGCAATTCGTTGAGCGTGGCGGTCGGTGAAACCGGCCCTACCGGATTTCGTAGGGTGGGTGCCAACCCACCAAGATTGCTGTATCGACATACGAGGTGGGTTGGCACCCACCCTACTCATTGTCGGTATTGCGATTGCCACGAACAAGCGTTGGTGACGGTGTCCCAACGGAAGCAATTGCCTCAAGCCAAAATGGCTAGCCGGACGCGAGATCCCCTCCCCCCGTCGCGGGGGAGGGTTAGGGTGGGGGGGCAAGTCACCCCCGGCGCTCCGGACTACAGTCGCACAGTAGAGGATCGCCGAAATCAGGAGCGTCGCGCTCAGCGATCAGCGAAACCGCACGCATAGGCCGGTGCCGGCGAAGAAATCGTCGGCCGCATGATTCAGCCCCCAGCCGGCCCGCAAGTCGAATTGAACATCGTTGGTGATGAGATATGTGAACCCACCGTTCAGGTAGTGCTGCACTTGCTCGGTTTCCGCGCCGCTGGGAAACAGGCCGTACCATTCGAAAAAACCGCTAAGCTGGTCGGTGAGGCTGGCTGACATGGTCCAGGATTGGGCCCACAGCGTAAAGGTGTCGTCCGTTTCACCGTCAACCGCGCGAAAGAACTGCGTGCTCCCGCCGGTTGCAAATTCCTCGGAAATATCCCAGCCATAAAGCCAATTGACGCCCGGAAGAACCTGATCGTCGGTGAATGCGTTGCTGCCGGTGGGCACCGTCATTTGCGGCATGACGGCCATTTCCGGCAACACGCCTTCTTGTGCAGTCAGGCCGATCTTTAGTCCCAGCAACAGATCCTCCGTCCCGGCCGTCGAGTCGGACGTGGTGGCCGTTCTCGTCCTTTCCTGGACTGGAAATACAGCAATACGCAGCTCCAGCCAATTGGCGACAATGCCATGCCGGAACAAGGGTTCGCCGAATGACTGCCCGCGCACAGTCTCGCCGTCGTCGCTGTTGTACGAGTAGATGTAGCCCGTCTCGATTTGCGTCACGCCGTGGCCAACGGTCGAGCTGGCCTCGGTGAAATCGGGCCGGTCGGTCACCAGCGGCTCGTCCGGTTCAAAAGTCGGCCGCGTGTCTTCGCCCGGCATCCACTGGAACAGCACGCGCGGCGAATCGTCCGCATGAACCGCCAGCGACGACAGCAGCAACACAATCGCCCAGCCAGCCGTATTCATTCGGTAAAGTGTTAACACGCGACGTTCCGAGCGGAAAAATGGTCGGTCTTCGGTCGTCTGTGTCTTCGACACGTCGGATGCGGCACTTGCAACTTTTCACGGCCTTAATATCATCTTTTGAGAACTCAAAACCCGAATGCTGATAAGATATTCCGATCGCACCGGTTCGATGAGCGTGGCGTCACGCCGACCCGGTTGCGTGTAAGATCGCGCGGGATGACAATGGCTCCGTCCAGCACTCGGTTATGGGCCAGATTCGATTCACTCGGGCAGGGTAATGCGGCAATCACCCATTCCTCGATACAAGGCGGCGCACGAGCGAGACGGCTTACGCGCGGCCGGACGGTTTAACGCCCAGGTGATCGACTTCATCCGTCCGCACGTCAAAGAGGGAATCAGCACCGGCCAACTCAACCGGATGGTCCACGAGTACACGCTCGACCATGGCCACACGCCGGCATGTCTCGGCTACAAGGGTTTTCCGAAAACGATCTGCACCAGCGTGAACGACGTCGTTTGCCACGGCATTCCGCGAGACGACGAGGTCCTTCGCGATGGCGACATCGTCAACGTCGACGTCACCACCATTGTCAATGGCTGGTACGGCGATCTTTCGGAGACGTTTCTGGTCGGCGACGTAACACCCGAGGCGCGGCATCTCACGCAGGTCACGTTCGACTCG
>JBBDVZ010000026.1:0-12286 GCA_040903115.1 Planctomycetaceae bacterium
TTGGGTGGGCATGTGTCCGAAGGCATGGCCACGCAGAGCCGTGGCCATGGCACCCTACCCATCATTTGAGACCGGTCGTTCCACTAGTCTTCCAGCCGCTCTTTCAGCTCGTCGCGTTCTTTGCGAGTGGCGTCGAGATCGAACATCAGATACTTGATGTCGAGCCGAAGTTGGGAGAGCGCTTCCTGAACCAGCGCGAGGATGCGCCGGCGCCGGCGCACCGAGTCGACAACGCGGTTGTAAGCGACTTCCAGGTCGGTCTGATACTGGGGCGGCAGCGCTGCGATGTGTCGAGCCAGGTCGATGACCTCGCGGGGCAATTCCTCATCCGGACCGTTGAGCCTCGAATTTGTGTTCATCCCCTGCGCAACTCCCCCCGGTGGCCAATCTGTGCAGCTAGTACAGATTCTGTGCCGAGCCGGCGGCGTTCTCAAGGGGATGGCCGCAAAATTCTACCTGCAACGGGTTTATGGAAATCCCGCGTCGTGTTGCGCAGGGTGGGTCAACGTTGCGCTTTGTATTCACTTCACCTTGGCCAGAATCGTAAACTGTAGTAGTATTCGCAACTTACGTCGGCGGGGTCCCCGTCGACGGCGTGATGATTTTAAGCCACGCGGCGGTCCCGCAGCCGGCGCTCATGCCCGCACGCGCGGTCCGTATCGTGTGTGTGCAGTGTTACCAGCCATCGGGCACGAGCGGCAGCAGACCGATTCGTGGGCCAGGCTTTGGGTCAAAAGGCACGGATGCCGACTCTTCGGGCGATCGCAATTCGTTCGCTGCTGGTTGGGCTCGCGCTCGCGTGCATGAGCCTAGCGCCCGTCCTCGGCGCTCCCAAAGAGTTCGTCGAAGGCTTTGAAGAGCCGTTGACGAGTTGGCACGTCGGATTCGACAAGTCTCAGGCGAAGCTGCTTTCGCATCGCCGACACGACCACGTGCATCGACCCGGCGGCGCGCGTTCGGAGAGCCTTGAGCTCGACGTCGGACGGCAGGGGGCGATTGTCCAGTTGCAGCACGCCCTGCCACCGGCCCAGCGGATTGACGACCTCGTCCTATCGGTATGGGTCCGATCGAACCGCCCGGGAGCGGTGTTGTCGATGCGGATTGTGTTTCCGCATCACGTCGATCCGCGCACCAACAAACCGCTGCAGATTGTCGTGCACGGCGGCGCTTACACCACTCCGGGAAAATGGCAGGAATTGAAATGCACCGCTCTGGATCGGCAAATCCAGGAGCACATCACGCTGCTGCGAGCCGGATTGAGACAGCCGAACATCGATCCGCGGGGACTTTACGTCGACCAGGCAATTCTCACCACCCGCGCGGAGTCAGGAACGGTCGAGCTGTTTATCGACGACATGACCTTCGGCCCCATTGTGACACCGGTCGAAGCGGCCCCCGTCGTTCAAGCCGCCAGCGAGAACGGCGAGACGGAGCCGCGATCGCAGCTTCGGCACGATCGATTCTCGGTGGATGGGCGTGATTTTTTTATGCTGATGGCCGCTTACCACTCCGAGCCGCTCGACGAGCTCAAACGCGAGGGCTTCAATGCGGTATGGATTCCCGACTATCAGGACGAGCAGTTGCTCACCGAGCTGAGCAAGCACGGTCTGGGGGCCATTGCGACGCCTCCTCGAGCGATCGGCGCCGACGGGCGGACGGCGACGATGCGCGACGTGGGGTTCACTCCGTTCTCGCCCAAGACGTCGCCGATCCTGGCCTGGTACGTTGGCACGAACATTCCCGTCGAAGCGCTCGATGAGCTCAAGGGCTGGTGCGACCAGACGCAAAGCGCCGACCCGATGCAGCGCCCGATTATGGCCGATGTGGCTGCCGAGGAACGCATTTTCTCGCGGCACGTGCCGATGTTGGGCGCCAGCCGCCACATCGTCAACACCACGCTCGACTTCAAGCAGTACCGGGAATGGCTGATCCAGAAGCAGCGATTGGCCCGGCCGGGCAGTTACTTTTGGACTTGGATTCAAACCGAACCTTCGTCGGCCAACAGCCGCTGGCGCGAAGCCGCCGGCAGAGTTCCCATCGTCATCGAGCCGGAACAGATCCGTTTGCAGGTCTACGCGGCCTTTTGCGCGGGCTCGCGGGGAATTGGCTATTGGAAGTGGAGGCCGATGAACGACGAATATCCCGGCGCGCTCGAGCGGCGGCTGATGATTTCGCAATTGAACCTGGAGGCCAAGCTGCTCGAGCCGTTCCTGGCGACCGGCAAGCCATTCGCGCACGAGCCGTTCACCGTCGAAACGCCCGCTCAACAGAAAGTGGGACAGCGCAGACTCGACTTTCGCAATACCAGGGCGGAACTCGAGGAAGGCCGCGCGCTAATGCGCGACGACGCAATCCGCGCACGTCGCGATGCACTCAAGAGCAAGGAGCTCGAGGCGACTGTCATCCGCACGAACTTCGGCGTGCTGGTGCTGCCGGTTTGGTATCAGCAGGACGCGCAGTACGTGCCGCGAAAACTGGCGGCCAACAATGCCAAAATTAAGGTCGAGGGCGTCGACGAGACGGCGGCCGCGTGGGAAGTGAGCACGACTCACATCCGCAGTTGCCAGAGCAAGGCCATACCCGGCGGGGTGGAGATCACGTTGCCTTTTTTCGATACGACGGCCGCCGTAATTTTCACGTCGAACCCGCAAGTCATCAACGAGATTCGCGACAAGATCAAGCAACTGTCGCCGGAAAGCGCGCGCGTTTCGGTGGAGTTGGCCAAGGCCAAGCTGGAACGCACCAGCCTCGTCAACGATGAGCTCGAGACGCTCGACCACGGACAAGCCGATGCTCCGCAGCAGTTGGCGCGGGCGCGCCAAACGCTCCAGCAAGCCGAAGCGGCCCTCGCTCGCCAAAGCTATCACGAGGCGCGGGAAATGAGCGGCTACGTTCTGCAGTCGCTGAGAAGCTTGCAAAGCGCGCACTGGGACGAAGCCGTGGAGACGTTCGGGTCCCCCATCGCCAGTCCCTACACCGTCTGCTTTCAAACGCTGCCCGACCATTGGCGGATGATCGATCGCCTTGGCAAAAGCACGTACAACGTCGATTCGAACCTGCTGCGTTCCGGCGACTTCGAAGACATAGACACGATGAAGCTCGCAAAATGGGAACACGCCCAGAACGCCGTCGAAAACGTGCGCGCCGATGCCGAGTTGTATCCGTCGGCTCAACAGGGCAGGTACTGCCTGCGATTGATCGCCGTCCCGCAAGCCGGAAAGGATGCACCGGAAGCGGTCACCGAGGCGCCCGTCACCGTCACCACGCCGCCCATGCCCGTCCGCGCCGGGCAGATCATTCACATCAGCGGCTGGGTGAAGGTGAGCACTTCCATCACCGGCAACCCCAACGGGGCGATCCTGTATGACAGCCTGCTCGGGACGGTCGGCGCGCTGAGATGGTACGAGGCGACCGACCGCTGGGAGCGATTCGTGGCCGTCCGGGAAGTTCAACGCAGCGGCGAATTCACCATTACGATGTCGCTGACCGGTCTGGGGGTCGTGCAGTTCGACGACCTGCGGGCCGTCCCTCACAATCCTGCTCCCGAAGCGATCGCCGACCGCGACCAGACCAAATCCGCAGCGCCGCCATCGCGCCTGCGTTTCTGGGATCGACTGCCGGGATTCCGACCTCGACGCGAGGGGGCGAATGCTCCGGCCGGTTCGCAAGAGAACAACGAAGCGCCTCCTTCAGCAACCGGGAAAGCACCAGAAGAGAAGCCAGCCAACGAGCCGCCACCCCCGAATCGCGCTGCAGGCACCCTGCCCCGCATCCTGCCACGGTTGCGGTAGCAACACGGAACTCATGGCTGGTGCTCGTTATGGCGCGCCGCGACGTCCGATTCGCCAGATTCGAAGCGAGAACTCAAAACCTCGTACACCTCATCGAGGCTGGGCGATGCAGCCGCTGCGTCGACGACGCGAGGCTCGAATTCCACGTGGCAATGCTCGGGCAGATCGACTGGTTCGATCGGCCGGAAAACGCCATCTTCGTAAATCGCATGAATCGACTTCATCTGCGGGAACCTTCCAATTGATGCTGGTGGCAGCGCTCAACACAATTCTACCATAGTATGCCGTGCTGAAGAAACGGTTTCTGACTAGGCCGGGGCAACGCGCTCGCTTGCAACGTTCGGTCTGATCGTGCTATTTAATGCGCTTTGGCATCCCGCGATTGGGATAAAATCCACTACCAGCAGTCCGATACGCTGCTGAATGCAATAAACGAGTCCAAAGCCCATGCCTATTGCCACGCCGGCACAGTACGCCGCAATGCTTGATGCCGCCCAACAGGGCGATTACGCCTACCCCGCGATCAACGTGACGTCCTTGGTGACAATCAACGGGGCGTTCAAGGCGTTCAGCGACAAGCGGTCCGACGGCATCATCCAGATTTCCACCGGCGGAGGCGAATTTGCCTCGGGCCTGAACGTGAAGGATGCCCCCTTTGGGGCGATGGTGCTCGCCGAGATCGCGCATCGGCTTGCACCCCGATATAACGTACTCGTCGCGCTGCACACCGATCATTGCCAGCCGAAAAAGGTCGACGGCTTTCTCAGGCCGCTGATTGCCGAAACGGCACGTCGCCGGGCCGCCGGGCTGCCCAACCTGTTTCAATCGCACATGCTCGACGCTTCCGAATTGCCGCTCGAGCGGAACATGGAACTGTCGAAGGAGCTGCTCAAAGCGTGCGCCCAGAACGAGATCATCCTGGAAGTCGAAGCGGGCGTCGTCGGCGGCGAAGAAGACGGCGTCGATCATTCGGGCCAGCCGCGCGAGAAGCTCTACACCTCGCCGCAAGACATGCTGCGGGTGTACGAATCGCTTAACGGGTTGGGTCGTTACATGTTCGCCGCCACGTTCGGCAACGTGCACGGCTCGTACAAGCCCGGCGCGGTCAAGCTGCGCCCCGAAATCCTCAAAGAGGGCCAGGCGGCCGTCATCGCCAAGTACGGGCCCAAGGCGAAGTTCGACCTGGTTTTTCACGGCGGTTCGGGCACGCCGCTGGAAGAGATTCGCGCCACCTTGAAATACGGCGTCGTGAAGATGAACATCGACACCGATACGCAATATGCCTTCACGCGGCCGATTGCCGACTACATGTTCAAACATTACGACGGCGTGTTGAAGATCGACGGCGAAATCGGCGACAAGAAGGTTTACGACCCGCGCAGCTATTTGAAAGCCGCCGAAGCCTCGACCGCCGAGCGTTTGGGAAAAGCGTGCGACGACCTGTGCTCGACCGGCAAAACGCTGGCCGGCAAGGTTTGATCCGAGCGCGGACGATCACAGTTCGACGCCGTTTGCACCGCTGGCGGACTGGCATCAGGTCACCGCGCAACCGGAGAAAGACCACATGCAGCGCCGTCAATTTCTCCAGAGCGGGTTGTCGGTCGCGGCGGCATCGCTGTGGAGCGGCGGACTGCCGACGGTTCCGGCGCTCGCGAAGGAGAAACTGGTTACTCCTGCCAGTCGACCTGTTCCGGGCATCATCGACATCGGCGCAACGAAACAGACGTTTCTCGACGATTTGCTCATTTTCGAAGCCAGCAAAATCTCGACGTTTGTGACGCGACCACAAAAGCACGCGGCGAATCCGATTCTTGTCGCCGACCGAGACTGGGAGCGCGGACCAGTGGTCGACGGACTTGAGGGCGTCGAGATCACCGGCCAATGTGTGCTTTACGATGTCGACGACAAGCTCTTCAAAATGTGGTACCTCGGCTGGGTGTGGGACGACGGACGTCGGCCATGGTGCTATGCCGTTTCGCGCGACGGTTACCAGTGGGAAAAGCCGCAACTGGGACTTTACGAATACAAAGGCTCGCGGCAGAACAACATCGTGGCGGACTGGGGCGACCCGCAGTACTTCAACGTCTTCAAAGATCCGCACGATCCCGACCCGAGTCGCCGCTACAAGGCCATGGGCGAGCTGGAAGGACCCATTTCCAATCAAACCGGCGGGGCCGCCGTTGCCTTCTCGCCCGACGGCTTGCGTTGGACCCAGCACCCGGGCAATCCGGTTGTGAAGCACGGCCGTAATTTGGGAGACGCTCCCACGTTTCTAGGCTGGGATCCCAAGACGGGGAAATACGTCTTCTATCCCCGTCCCGGGCACGGGCTCGCGCCGGAAATTTACGGCACGGGCGATCACCGTCACATTCGGTCGTACGGCTATTCGACGAGCGACGATTTCGTTCACTGGAGCGACACCGAGTTGATGATGACGCCCGACGATGACGATCGAGTCGATTATCAGTACATGCAATTCACGGCGGGCATCGACGGCGAGTTTTACGTCGGCTTCAACGCGGTGCACGAGACGCACGAGCAGACGTGGGATGTCTTCCTGATGACGAGCCGCGACGGCTTCCATTGGAACTGGGTCGACCGCAAGGTGCCGTTTCTTGGCCGCGGCGAGATTGGCTCGTACGACGACGGGTACATGACTCCCAGCGGGCCGATTTTTCACGACGGCAAAGTCTGGATTTACTACGGAGCGTTCAGCGGCGCACACAGCGAACGCGAGAGCAAGCTAGGCCCGACGCATATGAGCATCGCGCTTTGCACATTACCCCAAGACCGTTGGGTAGGGCTGCTCGCCGGACCGTATCGCGGGACCGTTGTGACGCATCCAGTAACATTCACCGGCTCGAAGCTCGTTGTCGATCTCGACGCGTCGCTGGCGATGCAGAAGCCGGCAGCCAACCGCCGGCGCTTTGACGAATGCGAGGTCCGCGTGGCGATTGAGGACCAATCGGGCGGTCGCATCGCCGACTTCGCTGCCGACCGCATGACTCCGCTGACTGCCAGCGGCCGTCAGGAGATTCGCTGGGCCGATGCCGACTTGAGCCAACTCGCCGGGAAACCGGTGCGTCTGCGCTTCGAAATGCGCAACGCCGCCCTGTACTCGCTTCAGTTCGCCGGCGCCGGTTAACGCTCGGAGTAGACTGACGATGCACGGGCCAGTTCGCTGAACCGGACGACCAGAATCCGCTGCGAGCCCCAGTCCTCGCCGCTGCGAACGAAGAAAAAGTGTTGGCCCACGGATGCGGGGTCGGCCCTGTCGCCCGTGATGACGGCCATCTCGCCGAGGTTCAAGTCGACGGAGAACTGCAGCGGATAAAGCCGCTCGACTTCCTGCGACGTGCGACTCTGCCAGGCGTTGTCGATCATGACCGCCCGCCATTTGTTCTCGCCGTAATGAATCTCGGGCAGGAAGTCGACGCGGATCCAGTTTTCTTGCAGCTTGCGCGGCTTGACGCGCAGCACGCAACGGGCGTTCTCGTAATTCCGCGTCGGCACCCCGGCCGGAAGCGGAAGCTCGAGCGTACACTCCGAATAGAACTCACTGGTTTGAATCTCGCGGTCGCTCCCCTCGGGCAGAATCATGCGGCGCGTCATCAGCGATTTACTGTTCACCGCGTCCAAGTCATCCGAGAACTCCGACTTCATGCCCAGCAGCCTTTCGAGCGCTCGAGGCGGCTTCGAGCTGGCATGCCCCACGCGGAAACCATATCGCGACAACGATTCTTTGTTCTCGGTGCCGACGGCGCCCACCTGGCCGATCTCGCTCCAGAGTGCCGACCCCAACAGCGGATCGCCCGCCGGTCGTTCGATAAACGTGACGTCGAGGTGAATCGCATTCGGCGGCACGGGAGCCGCAGGCAGCTTGTTGACGCGCTCGATGCGGCTGCTGTGATCGTCGATGGCGAAGCGGCCCAAGGCGCTCGAGACGAGGCCGCCTCCCCCGTCCCATAGTGCGCAGCCGGCGACCGTCACGAGCAGCAGCGCGGTGCCGGTGACCAGAATGAGCACTTTAGGTTCGCGCGGAACGCGAGTTCGCAACGTCGAAAGCCTTGGCCGGCGGTACGCAATTCGATCCAGTCGGCATCGAGCCGACACGGATGGCAAAATGCGCCGTGGGTTTTATTACTGGTGGACTGGTGGAGAGGAGGGGCGGAAGTGTATTTGAGACCGCTCGACCTGTCAATTTGAGTCACATCGAGACACGCCCGCTCGATTTGGCCAGGCATCTCCAGCAGAAATTGCGAGAAATCTTGCTCCAACGAGACAGCGGCTGATCGCGTTGTCATCGGCTATGTCGCTCGTTATGATGCCGCCAGACGCGACCGCCGGGCGGTTCGCGGCCTTCGCAGGACTTCCCAAATTGACCCGTCAGCACCGACCGATGTGGTTTTTTCGTCAGGAGCCCTAGGCTTGAATATGCGGGTCGGATTGGGTCACGACGTGCATCGCCTCGCCGCCGGCCGGACGCTCATCTTGGGCGGCGTGAAGATCGAGCACCCCTCCGGGCCGGTTGGCCATAGTGACGCCGACGTCTTGCTGCATGCTCTGACAGATGCTCTTCTGGGAGCGGCGGGATTGGGCGACATCGGCCAGTGGTTCCCCAACACCGATCCCAAATGGGCCGACGCCGACTCGGCCCGCTTCGTCCAGACGGCAGCCGCCGAAGTCCGCAAACGCCACTGGGAAATTTCCAACGTCGACTGTACGATTTTTGCGGAACGGCCCAACCTCGGACCTCACAAGCGACAGATTCAACAGCGGCTGGCAGAGCTGCTGGAGATTGCTGCCGAGAACGTCAACGTGAAAGCCAAGAGCGGCGAGCAGGTCGGACCCATCGGCCGCGAGGAAGCGATCGCTGCCGATGCCATCGTCCTCTTGTGCCGAACGTCGGACAGCGGCCGCTGAGAACACCTGCGGGCCGGGCGAAAAAAACAGATTATCGGGGCAACACACCTTTTATCCCACGGAAACTCAGGCAATCCATGGCTCTTCGCGTCTACAACACGCTTTCGCGGCAAAAGGAAGATTTCCGCACCGCGGTTCCCGGCAAGGTTGCGATGTACCTGTGCGGCCCGACCGTCTACAAGCCCGCGCACATCGGTCACATGGTGGGACCGGTGATCTTCGACACGGTCAAGCGCTATCTCACCTACAGCGGCTATAAAGTCAAGTTCGTCATCAATATCACCGACGTCGACGACAAGCTGATCAACCGCGCCCGCGAAAACAATACGACCGTCGAAGCGCTGGCCCGGCAGATGACGCAGGATTATTTCGACAACCTCGAAATCATGGGCGTCGACACCGTCGACGAGTTCCCCTACGCGACGCAGCACATCGCCGAGATGCAGGAGTTGATCGGCAAGCTGATCGACAAGGGCTACGCGTACCCGCTCGAGGGGGACGTGTATTTTCAGGTCGATAAAGATCCCGACTACGGCAAGCTGAGCCGCCGCAGCGTCGAAGAGATGCTGGCGGGAACGCGCGTGGAAGCCAACGAGCGGAAGCGGAACCCCGCCGACTTCGCGCTCTGGAAAAAATCAAAATCGGGCGAACCGGCGTGGGACAGCCCGTGGGGCAAAGGCCGGCCCGGCTGGCACGTCGAATGTTCCGCGATGAGCATGAAGATTCTCGGCGAGTCGCTCGATATTCATGGGGGCGGCCTCGACTTGATGTTCCCGCATCACGAAAACGAGCTCGCGCAGTCGGAATCGTACAGCGGAAAGCCCTTCGCACGCTATTGGATGCACAACGGCCTGATGCAGACCAGCGGCTCCGCCGGCAAGGTGGGGGGCGGACACGACCGCCACGGCGATACGCAAGCCGATCAGGCGTCGCAAGAAGCCAGCAAGCTGGCCGGCTCGAAGGGCGCTGCCTCGGTGAAGGAGCTGTTCGCAGTCCATTCGCCCGAAACGGTTCGGTTCTTTCTGCTCTCGACGCATTACCGCAGCCCGATTGAGTTCAGCACCGAGTTGATTTCCGAGGTCGGCCGCGGGCTGGACGGGTTTTATCGGCTGTTTGAGACGTTCGAGCGAATCACGGGTCAGAACTTTTACGGGCTGAAGACGGCGACGTCGCGCGAAAAATCAGTTGCGCTGGACGGCAAGTCCGTGGAGTTTTTCGAGGAGCTGCGACATCTACGAGACAGGTTCCTCGAGTGCATGGACGACGATTTCAACACCGGCGGCGCGATCGGTGCGTTGTTCGAGCTGCGGAAAGCCATTAACGGATTCATCGTGCGCACCAAGCTCGAAACGGCAGCCGCTGCCGCGCCCAATGACGTCGCGGCATTTGTCGTTGCCGTCACGCTGCTCAAGGAACTGGCCAACATCTTGGGCGTCTTTCGCAAGCCCGTCGCCAAAGCCGGCGGCGGCGATGATGAATTCGTCGACAGTTTGATGCGACTGCTGATCGATCTGAGAGCCGAGGCCCGCAAGGGCAAGAACTTCGCCATTGCCGATCGCATCCGCGACGGCCTGGCCGCGCTGAAGGTGACGTTGGAAGACCGCACCGGCGGCACCGGCTGGCGACGAGAATAAAGCGCTGTCTATCCAAGCCGACGGCTTGCCGTCGGTCCGACGACAAGTCGTTGGATTGGATAAAGTCGTTTTCTGAGGAACGCGAAATGGTGTTCGCCGAACTCTCGCAGTCAACATCGTCCGGCCGCGTCTCGCGGTACCTGGGAATCGATCCCGGGCTCAACCGCACTGGCTACGCGATTCTTGAACGTTCGGCGCGCGGCCCGGTTTTGCGGGAAGGGGGCGTGATTCGCTCGACGCAGCGGCTGTCGCTGGCGCAGCGGGTGTGCGAGATCGGCGCGGGATTGAACGAAGTCCTCGACGAATTCAATCCGGAAGTGATAGCGATCGAGCAAGTCTTTTCGCTCGGTCGAAATCCAAAAAGCGCACTGCTGATGGCCCACGCCCGCGGCGCCATTTTGATGACCGTGGCCCAACGCGAATTGCCCGTCGTGCATTACACGCCCACACAGGTCAAACGCCTGCTGACCGGCAGCGGCCGCGCTTCGAAGGAACAGATCCAGCACGCCGTCAAGAACGAGTTGCGCCTGCCCGCCATCGTCGAACCCAACGACGTTTCCGACGCGGCCGCCATCGCGCTGTGCCTGTACCACAGCATCAAATTCGCATCGTAGCCCCAAAGCCCACCGGCCGCGCCCGGTGGGAATTGTTTATGATCACAAAAATGACCGGCAAGCTCATTCACCTCGGCGAAGGCGATGCCACGCTGGAAGTCGGCGCGTTCGAGTATCAAGTCTACGTGCCCGAGTTTGTGCGACGCCAACTGCAGGGCAGCCTCGGCAAGCCCGTCACGCTGCGGACCATCGAGTACCTCGAAGGCAATCCGCAGCAAGGACGACTGACGCCGCGCTTTGTCGGGTTCATGAGCGACGCCGAGCGCGAATTTTTCGAGCTGGTGTGCTCGGTCGACGGCGTCGGCGTGAAAAAGGCGCTGCGGGCCATGGTGCGCCCCGTGTGCGAGGTGGCGACCGCCATCGAGGAACAGGACATCAAGCAACTGTCCGCATTGCCGGGCATCGGTCCGGCCACAGGCGAGCGCATCGTCGCGAAACTTCGCCGCAAGATGGCCCGCTTCGCGCTGATCGTCGCCAAGGACTTTCCGCCCGAAAGCGCGACCGAGCACGACGTCCTGTCGGAGACGTTCGAGGCACTGCTGACGCTCGGGCACACGCCCTCGGATGCCCGCATTAGAATTGAAGCCGTCACCGACGGCGGCAAAAAGTTCAAATCGGTCGAGGACCTGATCAACGAGATCTACCGCCAACAGCGGCAGTAGTTCCTGCGAGCGGCCCGCCGCGGCGGGCTGGTCTCACCGCCCTTTCAGCTCATAACAAAGCAGCACTTCCTGATCGCGCAGGAATAACTTGCCCGCCGCCACCACCGGGTGCGACCAGGCCGAGCTGTCGCTGCGTTCGGGTTGATCGAACCGGCCCAGCTCGTGGTACTTCTCCCCGGTTGCCTCGACGAGGGCGACCGGCCCCTGCTCGCTGCGGAGATAAATCGCGCCGTCGGCGTACGTCACCGATCCTTTTCCCACCGATCGGTTGTGCCACTTCACTTTGCCCGTTTCGAGTTCGAGGCAGGTCAGCAAGCCCGGACCGCTGGACCCGTACAGCAAGCCGTCGACGATGACCATGTCGCCGTGATGGCTTTTCATGTCGTCGGTGTGATAGACCAGCTCGGCTGTGACGTTCGAGTCGCTTTCGGCGAGCTTCACCAGCGCCCCGCCTTTTCCATAGTCCGAGGCGCTAAAGACAAGGTTGCCCGCGACCTGAGGCGACGAACAGTTGGCGGTTCCATTCGCCGCGCTGTCGTTGCGCCACAGATAGTCACCGTTCTCTGCGCGCACGCCAATCGTTCCGCTCGCCGTAACTTGCACGTACTGGCGCACGCCGCCAATTTCTGCCACCACGGCCGATGCGTAACCGGCCCGATCTT
>JBBDVZ010000027.1:0-12214 GCA_040903115.1 Planctomycetaceae bacterium
TGCGGTAGTGCAGGTTGCGCACGCTGATGCCGAGCAGGTTGGCGGTCCGCTCGCGGTGGTTGTTGCAGTGGTGCAGTGCGGCGACAATCGCCTGCTGCTCCGCGCGTTCAACCGCCGCAGCAAGCGTCAGCGCGTCGTCGGTTGTGGCGGCTCGCATTTCTTCCGGCAAGTCCGCGGCGTGGATGACCGGTCCCTCGACGGTGATGACCAGCCGCTCGATCAGATTGCGGAGTTGCCTCACGTTGCCCGGCCAGTTGTGGCTCACGAGGATCTGCATTGTCTCGCCGGCCGCTCGCTTCATTTCGCGGCGGTGTCGCGTGCAGAACTGATCCAGAAAGTGTTCGATCAGCAGCGGGACGTCGTCACGGCGGTCGCGAAGCGGCGGCACGGTAATCGGGACGATGTTGAGTCGATAGTAGAGGTCCTCACGGAAACGAGCGTCGCGGACTGACTGCCGGATGTCCTGATTGCTCGCGGCTATGACCCGGGCGTCTGAGTAGATCAATTCTTCGCCGCCCACCCGACGGAACTCGCGCTGCTCCAAGACTCGCAGCAGGTCCACCTGACTCTTGGGCGACATCTCCGATACTTCATCCAGGAACAGCGTGCCGCCCTCTGCTAGCTCGAAGCGGCCGAGCTTGCGCCGCATGGCCCCGCTGAATGCCCCTTTCTCGTAGCCGAACAGCTCGCTTTCGAGCAGCGTTTCGGGCAGTGCCCCGACGTTCACGCCGACGAACGGTCCCTCGTGGCGTGCGCTAAGGTTGTGAATTGCGCGGGCGACCAATTCCTTGCCCGTGCCGCTTTCGCCCTGGATCAGCACCGTGGCCTCTGTGTCGGCTACCTGTCGGATCTGGCGAAAGACATCCTGGATCGCGGCACAGTTGCCGACGATCTCGGAAATCTCGCCGGTGCCTGCCAGCCGTTCGCGCAATCGGCGGTTCTCCGTGATGAGCCGATGATGTTCGAGCGCCTTGCGGACCTGGTGGCGGATCAGGTTCAAATCGACCGGCTTGATCACAAAATCATACGCGCCGCGCCGCATGGCCTCGACGGCGTACTCGACCGTGCCGTGGGCGGTGATGACAATCACGACCGTTTCCGGCCGCTTGTGTTTGATCTGCTTGACGAGTTCCAGCCCGTCGACGGCGCCAGGCAGCTTGAGGTCGGCAATCACCAATTGGTGGCCGGTTTGATCGAACATGAGCAGGGCCTCATCGCCGTCTTTCGCCGTGTCCACGGCCGCCGCCTCTTCCGCAAGACCCTTGGCGAGGCCGGCACGGATGTTCGGTTCGTCGTCCACGATCAGGATGTGAAAGTCGTTTTGGTTCATGCCCACTGCTGGACTACCAGCGGAATTATCACGTGGAACCTTGTCCCGCGGGGACTGCTCTCAAAGTCAATTCGGCCCTGATGCTGCTGCACGATCTTTTCGCTCCAAGCAAGCCCCATCCCGACTCCGTCGCTTTTGGTGGTGAAATACGGGTCGAAGATGCTGGGCTGGACCTCGGCCGGAATGCCGCAGCCCGTGTCGGCCACTTCCAGGTGGAATTGGCTGTCTGAGGTGCCGACGCGGATCGTCAAGTCTCCGCCTTGCGGCATCGCCTCCAGCGCGTTGATGATCAAATTGAGCAGCACCTGCTCAAATTTGGCCCGATCGAGCGTAACGGCCGGCAGACCTGATTCGGAATGCTGGACGGCGATACGAACCTGTTGCACATCCGCCTGCGGACGGACCAACCGCACGGCCTTTTCCACGACCAGCAAGACGTCGGTCGGCTGCAATGCCAAGGTGCGCAACGCGGCAAAGTCGCGGAAACTTTCGAGCACGCCATTCAGCCGAGTGACCTCGGTCTTGAGGACTCCCAGCATCTCATCCACGTCCGCAGCCCGATGTTCCACCAACCGCTCCTCGAGCAATTGCACGTGCAGCGACAATGCGGTCAGAGGGTTCTTGATTTCGTGGTGCAGCCCGATGGCCAGTGCGCCCAGGCCCATGTATCGCTCCATGCGTCGCATCCGTTCCTCGATCAGCACGCGTTCGGTCACGTCGCGAAGGTGCAACACGGTGCCAAGCACGGCACCGTCCGTGTCGCAGAGCAGGTGACAATCCGCCTGGAGTCGCTGGGTGTGGCCGTTGCGGACCACAGTGAAAGCGCGGTCGCTCAAGGGCCGCCGACCGTCGAGCACCTCGTGACTCAGCTTATCGAGCGGCACTGCGGTGCGCGAAATCGCCGTGATCGGCCGTCCCACAGATTCCAGGCCTATCCCCAACAAGGCACACCCCCGTGGATTGATACTCGTGACGATGCCGTCGCAGTTTGTCGAGACGACCCCCTGGATCATGCTGGCGAAGATGTCGCCCGCGAGCACCTTCACCTCGCGGAGCGACCGGCGGCTGGCCAGGTACGCCCGCAGAATCACGACCAATGCCCCAGCCGTGGACACGAGGATCACGACGACGACGATCGCCAGACCGAACTGCCAGCGGAGTTCCTTGGGCAACGCTCGTACCACGTCAGGACTGATTTCTGCGTTACCCCGGATCAGTTCGACGATCATTTGCTGTTCGAGATGGAGCATCCAGGTGAGCCACACAGTCACTAGCGCGGCTACCACAATCGCTGCCAGCAACGCCGTCATGGCCCACGAGATACTGGGGTTCGCTTCGGATTCCTTAACGCGGAACATGGCACAGACCCTCCACAAAGTCTGCGACGAAGGTCCGTTTAAGATAAGAGAAGCGGTGGGGGGCCACAATTGACGACCGGTGCGGGGAGCCGGGGAATGCCGTTTCCCGCCAGGATCTGCAAAATGGCGTGTCGATCTGCAAGCGTTTGCAGGTTTCCTGATTTGGGGCGTCTCGTCGCGGTCGTTTCCGCCACCGGGCGGAGTTCGCAGGTTGCTCGAATTCCAAGGGACGCAATTGTCTTGCGCTCTGGCTAGATTCACGGCACGAGGCTTGCACAAGTGCTCCACCTTCCCGCCACATGGCACCTTGGCCAAAGCCGACACTTCGTCCGAGAGGCACTAGATCGCCACGTCAGGTCTCGGATCCAAACGGATTCGGAGCCGTTCGATTGGCTACTGCAAGGATGATATCGCCGAGAAGGGATTCCATGCCGCGAAGCGTTCCGTACTCTAATTTCCGGATGACAGTGCGGGTCGAGCTGCAAAACGTGCCCGGCCAGTTCGCGCGGCTCGCCACATTGCTGGCTGAGGAGAAGGCCAACCTGGGAGCGGTGGACATCGTCGAAGTGACTCGCGGCCGCATGATCCGGGACGTGACGTTCGACGCCAACAGTGACGCGCACGCCAATCGAGTGATCGAACGATTGAAGGCGGCCGACGGGTTCGAGGTCATTTCCGCGTCGGACCGCATTTTTCTCTTACACTTGGGCGGCAAGATCCATACGCAGAGCAAAGTGCGTCTCAAGACGCGTAATATTCTGTCGATGGCTTACACGCCCGGTGTCGGCCGGGTCGCTCAGGCCATTGCGCAGGATAAAAACCTGGTTCACACACTCACGACCAAAGCGAACAGCGTCGCCATCGTGAGCGATGGCTCGGCTGTCCTGGGTTTGGGCAACCTCGGGCCAGAAGCAGCCATGCCCGTGATGGAAGGCAAGGCGATGCTCTTCAAAGAGTTCGCCGACATCGACGCTTGGCCAATATGCCTGGCAACGCAAGACGTCGATGAGATCGTGCGGGCCGTGGAGATGATTGCGCCCACGTTTGGTGCCATTAACCTGGAAGACATCAGTGCCCCGCGTTGCTTCGAGGTCGAGCGCCGCCTGAAGGCATCACTCAACATTCCGGTGATGCACGACGACCAGCACGGAACAGCGGTCGTGGTCCTGGCTGCGCTGGAAAATGCCCTGCGAGTTGTGGGCAGAAAGCTTCGCGACGTGAGGATCGTCGTGAACGGACTCGGCGCGGCCGGCACGGCGATCTGCCAGATTCTTCTACAGGCGGGAGCCGAGCATCTCTTCGGCTGCGGCCGCCAGGGTTTGGTACTCCAAATTGAAGGAGAGAATCTTGCAGCGGCGCGGCGGGACCTGCGGGCCTTCATCCGGTTCGATGCGCCAAACGGTACGTTGCGGGATGCGCTGCGTGGGACGGATGTATTCGTCGGCGTCTCCGCGGCGAACATCTTGACGCCTGATGACCTGGACCTGATGTCCCCTGATCGTATCGTGTTCGCCATGGCGAACCCCGACCCGGAAATCGCGCCCGACTTGGCCGCTCCGCGATGTCGAGTACTGGCAACGGGCCGCTCCGACTATGCGAATCAAGTGAACAACGTTCTCGCGTTTCCGGGCATCTTTCGCGGCGCCTTAGACGTGCGTGCAACTGACATCAACGAGCCGATGAAGCTGGCTGCCGCCCGTGCGATCGCTGGCGTAATCCCCGACGACCACTTGTCCGAGGACTACATCATCCCCAGTGTCTTCAACAAACACGTGGTCCGTACAGTCGCCAAGGCCGTGGCCAATACCGCACATGAGTCCGGCGTTGCTCGTCGCCGCCGGCAACACAACGGGCTTGAAACAGGGTAACCATCGCACAGGCTCGGATTTACCGGCGAGACCGGTTTTGCTATCGTTCGACATGTCTGCCCACTGAGGTCGCAGGAACTGAAACTATGCAACTGAGCGTCAGGGAAGTGGCGAATTTGCTCAATGTTTCCGAGCGAAAGATTTACGCGTGGATCAAGGATGGAAGCTTGCCGGCGTATCACGTCAATGAGCAGTACCGCTTTAATCGAGCGGAACTGCTGGAGTGGGCGACTTCGCGGAGTATCGAAGTGCCGACGGACTTGTTCCACAATGGAGACGAGAATACGGAATCGTCGAGCTTTGCGGACGCGTTGGCCGAAGGCGGCATCTTTCACGGCGTGGGCGGAACGGATAAGGCATCGGTGCTGCAAGCCGTCGTCGATGCGATGCAGTTGCCGGCGAGTTTAAACCGCGATTTGCTCTTTCGTGTGCTGTTGGCGCGCGAGGCGCTCGGTTCCACCGGACTCGGCGATGGCATCGCCATTCCGCACCCGCGCAATCCGATTGTGTTGCGCATCGAGAAGCCGGAAGTCTGCCTGTGCTTTCTCGCCAATCCCATCGACTTCGGCGCGCTGGACGGCCAGCCGGTGCACACGCTGTTCACGCTGGCCAGTCCCACCGTTCAAGATCACTTGCACCTGCTGTCGCGGCTGGCGTACTCGCTGCGCGATCCGGGTTTCAAAACGGTGATCAAGCGACAAGCGTCCCAGGAGGACATACTGCGTGAGGCTCGTCGCATCGAAGCCGGCCTCAAACCACGGGGGGACGGCCTCCGCCCTTTCGTCCGTAAGAGGGCCAAGGGGGTGGCCTAGATGGGACTGCTGCTCGGGGCGGTCGGGCTGTTCCCGACTGATGCTGCCTTTGTCTCTGAATGTCCGGACCCGCTGAGCGAACGCATCTACAATCTGTTCTTCGCGCGATGGGCCGCGCGGTTCGCCCGACTTCGCTGGGTGTAGCAGGGGAAGATTCACATCGACATCATCTACATCCTGGTCGTGCTCGTGGTGGCCTTGGCCGGGGTGTCCTTGCGTGCATGGCTGATCGGATGAGCGAGCGTTTGGTTCTAACCGCGATTTCCGTGATCGCCTCCAGCGGGGTGCCGGGCTTGTTTCTCAGCCGGCATTCCCTCGCCGGGCAGTGGATCGCCGTCGTGCTGGCAGTGGCCGGTTCACTCGTGGGGATTGTCGGCACGTTGAATTTTGCGATACTCGGCGACGCTGAGCCGATCTCGTATGGCTGGGCGGTGCCGGGCGGCGAACTTGCCGTTGCCGTCGACGGAATCTCGGCCGTCTTTCTGTTGCCGATTTTCCTGATCCCAATGCTCGGTTCCATCTACGGGTTAAGCTATTGGCGGCAGTCCGAGCATGCGGAGAACGGCCGGAAGCTGCGACTGTTCTACGGGTTGGTCACGGCGTCACTCGCGCTGGTCGTGGTGGCTCAAAACGCGGTGCTGTTCTTGATGGCTTGGGAGATCATGGCACTGTCCGCGTTCTTCCTCGTGACGACCGAAGACGAAGACGAATCGGTGCGCGACGCCGGCTGGGTGTATCTCGTAGCGACGCACTCTGCAGCACTTTGTTTGTTCGCCATGTTTGCGTTGTTGCGTAGCGTGGTCGGATCATTTGCCATGGTGCCGCTCCCCGAAGGCTCAATCACGCCCGGCATGGCGAACGCCGTCTTCTTGCTGGCCTTGACGGGATTTGGCCTGAAGGCCGGAATCATGCCGTTGCACGTCTGGCTGCCCGGCGCCCACGCGATGGCGCCGAGCCACGTTTCAGCGCTGATGTCCGGCGTGCTCATCAAGATCGGCATCTACGGCCTCGTGCGCATATTTTCGTTTTTTCCCGATCCTCCGGCGTGGTGGGGAGGATTGGTGCTCGCACTCGGCACGATTTCCGGCGTCCTGGGCGTCGCGTTCGCGATCGGCCAACACGACCTGAAGCGGCTGCTCGCGTACCACAGCGTCGAGAACATTGGGATCATCGTGATGGGCATCGGGCTGGCCATGATCGGCCGCTCGGTGGGTCGGACCGACTGGATTGTTTTGGGACTGGCAGGCGGACTGTTGCACGTGTGGAACCACGGCCTGTTCAAGTCGCTGCTGTTCCTGAGCGCCGGATCGGTGATCCATGCGGTCCACACGCGTGAGATTGATCAACTTGGTGGTCTGGCGAAAAGGATGCCCGTGACGGCATTGGCGTTCGGCGTCGGCGCGGTGGCGATTTGCGGATTGCCGCCGCTCAACGGGTTTGTCAGCGAATTCCTCATCTACCTTGGGCTGTTACGGACGGTGGGAATCGGCGATGGCCACTCTTGGGCCGGGGCGGCGTTTGCAGCACCGGCGCTGGCACTCATTGGTGCGCTGGCCGTCTCGTGCTTCGTCAAGGCGTTCGGCGGAGTCTTTCTCGGATCGGGCCGCTCGAAACACGTCGACCATGCCCATGAGTCCAGGCCGAGCATGACTGGCCCGATGGTCGTGCTGATGCTTGGCTGCGTTGTCATCGGAGTGGCGCCTTCGCTGGTCGCACCCCTGTTGGACCGCGCGATCACGGCATGGGTGCCGGCGCTGCCGGCCAATGAACTGCAACTTGCTCCGCTGGCGCCGCTGGGCTGGATCAGCGTGATGGGACTAGGGCTCATCGGTGTGATCATCGCGACAAGCCTTTATCTGCGGTATCGACTGCTTCAGCGCGAGGTCGGACTGACCGAAACATGGAGTTGCGGTTACGTGGCTCCGTCGCCGACGATGCAATACACGTCATCTTCCTTTGCGGAGATGCTGGTGCGACTTTGGGCTTGGGTGCTGCGCCCCAAGGTCCGCCAAAACCCAATCGAGGGACTCTTTGCCCACGAGGGGCGGTTCGCAAGCGACGTTCCGGACCCGGTGCTGGACGGCATGATTCGGCCGTCATTTCAATCGATCGCCTGGTTGTTGTCGCGGTTTCGTGTGCTCCAGCAAGGCAGCATCCAGTTGTACCTGTTCTACGTTTTCGTCGCGTTGCTCGCGCTGCTTTTGTGGAGTGCCTGGTAGGAAACCGTTCGAGGAGCATCGTCGTGCAAGTGATCCACGTGCTCATTCACATTGTGCTGCTGACTGCTTTGCCGCCGCTGCTCTTGGGTGTGATTGCGAAGACGAAGGCGGTGTTTGCCGGCCGGGTCGGGCCGCCGGTCCTGCAGCCGTACTACGACGTGATCAAATTGGTGCAAAAAGGTTCTGTCATCAGCACCGCGACAACGTGGGTCTTTATGGCCGGGCCGGTGGTGGGGCTGGCGACCGCACTGGTCGCGGGGATGCTCGTGCCGTTGGGCGGGCACGCCCCCCCGATCTCGTTCGAGGGCGATCTGATCTTGTTCACTTACCTCTTCGCGTTGGCACGGTTCTTCACGGCGTCTGCCGCTCTGGATACCGGCTCGTCGTTCGAGGGGATGGGGGCGGCGCGAGAAGTGACGTTCTCCTGCCTGGCGGAGCCGGCCTTGTTTCTCGGGTTTCTTGTGCTGGCGAAGCTCTCGCATTCACTCTCTTTAACCGGCATGCTCGCCGGCTCGCTGACCCACGCGTGGGCCTTGGGCGGCGCGTCGCTCGTGTTGGTCGCAGTGAGCCTGTTCATCGTGCTGCTCGTCGAAAACTCGCGCATCCCGTTTGACGACCCGAACACGCACCTCGAACTGACGATGATTCACGAAGTGATGGTACTCGACCACAGCGGCCCGGCCCTGGGCATGATCCACTATGGCGTCGCAATGAAGCTGTTTGTGCTCGGTTCCGTGCTGCTGCGAATCCTGGTCCCATTCGAGACCGGCAATACCTTGCTCGACTGGGGTCTCTTTGTCGGCGGCATGATACTGCTGGCGGTGGTCATCGGCGTCGTCGAATCGACGATAGCGCGGCTGCGCTTGGTCGACATTCCACAAGTCCTGGTGGCCGCCTGTTTGCTGGCCACCTTTGGTCTGATCCTCCTGGTGAGATGAAGAATGACGGAATGGCTGGATCCCATCCTGGTCGTTGCCATGCTGCTGAATTTCGTGGCGCTGGGCGCCAGTCACATTCGCACGGTGATTCGTGCCGTGGCCATGCAAGGCGTGCTGCTGGGCGTCATGATTCCGCTCGTCCATTCCGGCCTGAGTCTGCGCACATGGCTGGTTGCGGCAGCGGCCATCCTCCTCAAGGGAGAGGTGATCCCGCGGATTCTGTCCCACGCCATCCGCGAGGTGAACATTCGCCGCGAAGTCGAGCCGATCATCGGCTTCATCGCATCGCTGTTGCTGGGTGCGGTCGGCACCGGACTCGCGGTGGTGTTCGCGCGGACGCTGCCGATTGCCGAGGAGCACATGGGTACGATGCTCGTTCCAGCCTCGTTGGCCACGGTCTGGACCGGTTTCTTGATTCTCGCGACGCGCGTCAAGGCGATCAGCCAGGTCCTCGGATATCTGACGCTGGAAAACGGTATCTTCATTTTCGGGTTGCTGCTGTACGAGGCGATGCCGCTGCTGGTGGAAGCGGGCGTGTTGCTCGACCTGTTTGTCGCCGTATTTATCATGGGCATTATTATTCACCGGATCAATCGGGAATTCTCGACCGTAAACACCCAACGGCTGTCGAAACTCAAGGATTAGTTCATGGAACTTCGGCTGATTCTCACTCCGCTGATCGCGGCTGCGATTGCGTACGCATTCCCTTTCAATCGCTGGAGGGCTTGGATTGTAGCGCTCGGCGCCCTGGCCCACCTGCTGTTGGTCGGCAGCGCACTGACGGATGAACCGACCTCGGCGCTGGAAGGGCTGCTGAAGTTGGACCCGCTCGGCAAGCTCGTGCTCATCCTGATCAGCGTGACTTTCTTTCTGTATTCCGTGTATGCGGTCGGCTATTTGACGCTGCGATTCGAGCGGAAAAACCGCGTGTTCTGTGCCTGCCTGCTGCTGGCCCTCTCGACGATGACGCTTGTCGTCCTGTCCCATCACGTGGGACTGATGTGGGTGGGCATGGAAGCGACGACGCTCGCCTGCGGACCGCTGCTGTTCTTCAACCGCAGTCCGGGATCGACCGAGGCGACCTGGAAATACCTGCTCATTGGCTCGGTGGGAATTGCGTTGGCGCTGTTCGGATCGTTCTTTCTGGCCTATGCGTCGCTGCATGCCGGTCTGGAATCGACGCTCATGTTCGACGATCTGCTCAGGCAAGCTCCGCAGTTGTCGCGGCCGTGGCTTCACGCGTCGTTCGTGCTGCTGCTTGTCGGTTACGGCACGAAGATGGGCCTGGCACCGATGCATACGTGGAAGCCGGATGCCTACGGCGAGGCGCCGGGCGTTGTGGGGGCATTGCTGGCCGGCGGCGTGACGAGCTGTGCCTTCTTGGCGATCCTGCGTTTTTACCAGATTTGTCGAGCGGCCGGCGAAGGGGACTTCGCACGCGAGCTGCTGGTCTTCCTGGGTCTGTTCTCGATGGGGCTGGCCGCCGTTTTTATGGTCCGGCAACGTGACTTCAAACGCATGCTGGCCTACTCCAGCGTCGAGCACATGGGCATTCTGGTGCTGGGCATCGGCATCGGTGGGATGGCGACTTTCGGGGCTCTGCTGCACCTGATAAACAACGGACTGACGAAGGGCGTGTTGTTTCTTTCGGCCGCGAACATTCACCGGGCCTACGACAGCAAGTCGACGGACGACGTCAAAGGCGCCATTCGCAGACTGCCGCTTTCAGGGTCGTTGTTTCTCGCCGGATTTTTGGCGATCACCGGGTCGCCCCCCGGCGGGCCGTTCTTGAGCGAGTTCACAATCTTAAACGGCGCAATCAGCAACGGGGCGTTTGTCATCGCCGGCTTATTCCTGCTGCTGCTCGTCACCGTTTTCATCGGCATGGGAAGCACCGTGCTGTCGCTGGTCCAGGGCGCGCCCTCGGAAAGGGCATCCGCCACCGACTTCCGAGACACCTTCCTCACCGGAGCACCGATCCTCGTGCTCATGGGACTCGTGCTCATGTTGGGCGTGTATATCCCGCCGCCGTTGGATCAGTTGCTGCGCGACGCCGTCAACTTCCTGGAGACACCGCCGTGAGCGCACCCAATGGCTTCGCCAAATTGCGAAATGGAGAGCAGATCGCCGCGAGCGACGTCGCCGCGTGGGACTTCCCCCGTTTCCGCCAGCACGTCCTGGACGCGGTCGCCGACGGCGCACGGCTGTCGGCGTTCTTCGCCCATTCCGCAGGGCAGTTCGATCCGGTGGAGTTGTACGCGGTCTTGGCCGATGACGACGCCGGCATGCTGTACGTGGCGAAGACGCGCGTCAAGGACGACCATTTCCAATCGCTGACGCCCGATTGTCCGCAGGCGCACATGTTCGAGCGAGAGATCGCCGAGCAGTTTGACATACGGCCGGAGGGACATCCGTGGCTAAAGCCCGTCCGCTTTCAGCCTGCGCAACGACCGGTGCGCGCCTTCGGGAGCCGAACAAAAACAGACAGACCGGCGATCGGCGTGAGCGACTTCTTTCGCATGGAAGGCGAGGAAATTCACGAGGTGGCGGTCGGTCCGGTCCACGCGGGGGTGATCGAGCCGGGCCACTTCCGGTTCCAGTGCCACGGCGAACACGTCTTCCATCTGGAAATCTCGCTGGGTTATCAGCATCGCGGCGTCGAACGGGCGATGACGGGCGGACCAGGCAAGCGCACGATTCACTATATGGAGACGCTGGCCGGCGATACGTCGGTGGGCCATGCAATTTCCTACTGCCAGGCCGTCGAGGCCTTAGCGGGTTGCTTTGTACCCGCGCGAGCAGAGGCCTTGCGCGGCGTCGCGCTCGAGTTGGAACGGCTGGCGAATCACACCGGTGATCTCGGCGCCCTGGCCGGCGATATTGGCTTCCTGCCGACGGCTTCGTACTGCGGTCGTTTGCGGGGTGACTTTCTGAATGCGACTGCCATGCTTTGTGGCAGCCGTTTCGGCCGCGGCATGGTCCGGCCCGGAGGCGTCGGTTTCGACGTGGACGACGCCCGAATCGCCGATCTCCAGGACCGGCTGGAGAGCGCCCTCAAAGACGTGACGAATGCCGCGAAGTTGCTGTGGGAGACTTCATCGGTCATGGCCCGGTTCGAGGAGACGGGCAAGCTGACACTGGATGTCTGCAATGAGTTGGGACTGGTCGGCCCGGTGGCCCGCGCCTGTGGGGCCGAACGCGACGTGCGACGCGAGCATCCATTCGGTATCTACCACTTCTCACAGATTCCGGTCTCGACTGCGGATACCGGTGACGTGTTCGCGCGCGCCTATGTCCGCTGGCTGGAGATTCAACGCTCAGTGGAATTCGTGCTGGAGCAGCTTGAAGCGATGCCGGGCGGCACCGTCCGCGAACCGCTCGGCGCTCTCGCCCCCAACCGACTGGCCGTCTCACTCGTCGAGGGCTGGCGCGGGGAGATCTGCCATGTCGCCATCACCGACAAACAGAGTCGATTCCAACGCTACAAAGTTGTCGACCCGTCATTCCACAACTGGACTGGCTTGGCGATGGCGTTGCGCAATCAACAGATTTCCGACTTCCCGCTGTGTAACAAAAGCTTCAACCTCTCTTACTGCGGATTTGATCTTTAGAGGGCATATGGAAACCCCTCTCCCCTCAGGGGAGAGGTTGGGAGAGGGGAAACGTTCGAGTTGTCGTACATGTTCGAT
>JBBDVZ010000028.1:0-12126 GCA_040903115.1 Planctomycetaceae bacterium
GAGTTTGCCGTCGGCGTCGAAAGCCTCCATGGCTTTGGGAACGGCGACCTGCGTCGGCAGGACGAGCACGCCGATGTTGCCCAGAATGGCCCGCACGTGAACGAGTGCGCGCAAGCCCCCCAGTGCGCCCGGCGAGGCGCTCATGAGGGCGGCGGTTTTGCCTTTGTACGCCACCAGCGGGGCTTCGCCTTCGACTCGCCGAGACACCCAGTCGATCGTGTTCTTCAGCACTCCCGTGATCGAACTGTTGTACTCGGGCGATGCAATCAAAAATCCGTCATGCTCGATGAACAATCGCTTCAAGTTTGCCGCGTTCTCAGGCAAGCCCTGTTCGCGTTCGAGATCTTCATCGAACAGCGGCAGCGGAAAGTCCCGCAAGTCGAGCAGCGTAACAGTGGCCCCGGCGGCGGTGGCCCCCGCGGCGGCAATCCGCACCAGGCGCTTGTTGTACGAGTCTTTCCGTAAACTTCCCGCAAAGGCGAGAATTCGGGCGGCTGCCATTGGTAATCCCTTTCACCGGGTGACAACGACATCGACCTTGCGCCGTGCCCGTGCCGCATCGATGCTCGCGCGGCCGGCGCCGTTGGCGATGATAAAGAGCATGGCGCCCATCAGGGCGAGGTTCTTTATGAAGTTACCGATCTCGGTCTGTTGCTCGGCGCCCTCCATCGTCCAGAAATCGTGGAAGTAATACGTCGCCAGGGCCAGAAAGACCAGCAGCAGCGTTGCCCCGATGCGGGCCATGCAGCCGAGCATCAGCGAAATGCTGCCCACGATCAAAAAGACGATCGCACCGGCAAGCATCACGCGCGCTTCGGGAATGTGCTCTTTCTCCATGACCTGCACGACGTCTGCAAACTTGGGAATCTTATTGGCGACCGCGGCCATCAGAAAGATGGCCACCAGCATGATTCTGCCCATCACCGCGACGATGCCTGCCAGAACGTTCAACATATTCGGACTCCTTCAATACAGAACTGCGTGACCGATCAAACGGCGTCAATTCAGATCGAACAGCATGACTTCTGAAACCGATCGGGCTTCGATCATGAGGGACTCTTCGTCACTGACGGCGGCCCCATCTCCGGCTTGCAATGCGTTGCCGTTGAGGGTCACGTGGCCGCGCAGCACCTGCAACCAGGCGTAACGTCCCGGCTCGATTTGGTGAGCGACCTTTCGTCCCTCGTCTAACGTCGACAGAAAGATATTGGCGTCCTGGTGAATCGTCAGCGAGCCGTCGCGGCCGTCGTGTGAAGCCACGAGCCGCAATCCGTCGCGCTTGTCGGCAGCCGCCAGCGACATTTGCTCGTAACTGGGATCGATCCCCTTCCGCTCGGGGAACAGCCAAATCTGATAGAGATGCACGGGCTGGGTTTCGGAGGCATTGAACTCGCTGTGCGTGATGCCCGTGCCGGCCGACATTCGCTGAAAATCGCCGGCTTGAATCACCGAGCCGTTGCCCATACTGTCGCGATGCTCCAGCGCGCCTTCGAGCACGTAGGTGACAATCTCCATATCGCGGTGAGGGTGCGTCGGAAAGCCGCCCGCCGGCTGCACCCGATCTTCATTCATCACCCGCAATGAGCGGAAGCTTGTGTACTCGGGGTCGCGATAGTCGCCGAATGAAAACGTGTGGCAAGTCTGCAGCCAACCGTGGTCGAAGCAGCCTCGCTCATTGGCTTTGCGGATGCGGATCATCTCGAGCACTTTCGTTAATACGTTGTCGAACACCGGAAAATGGGTGATGTTCTTGTTCCAGTCAGTTTAGTTTTCGAGCGGCGAACTGTATATGCCCGCGGCCCACTCAAGCCCCCCGGGAGCGCATAAAAATGATTCAACGTTGAAAGCTTTTCGTCCACGGCTTTACAATCCGTTCGAACGTATCGATGAGGAACATCTCAGCCATTCCAAAATGCAAATCGCGCATTGCGACATTCAGAAATTCGACGAGGACGGATTTGTCGTCATCCCGCAACTTCTGGCGAAAGCCGAAGTGCGACGGCTGATCGCGGCGATCGCTTCAGCCGCTGACGACTTCTCGCACAATGAGGAGCCAAAAGGGCATATCGTTCGCCGCGATCGCGATCTCTATGCGATTCGTAATTTGGTCCATGTCGTACCCGCGATGCATGGAGTGCAACAACTTCCGCCAATCCGCGAAGTTGTCTCGCAAGCATTGGGAAGGGACGCCTTGCTCGTGCGAACAATCCTCTTCGACAAGACGGAAAAGTCGAACTGGGGCGTCTTCTGGCATCAAGATGTGTCGATTGCCGTGCGCGAACGATGCGAGGTTGCCGGTTTCGAGAATTGGTCATCCAAAGCCGGAGTGACCCACGTTCAGCCACCCACGGACGTTCTGGAAAACATGCTGACTGTGAGACTGCACCTCGACGACTGCGACGAGTCGAACGGTCCACTGCGGGTGATTCCCGGTTCTCATCGTCAAGGCAGACTGACTGACGATGACATCATGCGATGGAAAGAGAAGGGCATCGAAGTGAGCTGCCTCGTGCCGGCCGGTGGAGCCCTGTTGTTTCGGCCGCTGCTGCTGCACTCATCGCAAAGAATGAAAGTGCCATCGCGTCGGCGTGTGCTGCATCTGGAATTTTCGGCCTGCGAACTGCCGCACCCGTTGAAGTGGGCGTCTCGTGACCCGATTGCACCGGAATCGGCCTCGGGGAGTGCGGCAATCGCATAGCCGCTGCCGATGCTTGCTTTCACAGCACGGGTGCGGTTCAATCCGAAATGTCGCGGCAGGCGATTCCGCCCGTTTTTTTGGCCACCCAACACTGCCCGCTGCCAGCCCCCGCCGACATCCCACGGAGATATTGTGGCTACTCTGAGCGATGAAAGGTCCATCGAAGCGCCTCCGGTCGCTTCGCTCGAACGAAAGCCGGGCGAGAACCAGGTGCTTTGGACGATTTGGCTGACCTATGGCGCATTTTACTTCTGCCGCACGAATCTCTCGGCTGCCGTCCCGGGAATGGAGTCTGCCATCAGCGAGGGCGGACTCGGTCTGACCGGCGGCGAAGTAGGCACGATTTTGGCGTCTTTGAAGATCGCCTATGGTGTCGGGCAGTTGCTTAACGGTCAGGCTTCCGAGCGAATATCGCCGCGCGTGTTGCTGGCGCTCGGGATGTTCGGCTCGGCCGCGCTGAATGTCTTATTCGGCTTGAGCACCGGATTTTACTTTTTGTTATTCGTTTGGGCGTGCAACGGCTATTGCCAATCGCTGGGATGGACGCCGTGCATTCGCGTGGTGGGAAACTGGTTTCCCGTGCTTCGTCGCGGCGCGGCTATCGGGTTGATCGGAACCGGGTACCAGGTGACGCTCGGTCTCACGTACCTGGTCGCTGGTCAATCGGCGGATATGTTGGGATGGCGCGGGGCGCTTTACGTTCCGGCGGCCCTGCTGGTGGCGGCCGGCCTGGTAATGCTGCTCTTCCTACGCGAGACGCCCGAGGCCCACGTTTCCGCGCGCACGCCGACAGGCATGCCGCCTCAACGCCATCGAGCCGACGGCTCGTGGATCGAGAATTTGTTTTTGACGCTTTCGAATCCGATGCTTTGGCTATTGGGCCTTGTATTGGGTTTGGTGAATGCCTGCCGCTATGGGTTTGTCGATTGGGGCGTCTCGCATTTGATGAGCGTGCAGGAGACGACAGTTGGCAAGGCGACCTTGACGTACATCGTACTCGCCTTCGGAGCAGTGTTAGGTTCGTACCTTGCTGGTTGGGCGACGGATCGATTTCTCGGCGGGCGGCGCGCGCCGGTCATTTGCGTGTTGTTGGGGTTGTTGGGGGTCTTGACGCTCGTTTACGAGCAGGTGGCCCGAAGCAGCGTCGCTGGAACGATTCTGTTGCTCGTCGTCATCGGGTTCTGCATCTATGGTCCCCAGGTGTTGCTGGTGGGAACGGCTCCGGCCGACTTGGCAAAACGTGGAACGCCGGCCGCTGCCGCGGGATTTGTCAATTTCTTGGGATACATGGGGGCCGCGATGGGCGACCGTGTCACCGGTCATTACAAACAGGAGGAGTTCGGGGGCTGGGACCTCGCGATCTACATTTGGGCGGGTTGGGCTTTCGCGGCGGCTCTGGTTGCCGCCCTCATGTGGAATGCGACCGCTAAGTCTGACGATGGTTCCAGTGGCGCTGTCGACGTCCAGAACACCGAGTGAAGGAACAAGTCATCATGCAAGCCATCATCATCGGTGCGGGGCGCGGCAGCAGGTTGATGCCGACCACCGCCGATACGCCCAAATGCTTCGCCGAGGTCGGCGGACAACGCATTCTCGATTGGACGCTGGCCGCGTTTGCGGAAAACGGCATCGACGACATTTGCTTCATCGGCGGCTACCGGATCGATAATGTCCGCGAGGACTATCCCGGTTTCACTTTCCGTCACAATGAAAACTGGGAGAACAACAACATTCTCGCCTCGTTGTTTCACGCCGAAGACTGCATGCACGAGGCGTTCATCTGTTGTTATTCCGATATCCTGTTCACGCCCGAGTGCGTAAGCCGCGTGCTGGACAGCGATGCCGACATCTCGCTGGTTGTCGATACCGATTGGCTGAAGCGATACGAGCATCGCAGCGAGCACCCCTCCGACGACGCCGAGAAGGTGACGGTCGCCAACGGACTTGTCACGCGCGTTCATCGCAACATCGCGGAAGGTGAAGCGCACGGCGAATACATCGGCGTGGCAAAGTTTTCCACAGCGGGAGCGTCGCGTTTGCGAGAGTCCTATCATCGCCGCCGGCAAGAATTCGCCGGCAAACCGTATCGCGAAGCCAAGACGTTCGAGAAAGCATATCTGATCCACCTGCTGCAGGACATGATCGAGCAGGGCGAACGGATGGCTCACGTCGACACGCCGGGCGGCTACATCGAAATCGACACGCAGGAAGATTTCGATTACGCGCGGCGCGTGTGGCGATAAACGCGACGGCAAACTTCTGGAGGTGCCACTGCTGAACGGCTTCGGTTCAGCAGTGCTGCTTTCGATTCGCTATGAGGGTTCTTCCGCGAGATGAGCACTGAGAGATGCTTGCCCCCCACCCTAACCCTCCCCCGCGAGGGCCTGCGGCGAGCTCAGCCGAGCGGGGGAGGGGATCCAATTTCGCATCTAACTTTTTTCCCCGCGTCCCCGCGTCCCCGCGTCTTCATCCCCCGCGTCACAACGCGACCCGACGCAGCATGAACGCTACTTCGACGGCTTCGCGGTCTTCGATTGCCGTGCGGCCTCGGCGTCGTAGCTCTTTTGCAGGCGCGCGATGAGCGCCCTTTCGGAATATAGCTTTCCGGTTGGCTGGTTGAAGTCTTGGCCGTTGGTCGCGTTGGTGAGTTGCTTGCCAAGGTTCTTGCCGTTGGGAGTCGTGGTCATGTACTCGATCATCTCGTGGCCCTTGGGCGCATCGACAAGCTCGCGGATGCGATATTGGCCGTGTGGCATTTTCCGCAAGCGGTCGAGCCGATCGTAGCCCAACGGCATTTTCCCGACGTGCTGCATGAACGCGCAGCCCTTGGGCGTGCGGAGACGCTTGACCATGTCGTCGTTGTCGGGCAGGAAGAGTTGCAGAATCTTTTTCTGATCGGCGACTTTCCAGCCCAGCTTTTCCAGCTTCGGGAAGAGGGGCGTGACGTCGCCCACCGTAAGAATGTCTTCCGGCCGATAAGTCTTGCTTTGCAGAAAGTGCTCCGAGACCGCCGCTGTGACCGCTTCGAACTCGGGAAATGCCGGTTTCTCCGGCTTCTCGTCGGCCGACAACTGCGCGCTGAGGCAACAAACCAGCGCGATACTTACCGCAAAATTTCGCAGCCCCATGGCCGAATCTCCCAAACGGAAACAAGCCGAGAACCAAATTCGAATGTACCAGGCTGGCCCTCGCTGAAGCGCAGCCGCGCTCCCTGCTCAAACATACCTTTCGGACGAAAGACGGGAGGAGATTGCAGGAAATTGCCGGGTATTTCCGGCGTGCAGCGTCATCGGTCATATCGCTGGGGGAAAAGCGCGAAAATGGGCCGCCGAAAGCCTCAACCGACAAGCAGCCCCGCAAGTTTCGCAACCGCTATATATCACCCAAATTCTGATACTTGGCGACCTTCTCCAACTCCCTCACCAGCAACGACGGGTTGGCGTAGCGGTTCTGCGGGTCTCTGGCGATCATTTTGGTGATGACGCCTTCGAAATGCGGCGGAATCGCCAGTTGGAACTTCGTGGGGGGCGGTGCCGTCTCTTTTTGGATTTTCTGGATCATCGAGGCGGGGTTCGTCGCCTCGAAGGGTGTCCGACCGGCGACCAGCCGATAGGCCGTCGCGCCCAGGCAATAAATGTCGGAACGACAGTCGATCTCTCCCGTGAGCGAGGTTTGCTCGGGCGACAAGTAAGCCAACTCGCCGATGATTTCGCCGGCGCGAGTGATTGATTCGGCCATCGTGCCTTCGAGGGCCTTGGCGAGCATCAAGTCGCCCAGCTTCGCCACGCGGTCCTTCTTGCCGACCAGGATATTCCCGGGATTGATGTTGCGATGCACAATCTGATGCTCGTCGGCGAACTCAAGGGCGCGGGCGACGTGCAGCGTGGCACGGAACGCCGCCTGCCAATCGAGCATCCCGCCGACGCCCATCCGCGCCAGCATTTGCGCCAGGCTTTCGCCCTCCACAAGCTCCATCGCCATCCAGCAATAACCGTCGGTGAGCCCCGCGCCATACAGCCTCACGATGTTGGGATGCTTCATCGGCAGCATGGTTTTCATCGCGCGAATGAATCGCTGGACGGCTTTCTCATCGTCCGCAAGCTCGGGCCATAGCACCTTGAGCGCGACCGGACGATTGTGCTTGGTGTCGTTGGCGCGAAACACCATTCCCGATTTGCCGTGGGCGAGCTGCTCTTCGACGACGTAGCGAACGAGCGTCGTCCCAACGAGATTTTCGAGGTTGCGACTTCCAGGCACCACCTTCGGCCCGCTTCCAGGTCCAGTGCGCGCGTCATCGAGGACCTTTTCGGGGGCTCGCGCCCGGGGAGATGCCGTCTCGGCCGACGAGTCGGTGGCGGCAATCAGGCGCATCTCGGTCTCGCCCAGCGCAATGACATCGCCCGGCTGAATTTCGGCGACGTCGATCTTGCGGCCGTTCAATGTCGTGCCGTAAGAGCTGTCGCGATCGGTGAGGACCGTGCGGTTATCGAGGACCTCGATGTTGCAATGCTTCCGCGAAACCCGCGGATCGTGAACGACCAGGTCGCACGTATCGTCGCGACCGATAATGGTTTTTTTCCCGCGCCGAAGATCGACCGCCCGTCCCTGATCGGGCCCCTTGATGAACAGCAGTTGAAGGGCCATTACGGTTGTTTCCCAAAAGGAGGGCGCCCGAGACAAAGCTCGGAAATGTTGTCCGAAAAATGGTTCCACGACGACTGCTGACTGGAACCTCCAAGATAGTCGTGCGGTATTGCGACTTCAAGCAATTTCCGCGACCGACGCGGAGCAGTCAGCTTTCAGCGATCAGCTATGAAACTCCCCTCCCTGCTAGGGAGGGGTTGGGGGACTTCGGCGAGCTCAGTCGAGTCGAGGGTGGAACGAATCGAGCGCTTCTCAGCGCATGTGCCCTTCACCCCGCTCCCAACCTCTCCCCTGAGGGGAGAGGGGTTAAGAGTCGTCTAGTTCTTTTCCCAGTCGAGAGATCGTTCGACGGCTTTTTTCCAGCGGGCGCAGAGTTGTTCGCGTCGGCTGGCAGCCATCGACGGCGTAAATTCCCGGTCGAGCGCCCAGTTGGCGGCGATATCGGCTTTGTCTTTCCAGAAGCCGACCGCCAGCCCGGCGAGGTAAGCCGCTCCCAACGCGGTCGTCTCCTGCACGATGGGGCGCTGCACGGTGACGCCCAAGACGTCGGCCTGAAACTGCATCAACAGATTATTCGCCGTCGCGCCTCCGTCAACCTTGAGCGCGCCAAGTTTGATACCGGAGTCGTGTTGCATGGCCTCGAGCACGTCGCGAGTTTGATAGGCAATCGATTCCAACGCGGCCCGAGCGATGTGTTCGCGCGTCGTTCCGCGCGTGAGACCGACAATGGTCCCACGGGCGTCCTGGTTCCAGTAGGGCGCGCCGAGTCCCACAAAAGCCGGCACTAAGTAAACCCCGCCCGTGTCCGCGACGGACGCGGCCAATCGCTCGACGTCGGCCGCGGTGTCGATAATCTTCAGCCCATCGCGCAGCCATTGTACAACTGCGCCTGCGATGAAGACCGAACCTTCGAGGCAGTAGGTCACCTTTCCGTCGAGGCCCCAACCGATGGTGGTGAGCAATCCGTTTTGCGATGCCACCGGCTTGGTGCCGCTGTTCATCAACAGGAAACAGCCGGTGCCGTATGTGTTCTTCGCGGTGCCGGGCTCGAAACACGCTTGCCCAAACGTCGCAGCCTGCTGGTCTCCGGCGATGCCGGCGATGGGGATGGCCGCGCCGAACAGTTTGGGATCGGTCTGGCCGTAAACCTCGCTCGAGGGGCGAACTTCGGGAAGCATGGCACGCGGAATGTCGAGAATTCGCAACAGCTCGTCGTCCCAGTCGAGCGTTTGAATGTTGAAAACCAGCGTGCGGCTGGCGTTGCTGTAATCGGTCAGGTGCTGCTTACCGCCCGTGAGCCGCCACAGCAAAAAGCTGTCAATCGTCCCGAACAGAATCTCGCCTCGCGCAGCCCGCTCGCGCAGGCCGGGAGTCTTGTCGAGAAGGTACTTGATCTTCGTGCCCGAAAAGTAAGCGTCGACGACCAGGCCGGTCTTATCGCGAAAGAGCGGCTCGTAGCCGTCGGCTTTCAACCGATCGCAAATGCCGGAGGTAATGCGGCTTTGCCACACGATGGCATTCCCGACCGGCTTTCCGGAGTCGCGTTCCCAGAGCACGGTGGTTTCACGTTGATTGGTGATTCCGACGGCGGCAATGTCCGAGGGGGTCACTCGGGCGGCAGCAATCGCTTTACGCGCGACTTCGAGCTGAGTCGACCAAATGGCCTCCGGGCTGTGTTCGACGTGTCCCGGCTGTGGAAAGATTTGCTCGAACTCTTGCTGAGCCGATCCCCGGCCCCGCCCATCGTGGCCGAAAAGTATCGCGCGGCTGGACGTCGTTCCCTGATCGAGCGCGAGCACGTGCTTGGCCATCGGTGGCAGTCCTTTCAATGATGCGCGTGTATTGCGCTTTCGAGCCGCGGGGTTTACCCCCGCGGTCCACGGCCCACGGGATGAACCCGCCGGCTCGGTAAGTCACTCGCATTGCCTGGCGAGTTCGTCACAGCGGCTGCGGAGTTTGTTGAATCTCTCGGTGTACCGCGCGTCGCCGGCCAGATTGTGCTCCTCGTGCCGGTCGTTTTCAAGATCGAACAGTTCTTCGTAGACGGGATCGATGGATATGTAGCGGGTGTATTTCCAGCGCGAATTGCGTACGCCCTCAGTTTTCGGAATGCCCGGATGCGCGAACCGATGCTCGTAGAAGAAGTCGTCGCGCCAGCCGCCCGGTTGCTGTCCGTTCAGCAGAGGAATGAGACTCTTGCCCTGCATGACGCTCGGCACGCCGGCGTTTGCCAGCTCGATAATCGTCGGCGCGACGTCGATGCTGAGCACCATGTGAGCCACCCTGCGGCCGCGCCCGCGTTCCGGCAGTCGCGGGTCGTAAACAATCAGCGGCACGCGAATCGACTCCTCATGCATAAACCACTTTCCCGCCAGCCCGTGCTCGCCGAGATAAAAGCCGTTGTCGGAACTGAAGATGATCACCGTATTTTCGGCAAACCCTTTCTCCTTCAATTTGGCGACGACGTCTCCGACGACTTCGTCGACGCCCGTCACCAGCCGGTAGTAATCTTTGACGGTGTTCTGATACATCTCAGCGTTGGCAAAGCGGACGCGCCAACGCGTTCTCGCCTCGGAGTTTTGCAGAAAGACGGGCAGGTCGCGGAAGTGCTTTTCCGTGGCCGTCGCCGGCACGGGGATCACAGCGTCGGCATACAGGCTCTCATGACGCGGATCGGGAGGGAACGGCCGAGCCGCGCCATCCGCGGCATGCGGGGCCTTTGTATAAAGCTGCAACAAGAACGGTTGCTGCGAGGTGCAGCCGTCGAGAAATGCCAATGACTTGGCGCCCAGCTTTTGCGTGAGGTGCTCGCCGGGAAGTCCGTCATTGCCTGCTGGAAAGTAACGCCCCTGTCCCGAGTAGCCTTCGAACACGTCGTACTGATCTCTGGGCAGCGGATCGCCGAGCCCCCATTTGCCGACCATTCCGGTGCGGTAGCCCTGCTGTCGTAAGACACCTGCAAACGAGGCGGCGAACTGTTCGGACGAAAGCGGCGTGTTGAAATCGTCGATCCGGTGCCGCCGTTCCCATTGACCGGTAATCAAACAGGCGCGGTTGATGGCGCAAATCGACGTCGTGCAAAACGCGTTGGTGAATAACACGCCCTGCGAAGCGAGCGCATCGATATGCGGCGTGCGAACGACCGGGTTGCCCAGGCAACCCAGCGCGTCAAAACGTTGATCGTCGGTGAGAATAAAGACGATATTCGGCGGCGATGCGCCTGGGACGGCCGACGGCAAAACCGCCATCACCGCAAGGGCGAGCGAAACCGCGATTGTCGCGGTACGAGGTGGAAGGCGCAACGCGCGATTCAACGTCGGGTATCGTGAGCAGTTGGCGTGTCGAATCGCAATCAAGGATGCACCACCCTTTGGATGAAAAAGCCCACTCGATGATAACCTTCCGAACGGCGGATGCAAATTGGATGCGGCGAATGGACCAGAGAAACGTTCGGGCGCGCCAAGACATACGGCTCTCAGCCCTAGGAAGCCTTGCGTCGCAACTGGTAGAATCTGCCGCCCCGAGCCCACGAGCGACTGCGAACTTTCAAAGGCGGCCATGCCCGCTGACAGGCGACAACCGGTTCTCATCCTTGGCGCCGGCATCAATGGCTGCGCCGTCGCGCGCGAGCTGTTGCTGAACGGCATACCGGTCTGCATTGTCGATGCCAACGATATTGCCTGGGGCGCCACGTCGCGGTCGTCGCGACTCATCCACGGCGGCCTGCGCTACCTCGAGTACGGCGACTTCCGGCTGGTGCGCGAATCGCTGCAAGAGCGCTCCCGCCTTCGCAAGCTGGCGCCGCAGTTCGTCAAGCCGCTGCGACTGCATATCCCCGTGCGCCGGCGGTTCGCCGGCCTGTGCCAATCGGCTTTTCGGTTTCTCGGAGGAGACCGAATCTCCAAGACGCGATGGCTGGCGGCACTCGTTCCAAATCGAAGCGAGCGCGGCCTGTGGCTCGTGCGATTGGGGCTGTGGTTTTACGATCGCTTTGCCTGGGGACGCGAGTTTCCCAAACACCGCGTCGTTCGGGCAGGCAGCGGTGACGGACCGGCGGTCGACGCCGACTACCGCTGGCTTTGCGGTTATACCGACGCGCAAATGCGGTACCCCGAGCGCTTCGTGCTGGCGCTGCTGGAGGACGCGCGTCGCCTCGCAGCGGAACACGGGCTCGAGTTCTCGGTGTTCACGTATCATCACGTTGCACTGGACGGAACGTATGCCCGTGTCGAACAGCGGTCCGATGGTTGCGTGTCGTCGAAATTCGACCCATCACTCGTCATCAATTCCACGGGAGCGTGGGGAGATTTGACGCTCGCCGAACTGGGGATGTCATCGCCGCCGCTATTCGGCGGGACAAAGGGAAGCCACCTCGTTTCTTTCGAGCCACGATTGCGGGCCGCGTTGGGCGATGACGGCGTGTACGCCGAAACCAGCGACGGCCGTCTGATATTCGTGCTGCCCTTCGGCGACAGCGTGCTGGTGGGGACGACCGACGAACGGTTTTCCGGGCCGCCCGACGACGCAATCGCCACCGAGCAGGAGCTCGACTACTTGATCGGAATGATCAACCATTTGTTCCCACAACTGACTTTCACACGCGGCCACGTTCACATGCACTATGCCGGGGTCCGACCGCTGCCCGCGTCGGTTGCCGGAAAGACCTCGTCGATTACGCGCGACCATTTTATCGAGACGCATTCCCGCGGCCCGCTAGCCGTCTGGACGCTGGTCGGCGGCAAGCTGACCACCGCGCGGGCGCTGGCCGAACAGGTCGCCCAGCG
>JBBDVZ010000029.1:0-11990 GCA_040903115.1 Planctomycetaceae bacterium
AACCAGCCCGCCGCGGCGGGCCGCTCGCCCCATTTGGCTATGGGAGCATCACGCGCCCGCCGCAGGCCACCAACGTTTGCCCCGTCATAAAGCTGGAGCGTTCCGAGAGCAGAAACAGCACGAGCTCGGCCACTTCGGCCGGGCGGCCGATGCGGTGCATCGGCGTGGCCGCGATGATGCCCTCAAGGACTTGCGGATCGACGCCGTCGATGATCTCCGTCTCAATCAGGCCGGGGGCGATCGCATTGACGCGGATATTGCTGCCCGCCAAAGCCTCGGCCAGGCTGCGGGTGAAGGCAATGACCGCTCCCTTGCTGGTCGAATAGGCGATCGAGTTCGGCCGTGCCCGCAGCCCGGAAATCGACGAGACGTTGACGATCCGCCCGAAGCCTCGCTCGATCATCGAGTCTTTGACCGCCCACGTCACCAGATACGTGCCGGTGGTATTGACGTCGAGCGTGCGTCGCCAAATATCGAGGGTCGTCTCCGCATGCGAGACGTAGTGGAATATGCCCGCGTTGTTGACCAGCATATCAACGGGCCCGAGCGTCTCAGTCACCTCGGCCACCATCGCGTCGACTTCCGCGGGCGAGGAAACATCGGCCCGAACCACGCATGCACGCCGCCCCGCTGCCTTGATTGATTCGGCCGTTTCACGCGCAGCGGCTTCACTTGACAGATAGTTCACGGCAACGTCGGCTCCCGCGCGGGCGAGCAACTCGCAGCAGGCCCGTCCGATACCCTTCGCACCTCCGGTGACCAGCGCCGTCCGGCCGGCGAGTTCCAGTTCGCCCATGCGGCTTCCCTCCATTGTGTGCGATCAGTGAAACTGCTTGAAGCTTTCGGCTGTCCGGTCCGGTATCATACGATGAATTCTGGCGAAAGAGCCAGAAACCCCGGACACTACGCCCTACTGAATTGGTTGAGGGACACAGCATGCTTAAGAATCGGTACGTATTTGTCGCACTCGCATTCGTGGGACTTGCCGCTGCCCCATTACACGCGGCTGACGAGATGCTCACGGGGACTGCCTTGGCGGAACTTCAGGGCACTCCGCCGGAAGCGCCTCCGGGTTTCGAAACGGCGGACGAGGTGCGTGACGCGCTCGTATCCGGCAAGGTCAAGCTGGTGCAACTGCTCCGCCCCGTTCCCGAGGACATTGAATTCGTCGAGGGCATCGAATATGGCAAGGGTGGCAAAAAGTCGCTGCAGTTGGACCTGTATCGTCCCAAAAGCCTGAGCAAGCCCACGCCCGCCCTCGTTTTCATCCACGGCGGCGCCTGGACCGGCGGCAAGCGCAGCGATTACCGTCTCTACGGAATCGATTTTGCAAAGCGCGGCTACATTGTCGCCAGTATCACGTATCGGCTCTCGCAAGAAGCACCCTTCCCCGCGGCCGTCGAAGACGTGAAGTGTGCAGTCCGCTTTCTTCGCGCCAATGCCAAGCAATACAACATCGATCCTGACAAGATGGCGGCGATTGGCGGATCGGCGGGCGGCCATCTCGCGATGATGATCGGTTATTCGTCCGACGTGCCCGAACTCGAAGGCAGCGGCGGCAACCCCGGCGTCAGCAGCCGCGTGCAGGCCGTCGTCAATCTTTACGGACCGACCGATCTGACCACCGATTTTGCCCGCGCCGCCAAGCCGGTTTTAAGGTTCATGGATCACAAGAAATACGAAGAGGCAGCCGACCAGTACAAGCTGGCGTCTCCGCTTACGCACCTGAGCAAAGACGATCCGCCAACGCTGATTCTCCATGGGGCGATCGATAACGTGGTACCGATTCGACAGGGCGACATCCTGGCCGACAAGCTGAAGGAACAGGGCGTGCCATACGTGTACGATCGCCTGCCGGGTTGGCCACACGCGATGGACCTGGCACAACCGGTGAACGACCGCTGCCAATGGCTGATGGAACGATTTTTGGCGCGATATGTGCCAGTGCCCAAGTGATGGGTGGCGGGATCGCAGTGTTCAGTTTTCAGTTTTCAGTGTTCAGCGGGGAACCCCCATGTACCAGTCGTTCGAGGAACTGGATGTGTGGAAGCGATCCTGTCAGCTTGCGGTGACCGTGTATGAATCGCTGAAGGACACACGGGAGTTTGCGTTGCGAGATCAGATGCAGCGGGCAGCGGTTTCGATTCCGTCGAACATCGCCGAAGGAGCGGAACGAGGAGGGAAAGACTTTGAGCGATTCCTGCGGATCGCACGAGGTTCCGCCGCCGAGCTTCGTACTCAAGTCTATATCGCCAGGAAAATTGGATCGCTGTCGGATGAGCCCTCCACACGGCTAGTCTCGGAGTTGAAGGAAATTTCAAAGATGTTGACCGGTCTCGCACGCTCCCTCAAACGCCCAAACTGAACACTGAAAACTGAAAACTGAAAACTATCCCCGCTCCCACGGAAAGCGCATCGTCGGCGGGTTGGCGTAGCGGCGGTGCGTCAGCGTTAGCCGCGTTCCGCAACCTGGGGCTAGCTTGACCGTGAACGTCGATGAATCAACCGAGAATCGCTTTGAGCCGTCCGTCACGCTCTCGCATTGATGTTCCGCGTAACCACCCGTTTGCACGATGACGGTGCGCGGCTCGGTCTGGCTCACGTTGACCAAGGTCATCGATGTCTCACCGTCGGATAGCCGATCGACCAGGGCCGCGACGTCCTCGGGCACGCCCGCGCGGCGGCGCTCGGGATCGAAATAACGAACGCGGCAATGCAGCGGCGCGCCCCGCTGGCCGGGATGAATGCCGCCCAGCATCACGTTGATGAGTGTCTGCAAGGTGGCGGGATTGTACGGCATGGGATCGTCGCTGAGCCGCGTGTCGGGCGTCGTCGGGTCCTTTCGCATCGCCTCGACTTTTTCGCGCAGTGCGGCGAATTCGGCCTGCAATGCCTGTTCGGGGTATGCCGGCGATTTGCCTTCGAGATATGCGAGCCAACCGTCCTGAGGCAGCCGCTCGAAATCGTCGCGCCTCATCGACCAGTACCAGAGTTCCTGCGCGCCGCTGGAGTATTTGGCGGGGGTAAAGTCGTACCAGCCATGGTCGCCGTACATGCGCGGGTACATCATGGTGCCGTCGACGACTTTGCCCTGCGCGTTGATGACGTCTGTCATGTTGCGCCAGACGTCGACGTAGTGTTGATCGCCCGTCAGCAACAGCGCGTTTCCGAACCCGGTCAGCCCGAGCGCGTGCGTGTTGCGACTGGCCTTTTCGCCGGTTTGCGGGACGGTGATCGTGAATCCCCAGCCATAGACGCCGCCGTACCACTTGCCGCCGGCCGCGCTGCCGATTTTGCCATCCAGCCCGATGTTGGTGGGGATGATGCCGCCGTTTTCGTGCGTGCGTTCGGACCAGGCATCGACGTAACCCAGCAACCAATCGCGGTACTTACGGTCGCCGGTGAGCGCGAAGGCGTTGAAAGCCAGCGAGGTGGCTGCCAGGTTTTGCGGATGATCGCCGACAATGTCATTGTATTCCTCGAAGTGTGCGAGCATCTGCTCGTACGAGTCTTCGCCGTGCCGCGGAAGAAAACGATTCTTCACTTCGACCGGGTCGCCGGCCCAATCGACAGCGGTGGCCTTGCGCAAGAGCGGACCGCGGCTGCCGTTAAACAGGCTCTTGATGATCTTATGCTCGGGATCGTAGTTCGGCGCGCCGGGGTCTTCGTTCATGTAGAAACCGGCAAACCGGCGGATGCGCTGCCTGAGCTTCGGGTCGCTGGGGTCGCCGAGTCCCTGGAGATTGAAGACGGTGAGTCCCTCGCCGTTGTGCACCCAATCGAACATCACGGGGAACTCTTTGTAGTACATTCCGTCGCGGGCGAAGGGGACTTGAGTCGTCTTTGCCAACGTGAATTGTCGCAGATGTCCTTCCCACGCCTGCTTGTACATCGTGAGGATTTCGTCCGATCCGCCCAGCGCGTGGAGGATGGGCCAATCGTTTACGTTCTCGATGGCATCGTCGGGTCCGTCGTCGCCTCCCCAGCGCTCGACGCATTCGAGCCAGCCGCGGCTGTCGAAGTACCGCGCAAAGAATTCCTTGCAGGCGTCCTCCTGCGCTCGCAACAGCTCCCGCTCCATCAGCGCCCACCCGGGCGGCGGCATCGGGGTCTCGACGGTGATTGTCACTCCCTCCCCAGACGCGAAATCGACCGGGCCCAGGAAAAAAGCGGCTGCCATCAACACCAATGTTTTTCGAGTGATTTGTCTCACGGTGTCCCCTCACTGATGCTGTGATTCGACGCAATCCCAACGCGGTTCATTATCCGCTGCCGGGACCGGTTGTCAAAACTCGGCCTGTTCACGCACCGAAGGAAGGCTCGCCATGGCTTCGACGCGGCAGTATCATGGAGATCGAGACCAACAACATGAGCACTCGACCCGCTGACGATGAAGATCGAGAGCTTCGACGACTCCTGCGAGATGCCGGGTTGAAGTGCACGTCGGCGCGGCTGGCGGTGATGAGCCGGTTGCGGCGGGCCTCGTCGCCGCTCACGCACGGCGAGCTGGCTGCAGAATTGGTCCCTCGCGGTTTCGACAAGGCGACCGTCTTTCGCAACCTGATCGACCTCACCGAGGCCGACTTGGTCTCGCGAACCGAGCTGGGCGATCACGTGTGGCGCTTCGAGATCAGGAACTCCGGCGACCGCGACAGCGGCGGACATCCGCATTTTGTTTGCATCGATTGCGGAAGCGTCACGTGCTTGAGTGAGATCGAATTCGATTCCGCGACCAAAAAGCGCGCCGCACAACTCGGCCAAGTCACCGAGATCCTGCTCAAGGGCCATTGCGCCGACTGCGTGTGATACACACTAACGAGTCGGCGACGTTATGCAGCAGGGTCGCGGACCGCGTGGTTGAACCCCGCGGCTCGAATTCAGCGGGCGCTTTGACCGCCCTCATTCGTATCAACGGCACTTCCTATCGGAGTTCGATGAAAATGCGCGGGTTCCAGGAAGCCGATGGCATAAGCCGCGGCAACGCCCAGCAATAACATCGCCGACAGCTTAAGCCGATCGTGCGCATGGAACTCCAGCTCGGGAAGCAGGTCGCCCAGCGAGATGCAAACGAACACGCCGGCGGCAAATGCGAGCGCGCCGCCAATCAGCACGGATTGGTATTCGGCGAATCGATCCACTCCCGTCACGAACAAAACGGCGCCCAGCGGGCACATTAAAGCAAACCCGCCGTTGACCGCGTGCCGCCATCCCGCCGACCAGCCTCCGGCCGCCATGATCGACGTGATGGAAATGGCGTCGAGCGGCTTGTGGAGAAATATCGCGGCGAATGTGCCGAAGCCGTACAGCGACCAGAGCACCGGGTGCCCCTCGTCGGCTTGAATGCTGGCCCCCAATGCCACTCCATCGATGAGCGTGTGCAGCGCAAGGCCCACCGCGACGCCGAACCAACTCCACGGATGCGCGGGTTTGTGCGCATGCTGACTGAGGACGTGATTGGGCACCGCGTGTTGGTGCGCGTGAGTGTGATTTTGGCCGTGCTCGTGCACCACACATCCGTCGGGCTGACCCGTGTCGGGCATGGCGTGGACGATATGCACGTCGTGCTGATGAAAGTGAAACATCCGGATCAAGAAGAACATGACGAGCAGGCCCAGCATCATCCAGGCGACGGCACGGTCGAGCGAACCGGGGCCCATCGCCACCACCGCGTGGGGAAGCATGTGAAACATTCCGATGCCCAGCATCAGCCCGCCAACCATGCTGATCATCATTTGCAGCCGGCGGTGCGTGAGCTCGACGGCGAACGGCAGCCATCCGCCGCAAAACGACGCGGCGACAATCAGCACGCAATATCCCGCCAGCAGGAGCATCATGGAAGCAAATCCGGGACCTTCGAGAAACCTAGTGTCTTGTCACGGCTGAAATTTCGGGGTGGGTGCCTGGGGTCGGAGCGAAGCGCAGCCCCCAGACGATTCGCTGGGGGCTCCCTTCAGTCGACCCCAGGCACCCGAAAAGCAGGGCGTGACGGAATAGTAATTGCAAGTCAATTGCAGATGCGCATTGTGCGGTGTTCACCGATGAAACACAACGATCGGCCGATGCCAATTGCCGGCCACCCGCTATGATTGAGCACGCGCGGGCAGACGACTGCGAAGGAATGATGTCCAACACCTCCCGAATGCAAAAAGCGAATGGCTTGCCAAGCGCTGAGCGCGCCAGCTTTCACGTCGACGGGCTCGATTGTGCCGAGGAAGTCTCTCTGCTCAAGCAAGAGCTCGCAGACCGCCCGGGAATTCACGAACTGGATTTCGACGTCCTCAACGCACGCATGAACGTGCAGTTTGATGCTGCAATTACCTCGACCGCTGACATCGTTCGGCACGTGGCCGCGACCGGCATGACGGCCCGCTTGTGGCAACGAACCATCCAATCGCAGACGGCGTTTGATTGGCACGGACACGTGCGGCTGATTTTGACGTGTGCCTCCGGAGTTCTCATGACTGCCGGCCTGGCTTGGCACGCACTTGTGAGCGGAAGCCTGTGGGCCGCGCTGGGGCACGCTGAGCTCGGTGCGACACAAACCGTTCCCCTGCTCTCCCGGCTCTTGTACACGGCCTCGATTCTTTGCGGGCTGCGATACGTGGCGCCCAAGGCGTGGGGCGCACTGCTGCGGCGGCGGGCGGACATGAACCTGTTGATGTCGATTGCCGTCGTCGGCGCGATTGTGATCAACCAGTGGTTCGAAGCAGCGGTGGTGACGTTTTTGTTTGCTCTGTCGCTTTTGCTGGAGCATTGGAGCATGGGGCGAGCCCGTCGGGCCATCGCGGCGCTGATGAACCTCACACCCCCCACCGCCCGGTGCAAAAGCCCCCATGGGAATCGCCTTGAAGACGTGCCTGTCGCCGACGTCGCGGTCGCAGCGGTGATGGTTGTGCACCCCGGCGAGCGTGTGCCTCTCGACGGACGTGTACTTCAAGGCAATACATCTGTCGATGAGGCGCCGATCACCGGCGAATCGAACCCCGTCTCCAAGCAGCCGGGAGACGCGGTGTTCGCCGGCACAATCAACCAGACGGGCGTCATCGAAGTCGAAGTGACACGGCCGGCCGGTGAATCGCTGCTGTCGCGCATCCTGCATATGGTCTCCGAAGCGCAATCGCGGCGGGCGATGAGCGAACAATGGATCGAGCAGTTCGCCCGCTATTACACGCCGACGATGATGGCCCTGGCTCTCGCGGTGGCAATCGTCCCGCCGCTTGTCTTTGACGCCGGCTGGAGCCAATGGGTCTATAACGGCCTGGTGGTACTGGTGATTGCCTGCCCGTGTGCGCTGGTGATTTCGACACCCGTCAGCATCGTGTCGGGCCTCACGTCGGCGGCACGCCACGGGGTGCTGATCAAAGGGGGGCGGTATTTGGAGGCGGCTGGAACGTTGAAAGCCATCGCCTTCGACAAAACCGGCACGTTGACGCGCGGCGAGCCGGTGGTGCATGAGATTGTCACGTTCGACGGATATCCACAACAGGAACTTCTGCGACTAGCCGCCGCATTGGAATCGCAGAGCAGCCACCCGCTGGCGCGCGCGATTGTGCGGCACGCGCAGCAGTTGGGTATCGACGTCGCGCCCGCTGCCGATCTCCGGACGCTGAACGGCCTCGGCGCCCGAGGGAGAATCAACGGAGAGGCGTGGTGGATCGGCAATCGGCGACTGCTTGACCAGCAAGGATTGTCGTCTGACCGGGTCGACGAAGTTGCATCACGCATCGAGGGGAAAGGCTACACGGTGGTGGCCGTTGGCGATGAACACCGCGTGATCGGACTCATCGCCATTGCCGACGGACTGCGACCGGAAGCGCGCGAGGCCGTCGACCGCTTGCGAAAGGCGGGGTTAAGGCACGTTGTCATGCTGACCGGAGACAATCGGACGACAGCCGAACGAATCGCAAGAGAGTCCGGTATCAACCAGGTGTTTGCGGAATTGCTGCCTCAAGACAAAGTGCGCGAAGTCGAAGCGTTGCGCCAGCGCTATGGCACGGTGGCCATGGTGGGCGACGGTATTAACGATGCGCCTGCCTTGGCGGCATCGACGGTCGGAATTGCGATGGGTGCCGTCGGCACCGATGCGGCCATCGAAACGGCCGACGTCGCCCTGATGTCCGACGATCTGTTGAAAGTTCCCTGGCTGATCTCCCACGCCCGTCGCACGCTGGCGATCATACGGCAGAACGTCGTCTTCGCCTTGGGGCTCAAGCTACTGTTTATCGGGCTGACCTTAGCCGGTTTGGCGTCGCTGTGGCTGGCCATTGCCGCCGATACCGGAGCATCGCTGCTGGTGATCTTCAACGGCCTGCGGTTGTTGAAGAAGTAATGCGCGGGGAACAACGGGGTGGCAATCGCAACTTCTCTTGTTGAGGACGTGGGATCGGCCGCGTTGTGAAGCGTTCGAATGTCTCCACCCTCGACTCGACTGAGCTCGCCGAAGTCCCCCCACCCCTCCCTGGAAGGGAGGGGAGTTGATCAGCCGGAGACACGATAGCCCATAGCCGTCAGCGCGTCGCGGATGCGTTTGAGTTGCCGACCCTGTATTTCCATGACGTCGGCTTTGAGTGTTCCACCTGCGCCGCAAACAGACTTCAAGCGGCTCAGCAACTCCGGAAGGTCGGTTTCTGCCGGCGACAGCCCGCGTACGACGGTGACTGATTTGCCGTTTTTGCGCTTTTCAATCGACAGGCGGGCGGTCTGGTTCTCAGGCGGCGCATACTGCGCCGCGGGCGGAGGACAGCGACACTGCTGTTCGAGCTCGCCGCAGCGCTCGCATCGAGGCGGCCGGTCGAGCGGCGTGCCCTCAAAAAGCCTCATCGCGTGGGACCTCTTGTATCAGTATTCGCTGGTACGAGCGACGGGCGAGCTGTAGCACAATCCTCGGAGTTATGCCCGCTCGCATACGGCGATGTTGCGAAATGGAAACGTTGACAGAACGCAACACCTTTGTGCGTAAGGACTTTTTTTCAATTTTTGATTTGCCCCCGCGGATTCATAACGTAGGTTTTGAGTGTCGAGGGAGCGAGCCTGTCAGAAGGGAAGTCGGCGTCGCGGGTGTGGCGCGACAAATCAAATGTGGGCTCCTCAAGCGTTGAGTGAGCGGGGAAATTTCCAGAGAGAGGAAGAGAGGCAACAATGAGTAAGCTTACCCAGAGTGTGAAGAAGTTCCTGGTGTCCGAAGATGGCCCGACTGCCGTCGAATACGCCGTCATGTTGGCCCTGATCGTGATCGTCTGCTTGACCGCGATTCAGGCGATTGGCACCAACGCCAATGCCAAGTTCCAGCAATCGGCCGACGCTTTGACGTAATCGCCGCTGATCTGGGGCTTTGTCTTAGCCGCCCGACGACCGTTTACGGTCGCTCGGGCGGTTTCATTCTTTGGCCCGATGGGGAACCCTTTTTGAGCCATCGGCACCGTGCGCAAGCCCCGTCGAACATTCGTCCCCTTCCAACGTCGCACCCTGTCAATCCTGCCAGTTTCTGCTAACATTTTCGGATGTGAGTCATGGCGAAGTGCGCTCTCCCAGTCCGCAGCGGGCCGCCAGGACCGCCTGCCCGTCCGTTCGCCCCATCCCATGGCCCTTGGATCATTGGCTGCATCCGAAAGAACTGCAATGTCGATCGACGTTTATCAGCCGTGCCCGTGCGGAAGCGGCAAGAAGCTGAAGTTTTGCTGCCTCGACATCATGAACGAGATGGCGAAGGTGCAGCGGCTTCACGAAAACCAGCAATACCGACTGGCGTTGCAGGCCCTCGACAGCCTCGAGAAGTCGCATCCCGGAAACCCCTGGGTGGCAAACGTCCGCGCTTCCATTCTGGTTGAAGAGCAGCGTCCCGACGAAGCGACCGCGGTGCTGGGCCGCATGTTGGAGAAGCACCCCAAACATCCGCTCGGAACCGTACTGTATGCGACGGCGCGGTTCTCCGCCGAAGGACTTGACGGGGCCAAGAACGCCGTCTACCGCGCCTTTCAACGATGCACGCCGGCCTATCCCGGCCTCGTCTCCGGCTTGGCCATCGGTGTTGCCGCCTGGATGCTCGATCGGAATCGGGTTTTGGCAGCGCGCGCCCATCTGGTGTTGGCGATGCGCGTCGCGCCCGAGCAGGAGCGCGCCGGAGTATTCGAACGGCTGCTCGAGTTCGATGGCAATGGCCATCTGCCCTATCCCTTGCGCAGTGTCCACATCCTGTCGCCTTACCCCTGCGATGACGCATCGCGTGAAATTGCCGAGCGCGCTCGGAAGCTGGCCGACATCGGCTGCTGGGGCCCCGCAGCACAGTTGTTCTCGCAACTGGCTGAAAAGGATCCGGAAAGCGGCGCCCTTTGGAAGAACATCGGCTTCTGCCGCGCGTGGGACGGCGACGAGGCCGGTGCGGCCGTCGCGCTGCATCGGGCCGCCGCTCTCGAACGCGATTTTGCCGACGCCGTCGAACTCGAAACGATCGCACAGCTTCTGGAACAAAACTCGACCGAAGATCGAGTCGAGACGCAAACGCATGAGTACCCGGTGCAATCGGCCTCCAGGCTTCTCACGCGGCTGGACCAGGCCGACAGGCTGGCGAAGCTTCGGACCTCGCCTGAATCGCCTGAACTGCCGCCGGCAACGTCGAGCATGTATCACGTGCTCGATCGTCCCCTGGATCCGACTTTGGGTCACGACGACGTGACGCCGACGACGGTTCCAAAGATTCTCGGGCAGGTGACTGTCTTCGACTCGATGGGAGACGAAGTTCCCGCGCGCGCGGTGATCACCGCACTGGATGGCGAGGAATCACGTCTGGCCCGTGAAACTTTCGAAGAAGCCGCCGGCGACCTGATCGATGCCGCGTCGGTACGCACGGAGACGGCGTCAGAGGGACTCTCGATTCCACGGGAACAGTTGCGGCTCAATACGCGCGCCTATCTCCCGCCAACGATCAAGCCGGAGACCCATTCGCGGCTGGAACGACAGCATTGGGACGAATTGGCCAGCGAAGTTTGGCCCGGTATTTCACAGGCGGCGTTGGGCGGCAAAACTCCTCGCGAGGCGGCCGGCCAACCCGAGCTGAAGCTGGCGCTGACGGCCGCTCTCTATGCCTTCGACACCTTTTGCCAACTCGGCGATTTCGAGCTCGATCTCGCGGCAATGGCAGAGTCGTTGCACATCGAACTTCCGCCGCCCATCGAGCCGACTGAATCGACGGTGTTGAACGCGTTCTCGTCAATGCGTCTGCACCGGCTCGTAGTCGCCGACCTGAACGACGCCCAGCTCAGTTCGGCGTTGAACCGATCCCTGCTGCTCCGCCACTCTCGGTTTTTTTACGACGTGCTGATGGAGGTCTTGAAGCGGCCGACGTGCATGGAAAAAGTCGACCTGACCCGTGTGTACAGCACGCTCGCCGACCTCGCACGCAGCCGTCATTCGAAGGCGGAGGCACTGGACTGGACGCTTAAAGGAAAAGAACACTCGCGCACTCAAAAGGACGGATTCGAAGAGACGTTTCGTTGGGAAGTGCGCGAGCTGACGTTGCGCCTGCAGGATCCCGACGACCCCGAGCTCGTTCCGTTTCTATTGAGAATGAGAGAGTACTATCGCCTCAAACTGCCGCGGTTCGAGCAATACCTGGAAAGCATTCTCGACATTTATGACGTGACGCCACCTTGGGATTCCGGCGAGGGCGTTGTGGCGTCGGCGCTCGACGCGCCCGGTTCAGTCGGCGGCCTTTGGACTCCCGGCAACGCCGAGCAAACTTCGGGCGGGGGCGGCGAAAAGAAGCTGTGGCTTCCCGGACAGCAATGACCTCGGCCCCTCCGTTTACCGACCCGCAAGCCGTCATGCGCCGTGCCATCGAGCTGGCGCGGCGGGGTGAAGGGCGCGTCGAGCCGAATCCGCAGGTCGGGGCCGTCATCGTCGACGAATATCTGCGTCCCCTCGCCGAGGGTTTTCATGAGTTCTTTGGCGGGCCGCACGCAGAAATCAACGCGCTGGCCGCTGCCGGGAATAAT
>JBBDVZ010000030.1:0-11946 GCA_040903115.1 Planctomycetaceae bacterium
ATGAGATCGTCCGCTGCGGTCGCGACACCGTCTTTCCGGCACGTCTTCCATAAGGTCGTTTTCAGGAGTCTCAAGATGACGTCGAACATGCAGAAGCTCGTTGCGGTGGGGGCGTTTGTTCTTGGATTTGGATTGATGGCCTCGGCGGTCGTCCTTTCTGCCGATCCTTGCGAATTTGTCCCCAAGGCTTGTCCAGGATGGGGGGTAGTGGATCCACCGGTCCAAGGTTATTGTTGCAATGTGGAGTATAACGCGACAAAAAGTTGCGATCCGATGCATCCGGAAGAAGTTAAAGCGGTTACGAAAAACCCCGATACTTATTGTGGAAAGTTGGCGCATATTGTGAACAATATGTGCTCAGGTGTTCCGGTCGATATTGGATGCGGAGCTTTGAAAGCGAACGTTGGTTGTATCAGCGAGAATTGTGGGGGTGGCGCCTAACTGTCCTGGATGTTAGCCATGAGGGGCCGGGTTGGCGAGGTTGGCCATCGCCGGCCGTCTGTGTACCACTTCGATTCTAGCCAGCGTGGTCCTTATCATCGCGGGGCGCCTCCGCGGACGTTTGTCGCCGCGTTCAGGGTTTGATTCAAGTGTTGCCCGCGAATTGAAGTGGCTCGGCGCGAGCGTTGTCCGACGATGTGATGCCGAGTCGTCTTTCGTGCCTTCTGGTTTGACGTGGGTGATAGCTCAACTGCTGCCACCGCCTTGGGTGTAGCGGCACTTCCGATCGAAAGACTGTAACTCTGGCGCTAATTTCCTCGATTTGTCAGCCACAACCGGCGTGATCGGAATATAGAAGGTGCAAACTCATGGCTGCATTTTGCCGCTGCTTGCGTCTATTGTGCCTCTGTGTCTTTGGATTTGTTGTGGGCGCGACTGGGAACCGCTTGCATGCTCTTGACTCACGCCTGATCGATCTTCGCGAAAGAGTTGCATCTGGCGCTCGTGCGATTCAAAGCATCGAGTACACTTTTCGGCTCGAATCAGACGACGGATTCCAGACTCGCGTTGAGGTGTTCTTGGAAGAGAATCGGTTTCGCGTGAATCGAGAGGACATCGTGGGAGACGTAGTATCCGGAAAGCGGCTTTCACCAACGGGCTATTCTTCGGCATTCGACGGCAGGCGTCAGCAATTGCTCAGCCGCGGAGACAAGAAATTGCGGCTGAAAGACGGACCAGATGGTGCGGTGTATGGAATGGAAACGCCGCAGTCCCTCATGTATGGGTGGATTGCATCAGCGGGACAAACGCCGCGGTGGGATCAGATACTGGATCCAGCCGCATGGACGACGCGGTTCGACGGCGCGACGTATTTCGGACGACTTGACGAAGGAGGGGTTGGCTTTGAAGTTGTCGACTTTCCACAGCGAGAGGGCGTTAAGACTCCATGCTTCTTTCGAGTGTATTTTGCGTCCGAACTGGGATACGTGCCATTGCGATATGACCGATACATCGAATCGTCCAAAGAAATCGCATCCTGGGTGCGCGTGGTCCGGCACCAAACCCTGGACTTCGACGGCCGATCACTGGCTGTTCCTCTGGAGGTCCAGTTTGAGCAGAACGACAAAGATCTCGTCGGTGCTCCATTGAAATGGAGGCTGGTGGTCGACGAGCCGAGCCTGAAAGTCAACCAGGATGTTGACGATAGCCGGTTTGCAATCGTTGCGGGGAAAGATTATGAAGCAAACGACTATGAAGTGAACGACGTTGACGAATTCCAGCGTATCGTGCGGAAAGCGGAGGAGGCATATCGGGGACACCAGGTTGGCGAACTACAGCCGAGGACGGCGTGGTCGTATTGGCTGCTTTGGTTGAATTTGGCAGCGATTCTCGCTCTCGCGTTGTTTGCGATCTTACGCGGAAGGAGAATCCGAACCAAATGAGCGATCCCGCCAAGTCCTCGGAAAGTATATCCGGGCAACCGGCTCATTTTGCCCCGGTTGGAGCTTCCAAGATCCGTGCATTTCTAATTAAGGCAATCATTGGCGGCATTATCGCCGGGGGAATAGTTACTTCAGTTGGCAGTGCCTTGGCAAAGCGGTTTTTTCACCCGAAAATGACACTTTCCAGCCATACCGTCGATTTCGGAGAGTTGTTGGATGGGAAGCCGGCATCGCGAGAACTCACGATTAGAAACGATGGTTTCCGACCACTGGAGATTTACAATATCCGTGCATCCTGTGGTTGTACGCAGGCTGTTACCGACGCGACGTACCTAGGTCGGGGCGAGGAGACGAAGCTCCGACTCACATTGACTGGTCGAGCCGATCCCGTCGAGACTCGGGTCAGCATTACCACAAACGACCCGCGGAATCCGACCGAGACGATCGAATTATCCGCGCGCAGCGCCATTCGCGTCTCCGTGTCACCAGCGTATCTCGACTTCGCGTCGAAGTGGCCGCAGGTTCTTCCGGCAAGCAAGCAATTGGTCCTGAACTTCCCCGACCAGGAGTTGTATTCGAAGACAGATGTTGTCGGAGCCGTGATCGATAGCCCGTACTTCGCGACGGTAATCAAGAGAGATGAAACAACTGGAACGTACGCCGTTGCCGTCACTGTCAGTGAATCGACGCCCGGTGGGACCACTCACGCGACACTACGAATCTCAGACGCAAAAGGACAATTCGCCTTCACGGTTCCAATCAATGTGGAACGTCCCAGCAGCCGTTGGCTGTCTCCCGGCCTCGTCATCCTTGGGGCCTCTCGAAATGGAATTACAGTTCCAACGTCCGTAGATTGTTTGATCAAACACCGCGTTCCAGAAAGCTCACCCACCGACCTCAGGATGGCATTTGACTCTGCGTTAGAGAGACTTGTCGATGCTCGCATTATCGAGTCGACAATGGACAATGCCGGTACATTATTGCGATTGTCCTTTAAAGCGGATGCAAGAGGCCAGTTACAAGCGAAAACAGCAAAACGCGGGCACCTGCTGTTGTCGAGTGAGTCGGGAGGCGCGGGCGATCAAGAGACTTTCAGTATTCCCGTCTTGGTACTGCCCCCCGTCCTCAACCTCCAAGGGAAGACAAATGAGGTCACATCGCGTGGTCCCGATTCCTAAGAGCCCCTAGTTCGGTCCGCGATCCACCACTTCTTCGAGAACCCGCCGGAATACCTCAAGAGCCGCCCCGCGGCGCATAACGCGCCGCATCCGCAGGGTGGCGCGGCCTAAGGCGCTTTCGCCGTGGCCCCGATAGTTGCGCGAACGCGGTTGCTACAACAGGTCCGCAATCGGCACGCCGCTCGGGAGAATCGGCGTCGGGCGGCCGGCGCGGCTGGTGAATTGCGTGTTGGCCGGCACGCCGAAGTAGTGATACAGCGTCGCGAGCAGGTCGTTGGGCTGCACGAGCCGATCGACCACTTCGTCACCCTTGTTGTTGGTGGCGCCGATGGCTTGGCCCATCCGCATGCCGCCGCCGGAGAGGAAGACCGACATGGTGTGTCCCCAATGCTCGCGTCCTGGCTGGCCCTGGAAGTTGCTCAGCCTGGGCGTGTGCGACATCTCGCCCATCACCAACAGCAGGACGTCGTTTTGCAGGCCGCGGTCGTGCAGGTCGGTAATCAGCGTGCTGACGACCTGGTCGAGCACCGGAAGGCGGTGTTTCATCTCGGTGAAAATATTCCACACGCTGGCATGATCGTCCCAGCTTCGGGCCTTTTGCCCTTCAACGTATGGAAAATCCACAGTGACAATTCGCACGCCGGCTTCAATCAAGCGGCGGGCCAACAGGCAGCGTTGGCCGACGCTGTGCCGTCCGTACCGGTCGCGGGTTTTCGGGTCTTCTAACCCAATGTCGAAAGCCTTGCCAACGTCGCCGCGCGCCAGCATGCTGACGGCCTTCTGGTTAAAGCGGTCGAGCGAGTCCATCGTGCCGTGGTCGTCAACCTGGCGGCGGAGATTGTCAAACTGCTTGAGCAGTTCGACGCGTTCGTTTAAGTGGGCACGCGTCAGAGACTTGCTCAGCGCAAGGTTCGGCACCTTGAAGTTCTTGCTGTTCGGGTCGCTGGTGATGAAAAGCGGATCGACCCCGCCGCCAAGGTAAGCAGAGCCGTTATAGCGAACTCGCGGCAGGCCGACATGCGCCGGGACGCCGTCGACGCGTTCGCCGCGCACTTTCGAAACCACCGACCACAAATCGGGATACTTGGGCTGATACGGCACCGCTTCGACCAGTTCGCCGGGATAGCCGGTGACCAACGTATGTGTGCTGTTGACGTGGCCGGGACTATCGTGGCTCAGCGAGCGGATCAGCGAGAACTTGTCACCGAGCTGGGCGAGCCGCGGAAGGTGCTCGGAAATCTGGACGCCGCCAGCCGACGTCGCGATGGGCAAAAACTCGCCGCGATATTCGGGCGGCGCTTCGGGCTTGAGGTCGAAAGTCTCCATGTGGCTGGGGCCGCCCCACAGCCACAGCACAATGAGTGACTTATCGCTGGAAGGATGCACTCCCGCGGCGGCGGCAGCGCTTTCCAGCCGCAACAAATCGGCCAAACCCAAGCTGGCAAGCCCCGAGAGCCCGAGGCGCAGAAATCCGCGTCGCGGCAGCGTTCCGGGACAGCGCTGGGAGGGATGTGCGGTGGGATTCATCGTGTTCGATTATCGTTAAGATCGGCGTTCGAATCAACGGTAGTCGATATGTTGGCACACAATGCGGGAGGACGCGGATTACGATTCTCGGACAAACCGCCGGCCCTTCAGCTCGAAGCGGGGCAACGTGTCGGCTGGCACCGCGATGATTTCCGCCTGAAAATTGAGCCGGTCTTTGACCGCGCGGCTGAGGGTCTGCAAGAGCGGTTCGATGTCCGCTTGGGGCGACGGCTCGATTTCAATTCGCAGATGCGGCATCGCGCGTCGCGTTTCAACCACGATGCGATACTCGACCACATCATCGTACTCTCGCAGAATCGCTTCGAGGCTGGTGGGAAAAACATTGTTGCCGCGAATCGACACCATGTCGTCACAACGGCCGAGGATCCCGCCTTCAAGGCGCAGCAGCTTGCGGCCGCAGGGGCACGGATTTGGGTCGGCTTTCACCAGATCGCCTGTGCGGTAGCGAATCAGCGGCGAGCCGATGCGGCCCAGGTTGGTGATCAGCAATTCTCCCTGCGCGCCGGATTGAACAGGTTGCAGCGTCTGTGGGTCGACGATTTCCGCGATGCATTCGGTTTCCAGGACATGCATCCCGCCGGGATTTTCGAGGCATTCGACGGCGAGCGAACCGATTTCGGTCATCCCCCAGTGATCGAATAGCCGCGCCCCCCAAGCCGTCTCGATGCGCTGGCGCGTCGCCGGAACGTTGCCTCCCGGCTCGCCGGCGACGATCAGAGCACGTACCGATCCCGAACGGAGATCGAATCCTTCTTGAGTGGCGACCTCGGCTAGCCGCAGCGCATATGTGGGTGTGCAACAGACGACGGTCGCCCTGTTCTCCTCAATCAGCTTCAGTCGGGCCTGGCTGCTCATTCCCCCTGCCGCCAACGAGAGATTGCCGAGCCGCGTCGCCCCCTCAAATGCCGCCCAAAAGCCGATGAACGGCCCGAACGAAAACGGAAACGCCAAGACGTCGTCCTGCCGCAGTCCGACCATGCGATAGATCTGCGACCAGCATTGCATGAACCATTCCCAGCTCTGCGGCGTGTCGAGCCAGCGCAGGGGCGAACCGGTTGTGCCCGACGTCTGGTGCATTCGCGAGTACGCGGCCTGCTTGTACGTCAGGTTGCTGCCGTAGTGAGGATGTAGCTCCTGGTCGTGCACCAACTCATCTTTGGTGGTGACTGGCAGTTGCGCGAGATCGTCGAGAGTTTCGACGCTTGCGGGCTTAAAGCCGGCTGACGCAAATTTCGCCTTCCAGAAGGCGTTGCCCAAGGCGACTTCGGCGAGCAACCGCGACAGACGCTCAAACTGCAACCGACGGATTTCCGGCTGGCTGAGATGTTCGGGGCGGTCGGCGGCGGCGGTCATGAGCGGCGCTCGGATCTTCGATGGGTTTGCGTCCCTCCGAGCTTATCGGGCGTACAGACGCTTGCAAAGGCAACCACGGGCGAGACCTATTCCTAAGTCACTTGATAGGGTGCACTTATCGCGGGATTGCGTCGGTGGGAGCCGTCAAATTCGAGCGCTGCCGGCGGCACAACCGCTCAAGTCGTCCGATCCGTTGCGTCGATCAAAACCATAAGAACCATTACCGATCGTCCCCCGCGAGTGGCGGCTCGGCTCGTTGCGGCATGCGCGGGTGCCGATGCCATTTGCACAGCAGAATCCCGTGTCCGCCCGCGTATCGCATTGCGGGCGACATGACCGGTTGCGTCGACTGCTCGTACTGCCAAGCTTGCAACGTACCCGTCGCCTCACGATTCGACACTGGAAAGCACAACGGCATGCCAACAAGTGGAAAAGAGGATGAGTTTCGGATTGGGTTTTTGGCCGCAATCGAGGTTCCCGAACGAGGATATGTCGGAGGGCTGCTTGTCACGAACCGCTTCGGGCGTCCGTTGGAATTCCAATGCACAACGCCCGTCAAGCCAAACCGCACGCAGGAAATCCTCTACGGGCCGACGTTGACCCCATTCGTCCTCGGTGAGTTGATCGGGCGCACGCTGGTCGAAAAGATCGGCGTGAAGCCGCACCTCGTGCTGACCGAAGTCCCTGAAATCCTCGAGGTCCGCAACCACGTCTCGCTGCCCGTCGCCTGCCTCGACGATGACGATGACGTGCCGCCAACCAACGGCGACGCGGCGGCTGAACCGAGCAGCAACGAGCGCGATGCAGGTGTTGAGCAGGACTCGACGATCATCGAACCCGCCGAGTCGGAAGATGAACCGGTATCACCACCACAGGTGGTCGAAGCGGCGAACCGGCATAACGAGCCGCAAGATCAGCCTTGTGCGACCACGGGCAGCCAGTGCGACCACCGCGAGGCTGACTCCACAGCACCATCTCCCCTTGAGACGACGACCGCAGTGGCGACCGACAACGGCGCCTCGGTGGAAGCAACCTGTGATCCACCGGCGGTCATGGCTGCCGCTCCGGCGGAAACATCGACGGCCGTTTGTGAACCGAACGTCTCGGGCGATACGACAAACGGCTCCAACGGCCATGACCCTGGAGTCAACTGTGCGGCGTTCTCGCAGTTCTCGAACATTCATTCGACGTGCACCGCGCTTTCGGTCATCAGGATCGACTCGGACAATCTCAGCCGAGCAATCGCCGACGCCCCGAATATGGCGCAGGCGCGCGTTTCCCAAGAACAACCCACGGAATTGAAAGAGCCCGTCGCTTTGGAGCAATCGGAGCCTGCTCCCGAACCGGCGCCCGCGCAGCAAATAGAGAATGTCGAACTCCCGACGCGCCCAACGAGTCATCGTGAGCAGCAGCCAACCGGAAGCTGCGTCGTCGGTCGACAGAGGTTGCGCTTTCACGCCGCCCACCAAACCGATCGAGAGCTTGTGGAAAAAAGGGTCGCGTCGCTGCCGAGTGAAATCGATCTGCGCGAACCGTTCGAGCGCATCCGCGAAGCGCTCGAAGAAACCATCCGTTCGGGATCGGTGCGATGAGCGACCAGCCGGATCGCGACGAGTTGCCCGCTTCCGCAGCGGCGGTTAAGCCGGTTGACTGCCAGATCTCGGTTGACCTGGACGGGGCGGGGGCGCAATTCTGCCCCCTTTCGATTTCTCCCGTCACGCAATCGCCGCCGCTGGCGCTTTCCACGGAGATCTACACGGCGGGCGTCAACGGCGCGCTGAAGCGATCGCCGCACTTCGACGCGTCGAAGCCGGGCCTCATCGGCCACATCACGCTCGATCGGCCGTGGAAGTCGTGCCGCGTGCCCATTCGCACGTTTGGTATCACGTTTCCAGACGGGTTGGAATTCCTTCCACCCAAGGAAGCCGCGGACAAGCCGGACAACGATCTACGCCCGATCGCAGCCCCGCTGCCGCAGCGGAATGAGGACGACGGCAATGCGAAAAAAGAAAAGCGCACCCGGCTCACGCCGCCGGACGACGCCCTCTCATTAGAAGACCGGCTGTTCTATCTCCTCCAGCCGCCGCTGGAGAGTTGGCTGGGCGGGCTCGAGCTCATCATGCCCTTCGAGCCGTTCGGCTACCAGTACGAAGGAATCGCTTGGCTCTTCTCTCAGAAGCAAGCACTGCTGGCCGACGAAATGGGCTTGGGCAAAACGATGCAAGCCATCACCGCGATGCGGCTGTTGCTGCGCGGCGGCCTGATTCGCCGCGTTCTGTTGATTTGCCCTAAACCGCTGATTCCCAACTGGCAACGCGAATTTCGCATGTGGGCCGAAGAATTGCCGACCATCACGGTCGAAGGCGACTTGGCGCGGCGACGAATGATCTGGTCGATGCCCAGCGCGACCATTCTCATCGCAAATTACGAGCTGCTGGTGCGCGATCTCGCCGACATTCCCGAAGAGGAATGGCCCAGCTTCGACCTCGTTGTGCTCGATGAGGCACAACGGATCAAGAATCGCCTCTCGCGGACGGCTCAAACGGCCCGCTCCCTCCCCCGCAAGCGTAGTTGGGCTTTGACCGGCACGCCGATCGAGAACCGGCCGGAAGAGATGGCGTCGCTTTACGAGTTTATGGAAATAATCCCGTCGAAAGCGAACCCCGATTTGCGGCAGCTCACGCGCCTCGCCCGAGACTTCGTTCTGCGACGGACCAAAGACCGGGTGATGACCGACCTGCCGCCGCGGCTGGACCGCGAAGAGTACCTCGAACTGGCGCCCGCTCAACAACACGCCTATGAAATCGCGGAACAGCAAGGCGTGATCCATCTCAACGACCTCGGGGAAAAGATCACCATTCAGCATGTCTTCGAGCTGGTGCTGCGGCTGAAGCAGATCACAAATTTCGATCCGTTGACCGGGGAGAGCGCGAAACTCGATCGCTTGATCGCCAACGTCGAAGAAGTGGCCGCCAGCGGCGGCAAGGCGATCCTGTTCAGCCAATGGACCAAGTGCATCGATTGGCTCCAGCAGCGGCTCGCGCAGTTCGGCACGCTGGTCTATCACGGAGGCGTCCCCTCGAAGCGGCGAGAGCCGATCCTCGCGCAGTTCAAAGATGACCCGAACAGCCACCTGTTGTTGATGAGCTATGGAACCGGCGCGGTGGGTCTGAACCTGCAGTTTGCGGGGTACGTGTTTCTGTTCGACCGCTGGTGGAACCCGGCGGTTGAGGACCAGGCCATCAACCGTGCGCATCGCATCGGCCAGAAGAGTCCCGTCATCGTCACAAAGTTCATCTCCAAGGACACGATCGAAGAGCGCATCGATACAGTATTGAAGCAGAAACGCGAACTCTTCGCGCAAATCCTGGGAGACGGCGCCGAGTCGAACGCCTCGTTGAGCTTGAGCGCCGCCGAAATATTCGGCCTGTTTGACCTCAAAGCGCGCGCCGGCCAAGGCACGCGAGATATCGGGCCCGCCCCTGCGATTGAGGAAAAGAACGACGCCGCGTGACGCGTGGCCGGTTGCTATGCGGCCGAGAAGACCGCGTCTTCTGCAGCCGTGAGCAATTGACGCGTGGGCGCGATCACGACAAGCGTGCCATGGGCCGTCGGTCGGCCGCCCACCGCGAAAGGCGACGTGGGTATGAGGCGCACGCCGGCCGCTAGCCGCGAGCGAACCTCGTCGACCCAACGTGCAGCCGCGCTCTCCGAATTGTCGGGCCAGCGCACGTGCAGCCAGCTTCCCTGTTCCCCGGGTGAGAGCAGTCGCCGAAAGCCGAGGCTGAGGCGGCCCATGGTGTAACGGGCGTTGATGTCCTGCAGCGGTCGCATTCGCGGGTTGCCAAGTTCATCGCGGTACCGGACGGCGTCGATGCCCAGCGGGCCGAAATAGCCGAGCTGCTGCAGTTCTCGAGCGGCCCGCAGGCCCGTCTCAATCGCCGGCATCCAGCGAGCTTCTGCCTGATCATCGGCCGCGAAACGGCTTCCGCGGTATTGGCCCGCTGCGTCGGTCAACAGCCCGGACAGCCCTTCGAAGACAATCGTGCCCGATCTATGAATCGTGAATTGCAGCCCGGCTTCTTCGAGCTTTTCGACCCACGGTTCGACAAATACCACGCCGTCGCTCTTCAACCGCTTGTCGACCCATTGGATGGCTGCGGCCGACGCTTCACGGCCGCGACCAAGAACTCGCTCACGTGCCGACATGCCGAATTCCGCCTTCGCAACCCAGCCGGCGTCATCACCCGGCATAGCGGCAACCGCGTCGACGAATCGCTTCAGGGAGTGCGCGACGACGGCCCGATTCAAGCCGACGCTCCACGCCGCCTCCAGCCCCGCTGAAAAGCGCCGCGAGTTCGCCAGAGTAACCACGTCTTGCTCGGGCGCTGCGAAATTCCACTGGTGTTGCTCGGCCCATTTTCGCAGCGACGACGTCCAACCCCAGGGGCAAAACTCGACGCGCTGCTCGACGTTGGCGGCATTTGTGACCGGCCGAACCGCTGGCAACCCCTGGTCAACAAGGCCGGAGAAGAAATCTGCGGAGATCGCGGCCGGCAGCCAGAGATAGTCGCCGTCGTCAGCGATACCCACCCAAGCGGCAGCCAACTCTTCGTTGAGTCGTTTGACCGACGCCGAGAGATTGCCCTGCGGTTGCCGCCCAAGCTGATGCTCGAAATCGAGATTTGCGAGAAACAGGCGGCTCATAGTGGTGGCGATGATAAGCCGCAAACTGAACGCGGACTATACATCCCCGCTCGTTTCACCAATTGGCACGCCTGGCATTGCAGCGACCCTGGGAAGGGATGAATCTGCGTGCGGGCGCCTTTTTCCGATGGCGTTTGGATGAGGGGGCGATCTTGACACCCGTAGGAGTCGGTTCGACAGGGAAGAGTCGCAGCAACTTGTACGCCGAAACAACCGAGGCAACGCGTGAGGGAACGTGCGTTGTCTTTTCTTTTGGGATCGCAAACTCCCCTTCAGCGACCGCCAACTCAGCCCCGCAACAAGCTTCGACGAGACATGTTGAGAATGCCATCCGTCTGGGTAACACACAACGGCACGATGCCGCGGTTTCGTGGGGTGCGGCGAGGCAATGCCTGCTCGAAGGCAGCCGATATCGAACGATACACTTCGGATTTCCGGCGGACGATCTGTCCCGTAACACCTCGGTTCACCTGCGCATTCAAAACGCGGCGGCAAGTTTCACAAATCGGTCGTTTTATGGGAGTCCGAAGAAACGATTGAGACACAACAGTGGCGGGTTTAACGACCAAGGTAACCGGCGGCGGCCAAGCGACTTTGGTTTCAGAACTCGCCCGGCAATTACTGTCTCGGGCCGTCAAATGCCAACGACACTGGTGCCAGCTTCATTATGCCAACCCACTGGTTGTTCGGCCCGTCCTTGTTGTGATCCGCGGTCAGAGTCGCACGTACCTTGTATTCTCCGGGCTTCAGGAAACGAACGTAATCGCTGATTCCGACCAGAGCAGCACCACTGCCAATGCCAACCGTCGTCATATCGACTCTGACTCCCAAATACGCATCGCCGGGGATAACTGCCCATTGCGGACTCGGATGGGGACCCGTTTGGTCATAGCCCTGCGCGGGTAACAGCTTGTCGTCCGCATCTCGAATCTCTACGTTGACAAACCGCGGCTGGCTTGAAACGGCAAGAGCGTCCCCCTGGACGTTCTTCGTTTCGAGAATAATCTTATAACGCAATGCCGAGGGTTGGTCGGTGATCTTGGATTCTTCGAGGGACATCAAGAGTCGGGCCGAAAGACCGTTGACTGGCTCCGACCATTCACCCGCTAAGACGCGATCGCCTTGACCGTCCAGTGGCTTTGGCGGTGGAGCGCCGACCAAGAATGCAGACAAAACACCAACAAAGAGCAGGCTTTGAATGGTGGTTTTCATGACCTTTCTCCTACTTCGACTGTATCCACTCAGCGTCGTTGATTGATTCGTATGGGGGCCAAGTG
>JBBDVZ010000031.1:0-11945 GCA_040903115.1 Planctomycetaceae bacterium
GTTTATCCATGCCTCCCAGAATGCGCCAGTGAGAATTGCCACACCCTTCCCGGCTTCCATGTCCGCGTGCCGTTTATGGCGCTCAAGTGGCGAGTTTGCCAAAGGTCTATCCAAGCCGACCGCTTGCGGTCGAATCGACGGCGAAGCGGTCGGCTTGGATATACTCCCGCAAGCGCGTCAACCCGAACCCGCCGATGGCGTTCGTGTCGGTTGGGTAAATCGATTGGCCGCTGCGGGTGGCGTCAATGCCCGGCTAACACCGAAGCCATTCCTGTGCTACAATTTCCAAGCAACAACCGCGATTCGCAGCACTTCCTCGTCTCCACGTTCCGCCCGTAGAATGTCAATATGAGTGACCATCGAAACCTCTTTAACAAAGTCTGGGACCTTCACACCGTCCGAGAATTGCCCTCCGGCCAAACGCAACTGTTCATCGGCCGGCACCTCATTCACGAGGTGACCAGCCCGCAGGCGTTCGAGATGCTGCGGGACCGCGGGTTGAAAGTTTTGTATCCCGAGCGGACGCTGGCGACCGTCGATCACATTGTGCCGACCGACAACCAGGCGCGCCCCTTCGCCGATTCGCTCGCCGAAGAGATGATGTCGGCCATCGAGGCCAATTGCCGTGAGTTCGGCATCACGCTGCTCAATCTCGACGATAACCGGCAAGGCATCGTCCACGTCGTCGGGCCCGAGCAGGGACTCACCCAGCCGGGCATCACGCTTGCCTGCGGCGACAGCCACACCAGCACGCACGGGGCGTTCGGCAACATTTCCTTGGGAATCGGCACCAGTCAGGTGGCGCAGGTGCTCGCCACGCAGACGCTGGCAATGAGCCGCCCCAAGGTACGCCGCATTGAAGTGCGCGGCAGCCTTCGGCCCGGCGTGTACGCCAAGGACGTCATTCTGCACATCATCCGCAAGCTCGGCGTGCAGGGGGGCGTGGGCTACGCGTACGAATACTTCGGCGAGGTCTTCGATCGCATGCACATGGAAGAGCGGATGACCGTCTGCAACATGAGCATTGAAGGCGGCGCCCGTTGCGGCTATGTCAACCCCGACGAGACGACCATCGAATACCTTCGCGGACGGCCGCTTTCGCCGACCGGCGCCGAGTTCGAACGTGCCGCACGGTGGTGGCTCAGCCTGGCTTCCGCTGACGACGCCGACTTCGACGACGCTGTGACGTACGATGCCGACGACATCGAGCCGACCGTAACGTGGGGCATCAACCCGGGACAATCGGTCGGCGTCAACGAGCGTTTGCCTTCGCTGGCGGACGTGTCGGCTCAGGATCGCAACGGCGTCCGCGAGGCGCTCGAGTTCATGGAACTGAAAGAGCGCCAGCCGATCAAGGGGCTGAAGATCGACGTCGCCTTCATTGGTTCGTGCACCAATTCACGGATATCCGACCTGCGCGAAGCCGCCGAAATTGTCGATGGCAGGCACGTTGCCGAGGGCGTTCGCGCGTTGGTGGTGCCCGGATCGCAAATGGTCCGCGCGCAGGCGGAAGCCGAGGGGCTTGACCGGATTTTTTCGGAGGCCGGTTTCGAATGGCGTGGCGCCGGTTGCTCGATGTGCCTGGCGATGAACCCCGACAAGCTTGTAGGCCGCGAAATCTGTGCCTCGTCAAGCAACCGGAATTTCAAAGGACGCCAGGGAAGCCCGACCGGCCGCACGCTGCTGATGAGCCCGGCGATGGTCGCTGCCGCGGCGATCAACGGTCGCGTGAGCGACGTCCGCGAGATGCTGGAACCGGCAACTGTCTGATGTGGAATGAACGGATCCTGGTGGGTGCCATGCCCACCGCTTTGGGTGGGCATGTCGTTCGAGGACATGGCCACGCAGAGCCGTGGCCATGGCACCCGGCGTATTGAGAGCATAGCGTCATGACGCAACGAATCGAACAAATCACCGGCACCGGCATACCGCTGTTGCTCGACGACATCGACACCGACCGGATCATTCCCGCGCGTTATCTGCGCTGCGTGACATTCGAAGGGCTTGGCCAACACGCCTTCGAAGACGACCGCAAGCAGGACTTGAGCCATCCGTTTGACAACGCGCAATACCGCGGCGCGAGCATTCTGGTTTCCGGCCGGAACTTCGGCTGCGGGTCGTCGCGCGAGCACGCCCCGCAGGCGCTCATCCGCTGGGGCATCAAGGCCGTCGTCGCTGAATCGTTCGCCGAAATCTTTTTCGGCAATTGCACGTCGCTGGGAGTTCCGGCAGTCACCGCAAGCCGCGCCGACCTGGAACGACTGACTGCATGGATCCAACAGAATCCGCGTGGTGGACTCGCGGTGGACCTGCTGTCGAACCAGATCCGATTCGGCAACGAAGCCATACCTTGCGCATTGCCCGACAGCGCCCGTTCATCTCTCACCAGCGGCCAGTGGGACTTCCTGTCGCAGTTGCTCGAGGGCGAAAAAGAAATCCACTCCGCCGCCGCCAAGTTGCCGTACATGGCGCGCTTCGCGTGACTCATCTCATGAGCGGCCGTTCGTCGCGGCAAAGTTCCTCGAAGACAATTAAGGAACGAGCCAATCTTCGATCGATAGCGTTGGAATGGTCACGAAGTCGCTGACGTTGTGCGTTACCAACGTCAACGAGTGAACCAACGCTGTCGCTGCGACGAACAAGTCCAACGTCGGAGTGGTGCGCCCCTGATCCAATTGTGCCGCTCGAACTTCGCCGAATCTTTGAGAGATATCCCGATCCACCGGCAAGAAGGTCATGTCGGACATGAGATCGAAAACGGATTGTCTCTTCGCGGCAGTTCCCTTTGCTCGAAATCCCCACACAAAAAGTTCGCCTGCGGTGACCGCCGAAATATGCAACCGGCCGGCGTATTGCATAAACTTTTGCCAGACCGTCCGATTGCCCTTCAGGTATGCCGAGCAAGTATCTGTGTCCAGCAGATAACTCACGGCTCAATCTCCGGTCTGTCGATCTTGCGCTGCTCGCGGTTCCATTCCAAGTAGCGATCCAACTCGTCTCCATCATCGGCCCAAGCACCAAAGCACCGCTTCAGTCCCTCTCCCGGCAGTAATGTGTCGGATTGCGTTGGCGATACGGGATGGATGGCGATGTTTACCATTTGGCCGTCGGGCAGGCCGGACTCTTGCTCGAGTTCAATGGTCCTGCCGTGAACTGTGCCTCTTAGCATGAATTCCGACTCCGTCAAATTTGTCCCAAAGTCGCATTAATCGGCCGTGCGCCCGTCCTAGTCAAGTATACACTGGCTGCCACTTTCTTCGCAGATAAGTTTCTGAGCTCAAGCAGGCAGTTTCTTTATTTCGCTGCGTCCGCCGAGAACGTCACCACGCCGAAATCCTTCGGCGAGTGAAATTGCGGCATCGGCGTGCTGCTGGGCGACCATTGGCTGTATTGCTGGTTGGTCTCGCCGCCCAGGCGATTGAGGTTCAGCCGCCATTTGTCGCCCGGTTCGGGCGGCGTTCGCTTTGTGACGTGCGCGAAGGCGTTGAGCGGAATGGCCGCTTCGAGAATCCAATACGCGTCGGTGTCTTTGTCGTTGTTTTTCGTTCCCTGAACTGTCGTGACGATTTTAAGCCGTTCAGCGCGCCAGCGGTCTTTCGAATCGGTATCGACCCCATCGGGATGATGTCCTTCCAGCGAGACCCCGTTCACATTCATCTCGATGTTGAAGTAGTTGTTGGGTTGTTCGGGGTCGGGTGCGGTGAAGACCTCGACGCAATCGTCCATCCACACCGAGCTGCCGCGCTTTGTCCGCGTGGCAAAGATGTGGGCGTCCTCGCACCGGAACGAGACGTACAGGTACTCCTTGTCCCAAAGCAATTTTGCGACGGTCTGCTCTTTCTTGCCGCTCTCGTACCACGCGAACTTGAAATCTCCGACGCTCGGGGCTTTGGCCCACGCCGGCTCATCGAGCTTCCCGTCGATCTTCAACGGCTCGCTCGCGCGGAGAATTGTGTATTGCGGCAATTCGGCCGCCGCCGCGGATCCCACGAGAAACAGCAAGGAAAGGATTCCAACAGCGACCGACAGTTTCATGGAAAGTCCTCGGCGAGATTGTCTAGCGGCAGTATCAGACTCCCCTCCCTTTTAGGGAGGGGTTAGGGGAGGGTGGAACGCATCGGGCGCTTCGAAGGGCTTCAACCTTTCACCCCTCTCCCAACCTCTCCCCTGAGGGGAGAGGGGTTTGCTCTCTACAGCAATTCGCGCAAGTATCGACCGGTGATCGATGCGTCACAGGCGGCGATTTCTTCCGGCGCGCCCGCGGATACGATCCTGCCGCCATTCTCGCCCGCCTCGGGACCAAGGTCAATCACGTGGTTGGCGGCGGCAATCACATCGAGATTGTGCTCGACGACAATCAGCGAATGACCGACCGCTAAAAGACTGTCGAAGCACTCAAGCAACCTGGCAACGTCGGCAGCGTGCAGTCCGGCGGTTGGCTCATCAATGAGAAACAGCGTGCGCGAACGCGTCCCGAGCGCCAAAAACGACGCGAGCTTGAGCCGCTGCGATTCGCCGCCCGAAAGCGTGTTGGCCGGCTGGCCCAACGTGAGATAATCGAGACCCACGTCCTTCAGGAACTTCAGCTTTTTCAGCACGCGCGAATGATTGCGAAAGAACGAAAATGCTTCCTGCACGGTGAGATTCAACACCTCGGCGATGTTCAAGCCGCGATATTTCACCTCGACAATTTCACGCCGAAACCGGGTCCCGCCGCATTCGGGGCACGTCATCGTGATATCGGGTAGAAACTGCATGTCGATTTCAACGGTCCCGCTTCCGAGACATTTGCCGCAACGACCGCCACCCGGCGCGTTGAAGCTGAAAGCCGTCGCCGTGAAATTCCGCAGTTTCGCCTCGTTGGTGGAGGCAAACAGCGCGCGGATTTCGCCGAAGACTTTCATGTAGGTCGCCGCATTGCTGCGTGGCGTGCGACCAATGGGGCTTTGGTCGACGAGGATCACCCCGTCGATGTTGTCGACACCGCGCAGGTCGTCGAACTCGCCCGGCGTCTCGACGTCGCATGGCTGGCCGAGCCGTCGGCACAACGCCGGATAGAGCGTCTCTTCGATCAGCGTGCTCTTGCCACTGCCGCTGACGCCGGTGACGGCGCACAGCGTTTGCAGCGGGAATTCGACGGTGAGGTTTTTGAGATTGTGTTGGCGAGCGCCGATGAGGATTAACGAGCCGGGTTGTGCTGGGTGGCGTCGTTCGCGATTGCGAATCGCTCGTGCGTGAGCGGTTCCACCCTCCCCTAACCCCTCCCTGGAAGGGAGGGGGATTTTGTGATTGCGTCTCGATAGATATGCGCCGGTGAGCGATTGCTCGACACCCGTTATGCCCGCGGGCGGCCCCTGATAAATAACGCGGCCGCCGTTTTTGCCTGCTCCGGGTCCGATGTCGACCAGCTCATCTGCTGCGACGACAAACGCCTCTTCATGCTCGACGACAACCACTGTATTGCCCACGTCGCACAGTGCACGAATCGCGTCGATCACGCGGCGGCTGTCGCGCGGATGCAAACCGACCGAAGGCTCATCGAGAACGTAGAGCGTATTGACCAGTGACGAACCCAGCGTCCCGGTGAGTGCGACGCGCTGCGCTTCGCCGCTCGAGAGCGTTTTCATGGTTCGGTCAAGAGTCACGTACCCGAGCCCGATTCGATTGAGATATCCGAGCCGCGTGCGGATTTCCGAAAGCACGCTTTTGGTCAACGCCCGCTCGTCCTCGCTGAGGGTTGCCTCCAGCCGCGCGAAGAACACAGTGGCGTCGCCGACGCTCAAGCGGCAAACCTCGGCGATATTGCGGCCGAGCATCCGCACGACCAATGCCTGCGGTTGCAGTCGCTGGCCCTGGCAGGCGGGACATGTCTCATACGACCGCCAGCGGTTGAGAAACACGCGCACGCCCAGCTTGTAACGATGCCTTTCCAACCAGTCGAAAAAGCCGCGCAGCCCGCCGAAGTTGCGCTCGCTGACGCCGTTGGTAATCAGCTCCAAATGTCGCGGATCGAGATCGCGAAACGGAACGTCGACGGGAATGTCATAATCGCCGGCCAGTTCCAACAGCTCATCCAGCTCGTGCCGATACGCGGGCGTCGTCCACGCGACAATGGCGCCCTCCCGCAGCGACTTGCCGGGATCGGGCACCAGGCGCTCGAACGAAATCGCGGGCACCTTGCCAAACCCGCGACATTCGGGGCAGGCCCCGAGCGGCGTATTGAAGCTGAACAGCCGCGGCTCGGTCGGCATGAAATCGAGATCGCACCTCGCGCAATGCAAGCGAGCGTCGAACATTCGGATGTGCCATGTCCTCCCGTCGATTTTTGTTGTCTCCTGTAATCGCAATTCCGACCGCGAACCGCTGCCTTCTGCCACCAAAATGCATCGACCATCTCCGCGTTGAAAAGCGGCTTCGACGCTGTCGAGCAATCGCTCTTGGGTTGATTCGCCCGCGGTCAGACGATCGACGATCACCCAAATCGGCTGCGGCGCAATAGGCGCGGTTGCGGACGGCGAGCGCAGGTCAATCGTCGCGCCGTCGATAATGACCCGTCCGAAGCCCTCTTCTCGCAGCCGCTCAAATGTCGCGCCGGGCGACTCCGATTGGTCGCCGTGCATAGGAGAAACGGGAAACGCGACCATGTAGCGCGTGCCGTCGTCGAGGCGTTCAACATCTCTGCGCACCGCATCGGGCGATTCCGCAACGATCTCTTGGCCGCACGTCGGGCACACGATCTTGCCGACGCGGGCGAACAGCAATCGCAGGTAGTCATGAATTTCGGTGGCCGTCGCGACGGTCGATTTGCTGCTGAGGTTGACAGTTCCCTGGCGGATGGCGATGGCCGGCGGAATGTTTTCGATGCGGTCGGCGTCCGGCTTTTCGAGCCGATCGAGGAATTGGCGCGCATAGGCCGAGAACGTTTCGATGTACCGCCGCTGCCCCTCGGCATACAGCGTGTCGAACGCGAGGCTGCTCTTTCCCGATCCGCTCACCCCGCTAATGACAATCAGCCTGCCCAACGGCAGCGACAGGCTGATGTTCTTGAGGTTATGAACGCGCACGCCTTCGAGGTCGATGGTGGCGGCGGCGGGAGTCGTCGTGATCGAAGTGTGATGGGGCAATGTTGTCGTGAGGCACCGGCAGATGAGGAAGCACGAAGCACGAATGACGAAGGAAATTCGAAGCACGAAGCACTAAAACACCGCTGTCACCTGAACAGCGTTTTTAGCCATTGTACTAACGGCAACATCAGCGCGACGATTAGCGGCACGACGAAAAAGACCCAAATGAAGATGTGTTCGCGACCTGTTTTCATGTTGGTCGGCCTGACACGAGTCGACACTACGGGAGTTTTCAGTGTTCAGTGAAAATCAGTTTACAACCTCTTGCTGAACACTGAACACTGAAAACTGAAAACTAGCCGCGGACGGCTATCGACTCTCGCTGCTCGACAGCGCGCTGACGGCCAGTAAGTGCAGGACGTTGTGGACTAGCCACGGTTCGCTGGTGCGGTACGAGGGCGAGCGGTTGCCGCCGCGGCTCATGTCGAAGCCCGGCCGGTCCGCAATCCCCATGTCGCTGACGAAGCCGTTGGGAATGGCTCCGGGCACGGCCCCGCGTTCTTTTCCGGGAATCATGTTGTAGCGGTGATGGAAACGAGGCGGGTTGAGGACTCCCTTGCCTTCGAACATGCACAGCCCGTACGGATTCTTGCCGAAGACCCAGTCGATCTGGTCGACCGCGTACGTCCGCGCCCGTTCATCACCCGTCAGCCGATAGATGAGTGCCGCCGCCCACGCGCGCCCCAACAGCCAGAAATTCACCCCCAGCCCCACCGTGGGATGAAAGTACACCGGTTTGTTTGCGTCGACTCCTTGGCGGGAAAGTCCGAACGGATTGTCGGCACGCGACAGGCAGAACTCGAGGTACTTTGTCAGCGATTCGCGCAGCCGCGCATCGCGCTCGCCGCCAGAAAACCGTAGCGCGTACGTGGCCAGCGCCGCTGCTGTCCAGTCGCCGTGGTCTCCGCTATCGCCCGGATATCCTCCGTCCGGTCGTTGGGCCTTGAGCAACGTGTCGACCGAGCGGTCGGCGAACGTCTTGAAAGCGTCCTCTTTCGTCGCTGTGTACATTTCCACCGCGCCGAATAACAGAAGCGGGTTGGCGGCGGCCGCATCCGGCTTGGAGTAGTAGCTCCAGAGCTTGCGGGCGCGATCGAGATAGTCGTTTGGCGTGCTGCGTGCGTTCAAAAGCGTCGCCAACCGCGCCCAGCCGGCGATGGCCAGGGGTGTATTACCGACCGGCTGCGCGATGACGGGGTCGTCGTCGGTGCCGGGCTTGTTGTCGGTATGGACGTCTGGAGCGGTCCAGCGCATCCACTCGCGGCGCGGGCCCTGGTTGACGTCGCCCCGCAAAGACCCGTCGTCCGGATTCTGCATCTTCGCCAGAAAGGCCGCCCCCCAACGCGCTTCGTCGAGCGCATCGGGGAGGCCATCGCCGTCACGATCGTTTTGCGACAACAGATCGCGATGCTCGTCGAACGCAACGGCCAGCGCGTAGACCGCTGCGCTGTCGCCGAATTGCCACATCGGCTTGTTATAGTCACCCGCGCTATGCCAGCCTCCTGTAACGTCGATGTGGCTGCCGTCGGGCAATCGGGCGTCGTCGAGATGGCAGGGCCCGTGCCAGCCCGGCACTTCGCACCCGCAGCGCTGGACAAAAAAGAAATCGACGCCCAGCGGTGCGGTCTCATGCAGCAGCGCATTGGGTCGAATCGAAATTGGCGGCGACTCGCCGCGGGCCAGCACGCCCGTTGGCAACGGAACAATCGCCACCGCCTTGTAGACGCCCGGCGCTTGAAACGTTGAAAAGTCGACGCGCCAAAAATACCAGCCCCAATCATCAGGCGATGTCGCGTGGATGCGGCCCGAACAACCCACCTGGCCGCGTGCGGCGATTTTGTCGTCCTGGCCCTGCAGCTCCCAGGCGATTTGCGGGCTTTCAGTCGGGAAGAAATTGGTGGCGACGACGGCGCTCTTCGGCCCCTTGTTGTCATATCCCACCTGGTTGACCAATACTTTGACAAGCGGTTTGTCGGGCTTGAAGGCCCTGAGGTCGAAGTCGTCGAACCACACGCTTCCGCCTTTAGCCAACGCGACCAGACGCACCGACGCCGCGCCAGCCGGCGGTTCCGGCGGGGTAAGGTTCAGCTCTTGCCAGTCGGCGCCCGTTGACTCGGGACCCAGGTAGGTTTCAAGCAACTGCTGTTTGTCGTCGACCCAACAGACGGCAAGCTGAGCCGTGGCGCCGTTGGCGCACCGCGCGTGGCCCATCAGACGCAGACGACCGGTCCATGCCGGAAGCGGATAGTTCACCGAAGAAATAGCGTACCAGTGCTTGGGCGAACTGGGCTCCAGAACGACGCTGTTTTGGCCCTCGAGCTTGATCTGATCATCGAAGCGTTGGGCGCCGCCTCGCGGGACTCCGGCGAGCACGTCGGCTTTCTCTTCGTTCCACAGGCCCAGCCGGCCGCGCTTGTCCTTCTCGACGCCCCGGTTGCCCAGCGTGCTGACGGCAATGCGCGCCAGCGACACCTTGTCGAAGTCCGCCTCGCCGTCGACTCCCAACGAAATTCGGGCCTGATTCGCCTTCCCGGAGTTCACTTCGACGGCGAAGTATTGCCAGTCGGGCCCTTTCGTGACCGATGGCGGATTCTCCAAAGAGGTTGATTTAGGCGGACGGTCCCCAAACTGCCAGCCGATCCACGCCCTACCCGAGCGGCAGCGCACCCAGGCTTCGATCCGATAACCCGTTGTGGGCTCGATGGCGACCGCGTCGCTTTCCCACTCGGTGCCAGGCGTCGTTTTGGCCGCCGAAACATAACGGCCGCCGTGACGAGCGTCTCGCGAATCTTTCAACCAGCGACCTTCACCGAGTTTGTGCCAGCCCTGGGGGCCTTCGGTTCCCTCTTCGAACGAGCCGTTAGGGGCCAGATCCTGCGCACTCGCCGAGGACCAAATCACCCCGACGACCGCCGACAACGCAAGCAGATGACGATTCATGGCTGTGTCTCACGGCGCCTTGTTTCAATCGAGAACGTCCAAATAGAATTGTCACACACGCCTCCCGGAGCGCCAAGCGGGGCGGTCCGAGTCGTGCCCATTCGCGGCACACTCTCGATGTTCAATCGCGGCTCATTACGTATGAAAATTCATGATGAACCGCAGAGACGCGGAGATCGCAGCGCGGCTACGCCGCAACCAAACGGAGACGGTAACAGAGATCACACCAATGAGTGCGACGCAGAGGGCCGCCGCGCGCACCCTCCTTGCAGCTCGGAACCCCCCTTTCATGGTTCAATCGGCCCTTGAAGGCACAACGGACCATCGGGGCATCGCGACGCCCTGCGTTGAAACTGCCGCCAAATGAACGATGGAGCCTTTTTCCCCATCGGCGGCGTGTAGTTCACAGGTTCCCAGTTTCTTGTTAAAAAAACAAGTTATTGCAGGTGAGCAATGCAATGCAGAGGCGCTCAATGACACGCGACACTCAAATTGAAACCTCCGCGAACTCTGCGTCTCTGCGGTAAAAAATTCATCTTTTGTTGAATCTTGGGGCCATTGTGCGGGAAATTGTGTCACGATGAATGAGTTCTGGGAGTGTGGTCACGAGGCCCTCGAGCAGGGTTTTCGCGATGAAATCGCGCGTCTGGAAAAGGAGTTGGCACGCGCCAGCACGTCGGAAGAGCAACAATTGATAAGCGCTGAACTCGACAATGTTCGCGCGGAATATCGGGAAATACTGGGGGGCGATCTGATTTTCTAATGTCATTTCAATGCGATCGTGGAGTCCGATCGATGCACGGGTTTTGGATCTTCGGAGGTTGGGGATTAAGGCAAGGTTTTCACGAGGAACTCGCGCGCCTCGAAAAACTGGTGGCCGCGGCCGAGACGCTTGACGAACGACAATCGCAGCAGGCTGAGCTCGACAAGACGCGTCAAGAATTCCGCGACGCGAAGCGCGCAACACGACGTGGCCGTTTGAACTTTTAGTGGGTTTTCAAAACCCACTCCCCTGAAGAGCTGATTTCGGGAGCGGGGAGGACAGGTCGATTGTCTCGATCCTCCCCCAACCCCTCCCTGGAAGGGAGGGGGGTTTGATGCGCCGGCTCGCCCCCGCTGCATTCAACCGATCGCGTCAAGCGCCGGCTGGAGTCCAGTTGAGAATGAAATCGGGGATGCGGCGGACTTTGCCCGCGCGATCGACGCAGGCGAGCACGCTGTGCGCCGACGTCAGCAGCTTGTTCTCGCAGTAAATCTCGTAATCGTGCTCGAGCTTTACCGGCGAGATGCGGGCGACCTGGGTACGCACCCGAAGCAAATCGTCGTAGCGCGCCGGCCATTTGTATCGGCACGTGAGCTCGACGACCACGAAGAACAAGCCCTGTTCTTCCATCTGGCGGTAGTTGCCCCCCTCCGACCGGTAGAGCTCGGTCCGCCCCAGCTCGAAATACGTGAGATAGTTGGCGTGGTGCACGAAGCCCATCGCGTCGGTTTCCGCGTATCGCACGCGAATCTGCATTTCGTGCCAAGCATCGGTCATGCGAATCGCGGGGGGTTCGAAGGGATCAGCGTGGGGCCGTGCCGGCCAGCGACTGGGCGTCGTACGTGCGCTTGCTCGACCCGCCGGTCTGGCTGTTGTTGTTGTCGAGGGCAATCTGATACAGCTCCTGCCCGGCCGGCGTGGGATACGTGCCGTTGATGCAAGCCTGGCACAGCGAGCCGCCGGCGATTTCCACACAGCGCGCGATGGATTCGATGGGCAGATAGCGGAGGCTGTCGGCATCGAGCGACCGGGCCATCTCCCGTTCGATTTCGGGCGTCAGACGGGCGCCTTCCATGAACTTCGGCGCGAACAACTCGCCCACGGTCGACATGTCGATT
>JBBDVZ010000032.1:0-11941 GCA_040903115.1 Planctomycetaceae bacterium
GTGCGCGGCTGACTACAAGGCCGAGACGCTCGAGGCAGCCGCCGCGAAGCACTTCAAAGTAACGCGACACGGCAACGTCGGCGGCTATCCGCTCTGGACGCTCGACGCGAAGTAGGTTCGATGTCATTCGAGCCGCGGGGTTGATCCCCGCGGTCTTCGGCCAATGCGAATCGAAGCCGCCCATACATTCGCGCGTCTTGCGTGCGTTGGCCGAGGATCGGTGGGTTAAACCCACCGGCTCGGCGGACGCGGCGTCCCGCCCAGGACATGCGTTTCGGCAAGCGAGATGGTACGATCGTCCTTGTTGCGCACCGGACACTCGAAATACTCAAGACTCCGCAGAAGCAGATCTTTGAATGTGCCGTTTCGTGCTTTATATGGGAGCGCCGATCACGCTCGACCTGCTGACGACCCGGCCCGTCTACTCGATTATCAATCAAAGTTATCGCGCCCGCATGCGCTCCGAGCCGCTCAACGGCGACGGCTTCGGCATTGCCTGGTACGTTCCCGATCTTTCGCCCGAGCCGGCGCAATATCGGTCGATCCGGCCCGCGTGGAACAACGTGAACTTGATCCATTTGGCGCGCGTCAGTCGCAGCCCGGTGGTGATGGCGCACGTGCGCGCCGCGACGCGCGGGATGGGCGTCTCCGAATCGAACTGTCACCCGTTTGCCGCCGAACGCTTTGCCTTCATGCACAATGGATCGATCGCCGACTTTATGAAGATCAAGCGGCCGCTGCGCGAGCGGCTCTCCGATGCCAGCTACCTCTCGATTCATGGCACGACCGACTCGGAACATCTGTTCGCCCTGTTTCGCGACCACGTAAAGCGCGGCAGGAACCATGACCCTGCCGCCCGGATGGCCCGCGCGCTCGAATCCACCGTTCACGAGGTCGAGGAGCTGGCCTGCACTCGGGGCGTGCTGCAAGATTCGCTGCTCAACATGGCGGTGACCGACGGCCAGTGCGCAGCCGTTTCACGCTACGCGACGGGGGCCGGCGTCGCCCCCACGCTGTATTATCAAACCGGCACGCAGTATGAATGCGTCGACGGCGTGTGCCGCATGCGCACGGAAGGCGAAGGCGAGCGGACCGTGCTTGTGGCTTCCGAGCCCTTGACCGATGATGCCAACTGGACCGAAGTCCCGCCGTCCCACATGGTGCTCGTCGACTGCAACCGCAACATCACGGTGCAGTCGTTGAAATAATCGGCCCAGGCGCGGCGGATTTGCACCGGGAGTTTTGGTAGATTGGTGTCGGGTGCCATGGCCACGGCTCTGCGTGGCCATGTCCTCAAACGCATGCCCACCCAAAGCGGTGGGCATGGCACCCACCGTCATATGCACTGGCTTCCTGACTTGTCCCGCATCATCTTGCCCATTGAAGTGCGACCAACCGGAGACTGCCACCGATGAGATTGCCGCTACGCAACATCGTCGTCGTTACTCTCGCGTTCATCACAATTGCAAGTTCGCGCGGGCGAGCCGCCGACCCGCTCAAGCCGGGACCGTATGCGGTTGGCGTCCGCACCGAAGTTTTCGTCGATGCCGGCCGCACGTGCGCGATCACGAAAAAGCCGCGGACGCTGGTCACGGAAATCTGGTACCCGGCCGCCGAGGGCGCACAAGAGCCGCTGAATAAGTTCAGCGATTTTTGGGTTCGTCCGGCCGGACTTGCCGCCGGCGCCTTGGTCATCGGCCGCTTCGGCGGGAATTTCGGCGAGCTGGAGAAGACTTTCAAGAATGTGGCACGGCGGAACGCCCCGCTCCACGACGGCGTTTTTCCGCTGTTGATTTTCTCGCACGGCAACGGGGGCTTGCGCCACCAGAACACTTATCAGGCCGAGTATCTTGCCTCGCACGGTTACGTCGTCGCCGCTCCCGATCACACCGGCAACGCCGGGGTCACCATCCTGCCCGACCAGATTGTGATTTATAACTCCGACACGCGCAAGCCCGAACGCCGCGACGACCGCCCGCTGGACGTTTCGTTCCTGATCACGCACTTGGGCGAGTTGTCGGCGTCGAAAGACCATTGGCTTGCCACGCATCTCGATTCGGAAAAAGTCGGCGTCTTCGGACATTCGTTTGGCGGCTTCACCTCCTGCCGCGCTGCCGAGGTCGATCGGCGGATCAAGGCCATCATTCCGATGACGCTGGCGGCATCGTTTCCTGCAAACGTGCAGGAGACTGGCCGCAAAGTCGACTTCCCCCTGCTGCTGATGCTTGGCGATGCGGATCGGACCGTGGGCAACGTCGGCAATCAGCGCAGCATGGCCTATTACAATCGGGCCACCGGGCCGAAGTACCTGATGAATTTCAAGGGTGCCGGACATTACACCTTCACTGAGGTGGCCCAAATCAACCCCAACTGGGGCGACGGCATCGGCGTGGAGAAAGACAAGCAAGGGAACGTCAAATTCACCTTCTCCAACGCGCTGGAAGACCAGCGCATCGTCAACCAATATTCGGTCGCGTTTTTCGACGCGTTTTTGCGAAAGGACGAAGCTGCCCGCACCTTCCTCGACACGAACCACTATCCGGACGAGTTCGCATACCGTCGCGGAGCCTTTTATCTGGACCTGAGCCAGGCCGTGGTGGTCACGTTGCCCGATGCTGCGGGGCCTGAACACGAAGCCGTGCGCATGCTGGTCGAAGAAGTCGAGAAGCGCACGCAAATTCGCTTGAAGACCGCCAGCGCGTGGCCCGCGGAGCCGGTCCCCGTGATCGCCGTCGGCTTGGACACTGCGCCGGCTGCATTGACGGGGCCTTATACCCAACAACTCGCGATCTCCGCCGTAGCCTTGACCGCTGAAGGTTTTCGTATTCGAGTTTTCCAGCGCGAGGCACCCGCCGTGTTCGTCGTGGGCCATGATCCGCGGGGTGTTTTGTTCGGCGTCGGCCGGCTGCTGCGCGAGTTGCGCATGACCAAAAACTCGCTGACGATTCCCGAGACGTTCGATATCACTACCGCTCCCAAGATCGCGCTGCGCGGCCACCAGCTCGGCTATCGCCCCAAGACGAATTCGTACGACGGGTGGAACGTCGCCATGTGGGAACAGTACATCCGCGACCTGGTGGTCTTCGGCACGAACGCCGTCGAGCTGATCCCGCCGCGCTCGGACGATGCCGACGACAGTCCCCATTTTCCGCTGCCAAAGCTGCCGATGATGATCGAGATGTCGCGGCTCTGCGATCGCTACGACATGGACGTGTGGATCTGGTATCCCGCGATGGATAAAGACTACGCGGATCCGGCCACGGTTGCCGCCGCCGTCGAAGAGTGGGGCAACGTGTTCAAACAGCTTCCGCGCGTCGACGCGATCTTTGTTCCGGGCGGCGATCCGGGGCACACGCATCCGCGGCAGCTCATGGACCTGCTCGCGAAGCAGGCCGAAAATCTGCACAAGTACCATCCGAAAGCGCAAATGTGGATGTCGCCGCAAGGCTTCACCCCCGAGTGGATGCAGATCTTTTACGACATCGTGAACACCGAGCAGCCCGATTGGCTGGCGGGCCTGGTGTTCGGGCCGCAGGTTCGCGTGCCGCTGCCGGAACTGCGGGCCGCCATTCCCAAAAAGTACGCGATCCGTCGCTACCCCGACATCACGCACAGCCGGCATTGCCAATACCCGGTGCCCGATTGGGATCTCGCCTACGCGGTCACCGAAGGGCGCGAGGTGATCAATCCTCGTCCGCACGGGCAGGCGCACATTTTTCGCCTGCTGCAAAAATACTCCGACGGCTTCATCACGTATTCCGAAGGCTGCAACGACGACGTCAACAAAATCGTCTGGAGCGCGCTGGGCTGGGATCCCGACGCTCCGGTGATCGACACGCTGCGGCAATACGGCCGCTACTTTATCGGCGATGAGCAGGCCGACACGTTTGCCCAGGGCTTGCTCGCGCTCGAAAAGAACTGGGAAGGCCCGCTGTTGACCAACTCAGGCGTCGACAGCACCCTCGAGCAGTTTCAAGCGATGGAGAAAACCGCCTCGCCGCAATTGCATCTCAACTGGCGATTTCAGCAGGCCCTGTACCGCGCGTATTACGACGCCTTCGTCCGCAGCCGGCTGATTTACGAAACGAGCGTCGAAGAACAGGCGATCGAGCGACTCCGCGAGGCCTCGAAGACCGGGTCGCTGCGGGCGATGGACGACGCCGAACACATTCTCGATCTGGCCGTCACCAACTCGCCCGCGCGCGACCTGCGCGCCCGCGTCTTCGAGCTGGGTGATGCCCTGTTTCAAAGCGTTCGCATGCAGCTCAGCGTTTCGCGACATCAGGCCATCGAGACCGAACGCGGAGCGAACCTCGATACGATCGACATGCCGCTCAACAACCGGCTGTGGATGAAAGGCCGCTTCACCGAAATCCGCAAGCTGACGGACGAGCCACAGCGGCTCGCGGGAATTGCGGAAATCGTCAACTGGACCAATCCCGGTCCCGGCGGGTTTTACGACGACTTGGGCAACCCGGCCCGGCAGCCGCACCTGGTGCGCGGTCCGGGTTTCGCAACCGATCCCGCGTTCTTCCAGTCGGCCCTCACCGGGTTCGGCATCCGCGGCAAAGATTATAAGTCGTTTCCGCTCTCATGGTGGACCGACGCCGAATCGCTCCACGATGCGCCGCTCACAATGCAATACAACGACCTCGATCCCGCGGGCACGTACAAGCTGGTCGTCAGCTACGCGGGCGACATGCCGCTGGTGAAAATTCGTTTGATGGCCGATGAGACGATGGAGATTCATCCCGAGATCGATAAGGGGAATCCGATCAAAATTCAAGAGTTCGTGGTTCCCATCGACGCCACCAGCGACGGCAAGTTGACGCTGACCTGGCACCGTCAAAAAGGCCTCGGCGGCAACGGCCGCGGCTGCCAGGTCGCCGAAGTCTGGCTGATTCGCAACCCGTAAAAGCCCACGGACGGCCGTCCGTGGGTCAAACGAGCACCCACCGCGTCTGACATGTCGTCGATTTGAGACCCACGGACGGCTGTCCGTGGGCTTGGCGCGTTACGCAAGCAGCGCGCTCACCGGTTGATGTTCGTCGACGCCGGTGAGTTTGAAATCGAGGCCGCGGACGTTGAACGTCAGGCGGCGATGGTCGATCCCCAGGCAATGCAAAATCGTCGCCTGCACGTCGTGCACGTGAACGGGGTTTTCGACGGGGTGAAAACCGAAATCGTCCGTCGCGCCCACCGTCACGCCGGGCCGGATGCCGCCGCCGGAAAACCACATGGTAAAAGCCTGCGGATGGTGGTCGCGTCCCTTGCTGCGGCCGAGTGCGGCACTGGCTTCGACCATCGGCGTGCGGCCGAACTCGCCGCCCCAGACAACGAGCGTGTCCTCGAGCAGCCCGCGTTGCTTGAGATCGCGAATGAGTGCGGCAGAGGCCTTGTCGGTTTGCAGCGACTGTGCGCGCACGCCCCCTTCGACGTCGCTGTGATGGTCCCAGCCGGCGTGATAGACCTGAATGAATCGCACGCCGCGTTCGGCCAGTCGCCGCGCCATCAGGCAGTTATTGGCAAAGGCCGATTTCGTGTCGCCGGGCTTTGCGCCGTACATTTCGAGCGTCGCGAGAGTTTCCTGCGAGAAGTCCATCAATTCGGGGGCGCGCGTCTGCATGCGGTAAGCCATCTCATAGGCGTCGATGCGCGTCGCGATTTCGGGGTCGCCGACAATTCCGAGCCTTTCGCGGTTCAAGCGGCCGATCAAATCGAGCGAGGCGCGCTGGGCGCGCGCGTCGTAACCTGCCGGATTCGAAACATGCAAAATCGGATCGCCGTTGCCACGGAACGGCACGCCCTGGTGCGTCGAGGGCAGGAACCCGGCGCTCCACATGGCCGCTCCGCCGCTCAAGCTGTCGCCGCTTTTGAGCACGACAAACGACGGCAGGTCGTCGGCCTCGCTGCCCAGACCGTAGCTGAGCCACGAACCCATGGCGGGTCGGCCGGGAATGCCGCTGCCGGTATTCACAAATAGCTGCGCGGGCGCGTGGTTGAACATGTCGGTATGCACCGAACGCAGTATCGCCACCTCGTCGACGACGCGCGCGAGCTCGGGCAGCATCTCCGAAAGCTCCGTGCCGGACGCACCGTGCTTCGCAAAGCGGAACCGGGGCGCCAGCACGGCGGCATCCGGCTGGATGAACGCGTACCGTTGCCCTTGAATGACGGAAGGCGGAATCGGCTTGCCTTCGAGCTCAACCAGTTTCGGCTTGTAATCGAACAACTCCAATTGGCTGGGTCCGCCCACCATGAACAGATAGATCACCCGCTTCGCGCGCGGCAGAAAGTGCGACGCCCGCGGAGCCGTGGGACTGGCAGGCGCAATGACCGCACCTCGACCTTGTTTCGCGACGCCGTCAACCAACAGCGAGGCGAGTGCGATCTTTCCCAACCCGACGCCGCAATCGCTGAAGAAGTGCCGCCGAGTGATTTGCCTGAGGTATTCTGTGTACATCACTTTGCTCACCATAGTTCCGCCCAGCAACCAGCCAATTCACGCGAAAACCGTGCAAGCACTGCTGAGCCGAAGCGGCTCAGCAGTGGCACGCAAACAAGCTAATCGCGGCGATGAATGCGCACATCAGCCGAACTCTTATCTGAAAGCTGACCGCTGACAGCTGATCGCTGACAGCTATTTCGTAACCGTCTCATCCAAATTCATGAGCGCTCGCGCCACCATGACCCACGCGGCCAATTCGGGCGACGGCGGCTGTTCCTTGCAAATGGCCGCCGCATCGAGTTCGCCGCTCTTGAGGCGAGAGAGTTGAGCATCTCGAAATTGCAGCAGGTCGGCCAACTCGCTTTCAGCGGGCGGGCGGGTCAACAGCCTGCGGAAAATCGACGTGGCACACAACTGCGGAGAATCGGAATGCGCGGCGGCTGCCCTGGCTGCCAATGCCCGCGACGCCTCCAAAAACATTTCGTCGTTCAGCAATGTCAGCGCTTGCAGCGGCGTGTTGCTTCGCTCGCGCGCCGCGACGCAATTCTCGCCGGTCGGGGCATCGAAGGTCAGATAGGCCGCGAACGGAGCCGTTCGCTTGCTGAATGTATACAGCGAACGTCGATAGCGGTCTTCGCCGGCCGACGGGTCCCATTTCATTTCACCGTACGACAACGCCGTCACGCTGTCCGGCTGCGGCGGATAAACGCTGGGGCCGCCCATCTTGGCCGACAGCAAGCCGCTGGCCGCCAGCACCAGGTCGCGCACGATCTCCGCTTCGACGCGGACGCGCGGGCCGCGCGCCAAGAGTCGATTCTGCGGATCGCGCGCCAATAACTCGGGCGACACGTGCGCGCTCTGTCGATAGGCGGCACTGCACACCATCATTCGATGCAACTTTTTCAACGACCAGCCGCCGTCGACAAATTCGCACGCCAGCCAGTCGAGCAGTTCGGGATGCGACGGCAATTCCGCTTGAGTGCCAAAGTCTCCAGTGCTGCGCACAATGCCGCTGCCGAAAAATGCCTGCCACGCACGGTTCACGGTCACGCGAGCCGCCAGCGGATCCTTTTCACTGACCAGCCAGCGCGCGAACGCCAGTCGGTCGCTCGGCCCGCCCGCCGAGCCGGCTAAGAATTCCGGCAGGCCGGGGCTGACCTCTTCGCGCGGCTGAAGATACTCGCCGCGATGGTAGCGAACTGTATGACGCGGATTATCGGCGGGACGCGCTTCGAACACCATCGTCGTGGGATACGCCGGCAACTGAGACTGCAATTGGTCAATTTGTTTTCGCGCTTCGGCGAGCTCGGGGGCGGTATTGAGAAAGTGACGCTGCACCGTCGATCGCTCGGCGTTGCTCCACGTCGCCGGATCGCGGGCTAACGCCGCCTCCACTTCGACGGGCATGTCCTTGGCGACCGGCGGAGTGGTTGCGGACGTCGCCGAAAGACGAAACCGGCCGAGGCTGGCCGCAAAATGGCGCTCGAACAGCATCTCGAGCTCCAGTTCAGCGGCTGCGTCGAGCGGCTGCGCGAAGTTGAGCACGAGCTGGTGGGGCTGCCCTTCCCGCTGTGCGGTCGACCAGCCGGTCGAGCCATCGCCGTCAAAGACGTTTTGTCCCTTGGCATCGCCGCTACCGATTGCGATCTGTCCGTAACTGACCGAAGCGGAATGGAAGGCGACCGGCTTGCCCGCGACCTTCGCCGAAACGTCGCTCAAGAAGAAATCGCCTTTTTGTCCCTCGTAGTAGGCGCGACCGGGGCCGCCGCCGGGCAATCGCTCATCCGGCAAAACCTCGAGCCGCAGCGCCGTGACCGGCCCAGCCACTTCGTTCATACGCAACTTGAGCGTGAAGACGTCGCGCTTGGTGATATCGCCCGTGGAATAGATCGAGCCGTCGGCGAGGACTTCGAGCTTCGGCAGGTTGGTTTTCATTTCGTGCGGACGCAGCACGGTCCATGCAGTCGCCCGCGCGCGCTCTGCGTCGATAAAGCGCGCAAGCGCCGACTCGAAATTCTGCTTCCGCCGCGCTTCGATCGGCCCGACGCCGGCCGTCGGAGGGAACTGTTGCGGCAGCGCTGCTTCGAGCCCGGCAATTTGCTCCTCGATTTCGCGGCGGCGCTGTGCAACGGCCGGGTCGGGCACATTCACGTCAGGCTCGTCGGCGTTGTTGAGCAGTCCCATCACGCGGTAATAGTCGGTATGCGAAATCGGATCGTACTTGTGGGAATGGCACTGCGCGCAACCGAGGCTAAGCCCCAGCCACACGGTGCCCGTCGTCGCCACCCGGTCGACCATGGCGTGAAAGCGAAACTCGAGCGGGTCGATGCCCCCCTCTTCGTTCAACATGGTGTTTCGATGAAAGCCGGTGGCACTTCGCTGATCGAGGGTGGCACCCGGCAGCATGTCTCCGGCCAATTGTTCGATCGTGAACTGATCGAAAGGCATGTCGGCGTTCAGTGCGCGAATAACCCAGTCGCGATACGGCCAGATCGAACGGTTACGGTCCTTTTCATAGCCGTTGGTGTCCGAGTATCGCGCCAGGTCGAGCCATGGCCGCGCCCACCGTTCGCCATAATGCTGCGACGCCAACAACCGCTCCACCAGCATTTCGTAAGCCTGCGGGTCGCGGTCGGCGACAAAAGCGTCGGCCTCTTCCGGCGTGGGAGGCAGGCCGATCAGATCGAGATAAACGCGGCGAACCAGCGCATAGCGGTCCGCCTCGGGCGATGGGCCGAGCCCCTCGGCCTCAAGCCGCGCCAGCACAAAGCGGTCGATTTCGTTGCGCGGCCACGCCGTGTTTTTCACGGCTGGCACCGCCGGCCGCGACGGCGGTACGAAGGCCCAGTGCTTCTCGTACTTGCCGCCCGACTGGACCCAGCGGCGCAGCGTATCGATTTGAGCGGCAGTCAGCGATTTGCCGGAATCGGACGGCGGCATCTTTTCCGCGGGATCGGCGTTGGTGATCCTCCGCACCAGCTCGCTCGATTCCAGATTGCCGGGCACAATGGCCCGCTTCCCGTCGCGATCGGCGGCCGCTCCCTCCGGCGTATCGAGCCGCAGCTCGGCTTGCCGCGCCCCTTCGTCAGGCCCGTGGCACTTGAAGCAGGTCGACGCGAGAATGGGCCGCACGTCGCGACTATACGACGGCGCACCGTCGCCAGCGCGGGCCGTGCTCGCGCCGAGGCCAACGACAATCATCGCGCACAGGCTGGCGGAAAACCGGACGCTCATACCGCAATTTTAGCCGGTTTTCCGACTTGCGTCGCACCCCAAAGGCGGTTGCGAACAAGAAACAGCCGATTTGTGTCGATCGTTCTGCGCGGGGGGGCCGGGAAAATCAAAACTCGTCCGAAATCAACTCTCCATCGGCCCGGTGTCCTAGAAGCTGAAAGAGCTGCGAGTTCACGTTTTCACTGATGAACCGCACCGAGCCATCGCCCATGCCGAATTGCGCTCCGCCCGCGTGCGGGCTCTCGAAACCGCCCGGGGGCAACGGCTTACCGGCGGGCGCCTCTGCGCCCGGCGGATTGGCGTTCTGCTGAAATGCCGTTGCGCTTTGCGCGTTGATGCTCCCAGTGTTCCGCAACGTCGACCCCGTGCCGGACACCCAGCCAAGATCGTCGCCTTGCGGAGGTTTCTCGCCAAGGAAAATCGTATGGGTCGCCCCGTCGGTAATTTGCGCGTAACGGGTGCTGCTGTTGAGAAAGAACACGCCGTTGTTGTTGCTGTCGATGGCAGCATCGACGTCGTGGTGGCACGCCGCGTAACACGACGTGCCGGCCGGTTGACCGTCGGGTGCAGTGGTCACCGGGCTGTTTCTGGGGACCGACGGGCATGAGAAAGTCGAAATCGACATGCCCCGAACGCGTGCGTTTTTGGCAGCGTACACGCCGACCGAAAAATCAAACAGCTTGTATGCCGAAGTTTGATCGACATAGGGCAGCAACTGGACCATCCAGCTCACGTGGTAGCCCGAGGCCTGATGCGCGATGGGACCGGTCGGGTTGATGGTTCCCGGAGGCAACACTTCGAAAGCCATTTCGTAATTGTGGATGGCCAGGCCGAGCTGCATCAGGTTGTTTTTGCACTGCGTCCGCCGCGCCGCCTCGCGGGCCTGCTGCACGGCGGGCAACAGCAGCGCAATCAAGATCGCAATGATGGCGATCACGACCAGCAGCTCGATTAGAGTAAAAGCGCGGCGGCGCGGGGGTGATTGGTTTCTTAGCATGATTGGTTCCTATGGTTCTGCGTTGATGCGCACGGTCACTTGGTGCGACCGCTGCGCAAACTGCGACGATTCGGACGGATAAATGGCGACAACGGAGATTGCTCGTACTTCCGGGCGATCGGCGACAGCGGCGAGCGAAATTTGCACCTCGCCTCCGTCTTGTTGGCCGAGATCGGCCGCGGAAACTTTCCAGGTTTCACCGGAATAGTTTCGGTCGGCGGCCAGCCGGCCGGCAGCCCGCTCGAGACCCGACTCGGCCAGCCAGTCGGCTTGAAGCTGCTGTTGCTCGTAACGCATTTGTCGATGATGCATGGTCGACAGCTTCAGCAGCGATGAGAGAATCAGCGAGATCAAGACGAGGCAGATCATCGCAACCACCAGCACGCCGCCACGCCGACCGCGGGCGCCGTCAAAACCCCCCTCCCTCTCAGGGAGGGGCTGGGGGACTTCGGCGAGCTCAGTCGAGTCGAGGGTCGAGACGTTCGAAACTCTGTTCTGTCCACGTTGGTGGTTTGATCTCATTGCGGATTGCTTCCTGCCGGAACAAACCGATGATCGCGAGACGTAACTGCTTCGATTTGCAAGGTGCGGCTGCTTAACGACGCGGCGTCGTCCGTCGTTTTCCCAGCCACGGCACCGCCCGGGTTTCGGGGAAGCACGAGCTCGAGCCGCACCCGGTCGGGATTGGAAAGTCGCTCGACGGTCATGGCCGCCGTCTCGGGAAAACGAAACCGTTCGCGCTCCAGGACCTTGTCGGCCGACTGGACGATCCGGGACAGCGAACCTTGTGCGATCTCATACGTCACCGTACCGCCGTCGACCGAAGTCAGTTGCAGCCGCTGACCCCGAGCCGCGTCGGACGGAACGATCTCGACGCTCTTCGCGGCGTGTGCATCGGACCGCAGGACGCGCGACACACGGGTGAGCGTCATGCCGTACCAGACGTTTTTCGTCGCTCCGCGCTCGGCGTGCAGCAAGAAGTGGATGACAGCCAACCCGGTCGCCAGCATCGCCGATGCGACAGCCATCGCGATGACCACTTCGATGAGCGACGTGCCGCGCGTCGTGGGGCGCGTGATGGTGGTACTGTGAGCCGCACACCGTTTGCCCCCCCACCCCGGCCCTCCCCCGCGAGGGGGGAGGGGGATTTGCGGATGTCGCGACAGTGTTGATTCGCACGTCCCCGCGTCTCCGCGTCTCCGCGTCTCCGCGTCGCAGCTTCCCCCCCACCCTGCCCTCCCCGCTCGGCTGAGCTCGCCGCA
>JBBDVZ010000033.1:0-11848 GCA_040903115.1 Planctomycetaceae bacterium
CTTCGCCGCGATGGCTTGGGCCAACGGCCGGAGCACGTGGTCGATGACGTACGTCTCCATCAGAAAATCGCTCTGCTCCCGCAGTCGCAACAGCGTTGCCTCGAACGACGCGTCGACTTCCAGGCTGCCATATTGGCGAACCGTGAAATAGACGCTGATTTGCTCTTCGGGGAACTCGCCGCGGCGAACCTGGTAGGCATTGGTGCGCGTTTCAATCATCAGCCGCGCCTGCAGGCGGCAGCCCTCTTCCAGGCTGATGGTCATCGACGGCTCGAAGTTCAGCATCTGAGCGCCGGGGATTTCGAGCATGCCGTCGAATGCGCTGCCGGCCCCCAAGGCTTCGGCCACAAGGGCGTCGTGGTTGCCGCAGTATGCGAAGTCGAAGCCGAGCATGAAGTCGAGCGCTTCGCAATCGAGCGGGCTGACCGAAAGCATGTACGGAACCAATTGCAGCACGAGCCGATGCTGTTCGACGGCCGACTCGACCGTCTCGGGATTGACGAAGCCGCTGCAAACGCGCCGCGGCTCGAGCGAGAGCCAGCGCTGGTGCCCTTGCTCTTTGTCTTCTTCGAGCACAAAATCGCCGTTTTCGCGGGTGTAAAAGTTCCTCATCGAGGGATAGGATTTCTGGACACGTTCGAAAAAGTCGAGGATCGTCTCTCGTCCGTCGGGAAGCTTCATCTCCGTGTTGAGGTTCAAATTGACGTAGACGTCGTCAGCGAGAGAACCGTACTGGCTCATGAGTTGGGCTTTCGGAAAAAAACGCATGCGGGAGACAGAGGCGACGTCCGGTACGATCGAACATCTTTGGCTCCCGCATACTGCAACCGTGAACGGCGATGCCGCATCCGTTGGCATCACCCCCATTTTGTCGACGCCTGCATTCTATAATGGAGAACCACATGGGTCAAAGAGCCGGATTACTTCGCAGGTCCCCACGCGTCGGCAAGCGTCCGGCTGACGACGCGCGGGTCGCGCAATTGACCATCTTTCGCACCGATTTGGGATGGTTCGGCCTCTGGGGCAACGGCGAAAATGTGGCCGCTCTCTCCATTGGACATGAATCGCCCGACGAGGTTCGACGGGCTTGTCCCCTCCCAAGTGACAATGAGCACGATACAGCCCGCGTCGAAGAGTGCGATTGGCATCCCGCATTGCGACGGCGGCTCGAGCAGTTCGCGTGTGGCATCGCGGTCGATTTTGCCGACGTCGAAGTCTCGCTGCCCTCATTGAGCGTCTTTCAACAGCGGGTGGTCGAAGAGACACGACGGATTGGCTACGGCGAAACCGTCACCTATGGCGTGCTCGCCGAGCGCGCCGGCTACCCGGGAGCGGCAAGGGCCGTCGGCAGCGTGATGTCGGCCAATCGGCTGCCGATCATCATTCCCTGTCACCGCGTGATAGCCGCCGGCGGGCGCCTGGGCGGCTTCTCCGCGCCATCGGGCATCAGTCTGAAGCAAACGATGCTGGATCTCGAAGCTCGAGTCCGCTAGCAACAAATCCCCCTCCCTCTCAGGGAGGGGCTAGGGGAGGGTGAAATCGCCCGACGACCAGTTTTCGCACCGAAGCTGTCAGACTTCCCCACCACAGCTCGCATTCCGCATTCCGCATTCAGTTCGCGCCCTCCCGTCGAACGCAAGCCCAAAATGTCGAAAAAATTGCGCTGCGCGAATTACCCTCAGCCGACCCTTTTGCGTCTCCTCGACGAGCGAATATAATGAGCTTGTCGGACGCGCGCAGCGTTCGAGTGATGCAGGATGGCTTCCATGAGTGTCAGTTTCGCGAGACCGAATATTTCGGAGATGGTGTTCCGACTCTACGGCCGCTCGATTCATCCCGAATTGTTGCGGATGTACGCGGAGACTCGGGCCTCTCAGCCGGCCTATTGCGCCGTGATTCGAATTTGCGACGCGGGACACTGGGTCGAGATGAGGCTCGAAGACCAGACGGTCACCGAGATCACGTCCGCCCGCAGGCAGCCTTTGCCGCAGCAAAAGCGGTTGCTCGAACGCAGGCTCTGCGGCCAGCACGACGAGTCGATCACTTTTCCGTCCGGTCTGCATTACCAGGTGAGCTACCAGCTCGAGCAGCTCGATCCCGAGGTGTTCCTCAACTTTAACGAGGAGCTTTTGGCCGATTGCAGCAAAGCGGAGATCTCGCACCGCTTTCCGGCGGCAAGCCGCATCGCGCCGGGTCCGCTGAGCCTGGTGCGCATCGACGCCGAGACCGACAGCCTCTTGATTCATTCGTATCACACATTCCCGGAGAGCAACGCGGTCATCAAAACGCAGTCGCTTTTCGAGCTGTGATCGAATATCGTCCGCTGTGGTCGGCGGGTGCGCTCATTTTTGATTGCGACGATAGACCAGGTTGGGAGATCAAAGACGTTGAGGGTGCCTGGGGTCACGCGCCAGCGTGCCCCCAGTTCGAGCGGCCTGGGGGCGAGCCTGGCGGCTCGACCCCAGCCACCCCAGTGCGCACAATCTTTGCATGCACAGTGGTCGTCGTTCATCCCCGCGCTCCCTTGACCGGCTGAGGCGCCGCGCCATAGGATGATTTCGTAGGGACGCGCATCGATTCGTTGGTGACATCTTCATCTCCCGTCAAAGCGCTGCGGCGTTTGGCACGGAAATTGAACATTCGTCGACCCGGGGAATCGAAGGTCCACACATCAAACGGAGCGAAAGGGGAACGATCATGTCGATCAAGCGAACGTTGTTGGGCGGCTGCGCGCTTCTGGGAAGTTTGTTAGTCTGGCAACCCGTGCCAGCGGCCGAACCGCTGGAAGTCAAGACCCTGCTACACCAAAAGGACTCGACCGTCATTTATCCATATGACTCGAGTAACCCATATGCTGTGGGGCTCGACGATGGCACGGGGGTACCCGTGCAGCAAGTGCAGCACGGCGGGCATGGACATGGCGGGCATGGACATGGTGGGCATGGACATGGTGGGCATGGACATCATGGCGGCTTTAGCGCCGGATTTGGCTATGGCGGGTATGGCGGATACTACGGTCGCGGATATTTCCCGGGGTACTACGGGTATTCTCAACCCTACTACGGATACGGGAGCTACTACCCGAGGTATTACGGGTACAACTACTCGTATTACAGCCCGTCGTCCGTGTCGATCGGCGTCGGCGGCCCAGGGTACTCGGCGTATTATGGCGGCTATCCGTACTATGGGAGCTACGGTTATTGCCACTGATTTCCGTTCGCGCATCTCACCTCAATGGTGACTGCGAGCGGTTGTGTTGAAAGAGGCTGCGTGTGCGCGGTCCGTCGCGCCACTCAGCCTTTTCTTGCGCCGGCGCCGCGGCGGGAGCTCACTTCTCGAGTAGCTTCCGATGACGCAGCCAGTCGCGCAGCAGGCCCGGCCAGCTCGATAAGGCCGGCTTGTCTTGCGCCAAGCCGACCCCGTGAGCCCCCGATTGGTAAATGTGCATTTCCACCGGCACTCCTGCTTTTTTGAGAGCCAGATAGAACAACACGCTGTTTTCGGGCGGCACACCCTGGTCTTCGCTCGTGTGGAACAGAAACGTCGGCGGCGTCTGTTTCGTCACCTGCAGCTCGCTCGAAAGGCTTTGCACGAGCGCGGGTTCGGGATTTTCGCCCAACAGGTTGCGCCGGGATCCGGCGTGAGCGTGTTCGGTGGTGAAGGAAATGACCGGGTAGCAAAGCACCAGAAAATCGGGCCGGCAGCCGGCTCGTTCGATCACGTCAGAAGCTTGCGAGTTGCCGTCATCAAAATGCGTCCCCGCAGTCGAAGTCAGGTGGCCGCCCGCTGAGAATCCCAGCACGCCGATGCGCTGCGGGTCGACCTTCCATTCGGCAGAGCGTGCGCGGACCGTGCGGACGGCTCGCTGAACGTCGTTGAGCGGAGCAGGGTGCTGATATCGCGGAGCATGGCGGTACTGCAGCACGAACGCCGTCACGCCGAACGTGTTGAACCAGTCGGCGACGTCGTGACCTTCGTAGCTCATTGCCAGGCCGGCATAGCCGCCGCCGGGACACACAATGACCGCACAACCGTTTCGGCTGTCTGGTCGCGGGCGGTGCAGCGTGAGCATGGGGTGGTCGGCTGATTCATTCCCAATGGCGCCCGGGGCACCGTTGGGCCAAAGCAAGATCTCCTCGCGAGCGGGAGCGGCATCTTCTGCCACGACAATGTTTCGCTCTCCGCCATAAAGCAGCACAATCGTCAACAGCGTCCCCGGGAGGGCGAGGCTCCCGCCGAGCTGCCTTTCTTTTCTCGTGGTTAATTTGACAGAAGAAAACCGCGCGACTGTCGCCCCCCCGACCCGACCCGACCCGCTCGGCTGAGCTCGCCGCAGGCCCGCGAGGGGGGAGGGGAATTCCAATTCCCGCACGCGGGGTTGTTCGTCAAGTCCCCGCGTCTCCGCGTCTCCGCGTCCCCGCGTCGCCTCTGCCCCCCCACCCCGACCCTCCCCCGCGAGGGGGGAGGGGGAAACCGATTGCAGCGCGTGTGGTTGTTTGTCGGATCGCCGCGTCGCCGCGTCTCCGCGTCCCCGCGTCTCTTCAAAAGTGTTTCGCACCGATTCAACCTCGCTATATCAAAATGGATGTCAATCGTAACGGTGTTCTCTCAAGAGCGCCAGCGGGTAAAACGTTTCGCGCCAACGCACTCCCTGGCGACGCAGGGTGAGGAACGCGGAGCGCCAGAAGGCAAACGCCAGCACGAACCCGGCGACCGGAAGCATCGGAGCGACCTGCCAGCCCGTCCCTAGCAGGCTGCCGAAAAGGGCGTACACGGAATGCAGCAAAACGATTGTGGCCGCAAAACCCAGGCTGCGGACGTCCGGAAATGCCAGCACCGCCGCATAGGGCAGCAATATCAAAATACCTGTTGGCACCGTCAGGCAGAGCAGCTTCAACAGCGAGTAATCGGCCGCCGCGAACCCGTTCTTCTCCAGGCCGCGGACGATGCCCCAGGCTGAGCTTTGCCATTTCACGCGAACCGCGTCGCCCCCAATGCGGATGTCCTGCCGGAAGCCCGCGCGCTTGAGCATTTTGCCGAGCTTCACGTCATCCAGCACGTCGAGCCGGATTGGTTCATGCCCGCCGATTCGCTCGTACGCCTCGCGGCGCACCATGTTGAACGCACCGATGCCCGCGTAAACGTGCGGGAAGGAGGTGGGCACAAGCCAACTCTGCATACCAGCCCCGGCGGCCAGGCCAAAATAGGCCACCAGCGAGTTTTCGAGATACGAACCGGGAATCGTCCCCGGTATCAGGCACAGGTGATCGAGCTTGCGGGCTTCCACCAGCCGCACTGCGCAGCGGATCGCATCGGGGCCAAAGACGACGTCGCCGTCGGTAAATAACAGAATCTCACCGCGGGCCGACGCCGCGGCGACGTGCATGGCGTGCGATTTTCCGAGCCAGTTATCGGGAAGCGCAGTGACGTGGATGGCGCGCAGCCTCGAGTCCTCGCATGCCAGCCGATCCATCACGCCCCCCGTTGCGTCGCTCGAGCGGTCGTCGACGGCAATGATCTCCAGGTTCGGATAGTTCGACGCCAACAGCGATCGCAAGCCGGCTTCAATGGCGGCCGCTTCATCGCGCGCCGGAACAATCACCGAAACCAGCGGCCAGCGGGTCGGGTCGGGTGTGCGCGGGTTCGTCGTTTCAAGCCGGCGCACCAACAGCGCAACCGTTGAAGGAAGAAGCAGCAGCGCGGCAACGGCGAACATCACCCAGCCGAGAATGAAAATCATCGAATCCATGCGGACATCTTCGAGCGGGCGTGGACTGCGTGTCAACTCTCGGCTCTAATGAAAGCTGCGCTTGAGCCGTGGGCACGTCGGACTCCCGTGGCTCCTATTGGCCGTCCTCACACGATCGACCGGCCGGAGCATCCCATGAGCGTCGCCGTCATTGTGCTGGCTGTTGTTTGTCTCGCCTATGCCAACGGCGCCAACGACAACTTCAAGGGCGTTGCGACGCTGTACGGCACGGGCACGTCCAGCTACCGCGGCGCGCTGGCATGGGCCACCGTGACCACGCTGGCCGGTTCGCTGGCCGCGATTCTGCTGGCCGAACAGTTATTGCAGACGTTCAGCGGAAAGGGCCTGGTGCCGGACAACCTGGCCTCTAACGTCGACTACGCCGCCGCGACCGCGTTGGGGGCCGGCTTGACTGTGCTGCTGGCAACGCGAATCGGCATGCCCATCTCGACCACTCACGGCCTGGTAGGCGCACTCATCGGCGCTGGCTGGGCGGCGGGTGCGACGGTTGATTTTGCGAAGCTCGGCACCACATTCTTTCTGCCACTGCTGGTGAGCCCATTGGTCGCGATGGCCGCCGCCGTGGTGTGCTACCCGCTGTTGCGATTGGGCCGGCAGTGGCTCGGCGTCACCGAAGAAACCTGCCTGTGCGTCGGCCGCGAGGTGATTGAAATTGTTCCGGCCGGCGGATGTGCCGCCGTCATGCAGAAGGTGGAACAGCTTTCGGCACGTCTCGACAGCGAAGTCGTCTGCCGCTCTCGCTACCGGGGGCACGTGCTGGGAATTCCCGCCGCCGCGACGCTCGATCAATTGCACTATCTCTCCGCGGGCATCGTTTCGTTCGCGCGCGGGCTGAACGACACGCCCAAGATTGCGGCCCTGCTGTTGCTGGTCGGTTCGATCGGCGGCTTGGGCAGCACGGCGATCGTCGGAATTGTGATCGCCGTCGGCGGACTCTTGAGCGCCCGAAAGGTTGCGGAGACGATGAGCAATAAAATCACAACAATGAGCCACGGACAGGGCTTCACCGCCAATCTCATCACCGGGCTGATTGTCATCGGCGCCAGCCGGCTCGGCTTGCCGGTTTCGACGACCCACGTGAGTTGCGGCTCGCTATTCGGCATCGGCGCCGTGACACGCCAGGCTCGCCTGGCGACCATCGGCAAGATTCTCGTCGCTTGGGTGACGACCCTGCCGCTCGGGGCAGCGCTGGGATATGCCGCCTATTGGGTCACGCGGCAGCTTTGAGCGATTGCATGGCGAGCCGCTCGCCCGAATCTCGTGATCGCGCTTAGCGGTCGATCTCGCCCATCACGATGTCGAGCGAGCCGACGATGGCGGGGATGTCGGCCAGCAGGCAGCCCACCGAGATGGGATGCGTCACCGATAGATTGCAGAAGCACGAGCTCTTCGCGCGGGCGCGCAGCGGCTCGGCGACCCCGTTGCCGACGATGTAAAATCCCATCTGGCCGCGCGGGCACTCGGTTTCGAGATAGCACTCGTCCTTGGGCAGCTTGGTGCTCATCTTGTACGGCACGCGGTATGTTCCCTCGGTCGTCGGGTAACGATCGAGACCCTGGCGGACGAGACGGATCGACTCGACGATCTCGCGCATCCGCACGTAAAAGCGGCACCAGTTGTCGCCGAGCACGACTTCGGGCGGCGCGTCTTCGAACGGAGCGACAATCACGTCGAAATCGTATCCGTCGTACATCCGCGTGTAGATCGGGTCGCCGTCGCGGCGGAGGTCGTGGTCGACGCCGCTTCCGCGCAATACCGGGCCGGTGCAGCCGTGATCGATGGCCATCTCGCGAGAAAGAACGCCCCAGCCGGCGGTTCGCTTGATGAAAATCGCGTTCCGCGTGAGTAGCGCGTGGTATTCGGCGATGCGCGGTTCGAGCCAATCGAGAAACATCCGCGTGGCGTTCGCCCAGGTCACCGTCATGTTGCGTTTTCGCTTGGTCAACGCGGCCAGTCCGGGCGGAATCGGAATCTGGTTCGGCAGGTCGTGGGTCGCGCCGCCGATTGTCAGATAGCTGTATGTGAGCCGCGCACCGCAGGCCTCTTCGAACAGATCGAGAATGATCTCGCGTTCGCGGAAGGCATACAAAAACGGGCTGAACGTGCCCAGGTCGAGCCCGTACGCGCCCATGCCGACAAGGTGACTGGCAATGCGGCCGAGCTCCGCGATGATCAGGCGCAGGACCATGGCCTTTTCGGGAACCTGCATGCCGACCAGCTTCTCCACCGTCAGCGCCATGCCGAGATTCATGTTCATCGCGGCGAGGTAATCCATGCGGTCGGTATAGGGAATCCACTGGGGGGTAGCGAGGTTCTCGCCGATCTTTTCGGCGCAGCGGTGCAGGTAACCGATGTGCGGCGTGATTTCGTGAACGACTTCGCCGTCAGTCCGCAGCAACAGTCGTAGCACGCCGTGCGTGCTGGGGTGCTGCGGGCCCATGTTGATCAGCATTTCGTCGGTTCGGACGTCGAACTCGACAACGCGCGGGTCTTCAACCTGCATGCTCATTTGAGCCTCATTGGCCTCGGATGCCGTGATACTCGAGGGGGAATTTGTAGTCTTTGCGCAGCGGATGTCCGACCCAATCTTCCGGGCAGAGGATGCGCCGCAGATTGGGATGCCCCACGAACCGGATGCCCATCAGGTCGTAGGCTTCGCGCTCGTGCCAATCGGCAATCGCCCACACGTGCGAGACGGTGGGGACCTCGGGGATGTCGCCGGTCGTGTCGTTTTTCCAGCGCGGCAACTTCACCTTGATCACCGTGATGTGTTTGTGCTCGTAACTTGAAAGGTGGTACACCACCTCGACGTGAGGCTCGTGGCCGAACTTGGGGGCTTTTTGCGGATCGGGCTCGAAATAATCGACGCCGGAAAGGTCGTTCAGGTGATCGAAGCGAAGGCGCGGATCGTGTTTAAGAAATTCGGCGACTTCAGCGATGGCCGCCGGCGCGACTTCAATCCACGGGTCGATGGGGTCGGTCTTGATGCCGACGATCTTGCCGCTGCCGAATTTGTCCAGCAGGATCTTGTGCAGTTCGTCAATGTTCATCGCGTGCATCGATTTGCCCAGCTAATTGTCTACATGGAAGAGGTCGTGTGATATCCACGGCGCGCCGTCAGCCGACGTGCTCGACTTCGCGGGCGCTTTCGACCAGTGGCGGCGACTTCGGCACGGCGGCTGCCTTCTTCACCTGGTCGGAGACCGCGCGCACCCAGTGCAGGTCGCCTCGCTTCCAAACGTAGGCGAAGCCGACCAACAGCACGCCGAAGAAAACGAGGATATCGAACAGCCCGACGATCAGCAGCTTCGACGCCAGTTCTTGACCGATCACGTTGCCCGGCGCATCCAGCAATCGCTCGCTGATGGCTGCGCGGGCGTCGCTGCTCAGGCGAGAATCGGCAAGCTGCGCGGCGTTGCCGTAGATCATCGCCCACGGGAAGAAAAAGGCGATTTCGACGTCGAAGATGATGAACAACAGCGCGACCACGTAGAACCGCAGGTCGAACTGAACGTAACTGCTGCCGATCGTCGGCTCGCCGCATTCGTAGATCGCGACCTTCTCGGTCGTCGGCAGCTTCGGTCGCACCAGCCTGCCGATGAGCAGGGGCACGAGCAGAAACAGGACGGCGACCAGCGTGAACAGCAGAAAGTGCCCGACCAAACCCGTCATGAAACGCGTTCCCCCAACCGTAACTCTCTGGTTCCCAATCTCCCTGGTTCCCAAGCTCTGCTTGGGAACCCCGTGTCTCGAAGCTCCGCTTCGAGTGTAAATGAATTGTCGAACGTCCCGGTCACGCGAAGCAGAGCTTCGCGAGAGTGCGTTCCCAAGCGGAACTTGGGAACGAGAGCAAGACATGGCCACGCAAAGCCGTGGCCATGGCACCCAAGCGCATTAACCTAGTTTCTCGCCGGCGCTGTCCTCGCCCGGGACCGATTTCTCGAATAGCGATTGCCGTCCCTGGACGCCCGCGTCGAGCTCGTGCCAATAGCCGATTTCTTCCTCGCCGCGCCGCCAGCACAGGTAGGCGTCTTTGCCGTCGATCCGCGTGAGGAAATCGACGAGGCCGGTCGCGTAGTCTTTAAGCTCGGCGCCCAGGTCGTGCAACTCGCGCACGTAGCCGTCGAGGCGGGCGATGTCCTTATCGAGGTCGCGCTCGACCTGCTCGACCTCTTCCTCGTAAAGGTTGTTTTCCGAGTGGCCGGCCTTACCCGACGATTGCCGAATGCGGAGCAACCTCTGCCGGCGATCGTGCACGTCTCGAAACAGCGTCACAATGTCTTCGACAATCGCCCGGACCAGGGGCAGCCGCCGATTCGCTTCTTCCAGCGTGAAGTACCGCTTCTGGTCACCTGTTTCAGCGTTCATGGCGACTTGCCTCACACGGATTGAGAAGCCCGGCTTTTTTAAAAAACCCGGCTTCTGTGTCGCTCTGTTCGAGCGCTTCAGTCGGACTCGGAGAACTCGAAGGGACTTGGCTCTCCCTTCACCCACACCGGCTCGTATAACACTTTGGACTCCGCCACCACCGTCGGGTTCAGCGTCGCCCGTCCCCAGGCCACCTGCAGTGGGAGCCTCGCATAATCGACAATGCATCCGTCGCGGCTGTAGCAGCTCAGGTCGTAATTCGAGCCCATGAAAATACAATCGACCGGGCACGGATCGACGCATAACGCGCAGAACATGCATTTGGTGTAATCGATCGCATACCGGTTGACACGAAAACCCTTGCCGACGGGACTCTTTTCTTTCTCGATGTAAATACAATCAACCGGGCAAGCGACGGCACACTTGTCGCAGGCGATGCACGTCGTCAGATCGAAACGATGAAAGCCGCGGTAGCGCGCCTTCACCGGGACCGGCACCTCGGGATATTCGTAAACCTCGGTAAACGTCTTGCGACGGTAGGTTTTGGACATCGTCCAGATGGTCACCCACATGCCTTTAAGCACCGTGGCAACGGCAACCCAGACGTTTCGAAACCATTCGGCCATCTCTGCGCCTCATCGTCCCGTGAAATACGGGATGGCTCACCGCCCGGCAGCACCGCGAGCGACACAAATCAAAGCACTTTCCATCGAATTATAGGGTCCGGCCCAAGCAACGCAAGGGTGCAGTATTTCGCATCGTTGATGGTGATTCCCTCGTTCCCAAGCTCCGCTTGGGAACGCACTGTCGCGAAGCTCCGCTTCGCGTCAGATAACGCTCGAAGCGGAGCTACGGAACCACGAATGGTGGGTTAATACCCACCCTACTTGTCCGCGTTGCTGGTCTCAGCCAGCTTTCGGCACATCTCGGCGGCTTTGCCGGAATCGATCGTATCGGCGGCGATTTTTGTCGCGGCTTGCGGCTCGTGCGATCGTTCGGCTGCCATCAGTGCCGCCGCTGTGTTTGCCAGCACAATATCGCGAGCCGGGCCCTGCTTTCCGGCAAAGATATCGCGAATCATCGCGGCGCTTTCCTGCGCCGATTGAACCTTGAGATCCTCGACGCGGCATGTAGAAAGTCCGAACGTCTTGTGCGTCCATGTCTGAGCCTCGACCTTATTGCCGACGACAATGAAGACCGCGGTTTCGCCCCACAGGCTGACTTCGTCCAACTCGTCGGCTCCACAAACGACGATCACCCTTCGTCGCCCGAGCTGAGCCACCGCTTCCGCCAGTTTCTTGGCAGTGGCGATGCGATTCGCGCCAATGAGTTGATACTCGGCATTGGCCGGGTTCGTCAGGGGGCCGAGCAAATTAAAGATCGTGCGGAAGCCAAGCTCCTTTCTGACGGGCGCTGCAAATCGCATCGCCCCGTGCAGCAGCGGCGCGAAACAAAACCCGATGCCAAGGGTATCGATGCTGCGTGCGACTTGCTCGGGCGTCAGGTTGATGTTGACCCCGAGTGCTTCCAGCACGTCGGCCGATCCGCTCGAGCTCGAGACGCTGCGGTTGCCGTGCTTGGCGACGGGAACTCCGGCAGCCGCCGCAACCAGCGCGGCGGCCGTGCTGATGTTGAACGTTCGCAGCGAATCGCCGCCAGTGCCGCAAGTATCGAGCAAGCCGGTGCGAGTGGCGGGAATCGGGGTGGCCC
>JBBDVZ010000034.1:0-5653 GCA_040903115.1 Planctomycetaceae bacterium
CGCAACTGCCGCCGGGGTAGGGGGAGTCGAAGGCTTGCTGCCATTTCTGATCGAAGTCGCGCTGAAATCGACGGTCGTCCTCGTGCTGGCGGCGCTCGCGGCACTTGTGCTGCGGAAGCGGTCGGCAACCGCGAGGCACTTTGTCTGGACGGTGGGGATTGCGGCCATCCTGATTCTGCCTGTTGTCATCCCCTTATTGCCGGTATGGGAATTGGTGCCCGCGGGTTGGCGGCTCGTTGACGTATCGCGGCCCGAGTTGTCCGCGCGGCTAAACGCATCCGCGGTGGCGCCTTCCAGTGCAGCTTCACCCGTGCAGTCGGCGCAAGTCGCCGACAAACATCGCACCGAGAATTCTTTTCTGGCACAGCCCGACACTTCACGGTCTGCAAAGTCGGTCGCCCACGTTGATCCGACAACCGCCATCTCATTTGACGACTCGGCGAACGACGGTTCTCAAAATGCCTCCACGGCCGAGCTCGCGGCGGAAATCGACTCTTTCGCGCTGACGCCGCCGCCGGCGCCGGCGAGCTCGCGGCTATTTGTTGCCCGAGCCGTGTTGTTCGTCTGCTGTGCCGGGTCGGTTTTGTTCTTGCTGCGGATCACGGTCGGACAAGTCATGCTGTGGCGATTGACGAGTCGCTGCCGACGTGTGCGCGACGGGCATCTATTCGGTCAATTGACGGCGCTGTCGGCCGAGTTGAGATTGAAACACCCCGTCAAGCTCTTCACCAGCGATGGCCCGGCGATGCCGATGGCATGGGGCCTGTTCAGCGCAAAAGTCTTACTGCCTGCCGATGCGCGCAGGTGGTCGTCACCGCATCTGCGCTCGGTGCTGTTGCACGAGTTGGCACACGTTGAGCGTCGCGATTGTCTCACGCAACTGCTCGCGCAATTGGCGACGGCGGTGTACTGGTTCAATCCGCTGGTGTGGATTGCGTCGCGGCAAATGCGAATCGAGCGCGAGCAGGCTTGCGATGACCGTGTGCTCGTTGCGGGCACCGTCGCGACGGATTATGCCCGGCATCTGCTTGATGTCACGGTGTCGTCTCGTCCGGCTCGGTTCGTGTCGGTCGCCGCGGTCGGCATCGCGCGCCGGTCTCAGCTCGAAAGCCGCATTCGTGCGGTGCTCAACAGGAACGCGCGGCGCACGCCCCTTTCGAGGCGGGCCGCCCTGTCGCTGGCCGTCTGCATGGTCGGAGTCGTCGTTGCGCTGGGTTCGGTCGGCAAGATCGCTGCCGAAGGAAGCGGCGCGCTCACAGGCGCCGCATCGCTTACGGATGAAGTTCGGCCCATCCAAACCGCCGCGATCGAGTCTTTGCCGAGCAACAACGATCTCCCGGCCGTCGCCGCTGCCGATACGCGTCCGTTGATCAGCAAGGCCCTTCGTGGCTTTGTGTGGTCGATCGATTGGAGCCGCGATGGTCGGTTCATCGCGTTCGGAGAGGCGGGCAACATCCGCATCTATGATGCCGCGACGCTGAAGCTGCAACAGGTGCTCGTCGGCCACACGTCGGCCATTCGCAGCGTGGCCTTCAGCCCCGATAGTCGGCATGTCGCCTCGTGCGGAGCCGATGCGAGTATGCGCATCTGGAACCTTGACGGCAGCGCGGGCCACGTTTTCCTCGATCACCAGTCCGACGTGAACTGCGTGGCTTGGAGCGGCGATTCAAAGCGGGTCGCCTCGGCCGGCAGCGACGGCACGGTGCGGATTTACCATATCGACGGCACGGCGGGCGTCGTCTACCGCAATCACGAAGTTCGGGTCCGATCGGTGGCCTGGAGTCCCGACGGAACAACTCTCGCCTCCGGCGACGACAATCACATGCTGCACCTTTGGAAGAGCGACGGCACGCCGTTGGCGGCGCTCGACGGCCATCGCGGCCCGGTGAGCGCGATCGATTGGAGTCCCGATGGCACGCGCTTCGCATCGGTTTGTCACGGGGTGATCGACCGATTCGACAATGCGAAAACGGTTTCGTTGGTGCGCATCTGGCACGCCGACGGAACGCTGATCGCAACGAAGTCGCTGCGCGGGGGCGAGCTCCGCGACGTCGCCTGGAGTTCGGACGGGCGCTACCTGGCATCGGCTGGTGACGAGGGGAGCGTCCGCCTCTGGCGTCCCGACGGAACGCCGGTTCGCGTCGTGGGCAAAGCCAGCAGCGGCGTCTCGGCGATCGCCTGGGACCCGAGCGGATCGAAAATTGTGATAGCCGGCCGCAGTCTCGTCCACGTCCTGACTCTCGACGGATCTCCTCAACAGGGCCTGACACGAGATCGCGCCTTCGTGCAGAGCGTCGCCTGGCGTCCCGATGGCAGGCAGATTGTCGTCGGCTGCGACGATGGCACCGTGCGTTCGTTCGGCGCCGACGGATCGATTGGCTGGGTTCGATCGCTGGGTGAGAAACCCGTTTCCGGAGTCGCCTGGACTCGAGACGGCCAACAATTGGCTGCGGTGGGCGGCGATCGCAAAATTGCCCTCTTCGACACCTATGGAAACGCCGGGCCGGCTCGATCGATACCCGACTCGTTACCAATGTCGGTCGCCTGGAGTCCGGATGGACGCCGAATCGCGGCCGGCTGCTACAACGGACAGGTCTATTTTCTGGACGCCGACACTTCGGTCAACCGCGTCGTGCGCGCCCATCGAAAAGTGGTTCATTCGGTGGCGTGGAGCCCGGACGGCCAATGGCTGGCGTCGGGCGGATGGGACGGAACGTTGCGGCTCTGGGACGCCGACGGCACCGCCGGCCGCACCTTCAACGACGTCGGTGGCGACGTCGATGTCGTCGCCTGGAGCCCGGATGGCCGCAGGCTGGCCAGCGGCGACGCGGCGGGGGTGCGTATCCGCAACATCGACGGCAGCGACTTGACGGTCCTTCCGTCGGAGGGCGACGTGATCGACCTGCGCTGGAGCCTCGACGGGACGCGTATCGCCGCCGGAATGTGGGATTCGTTCGTGCAGCAATGGTCTGCCGACGGGACGGCGGGACCCGTGTTCAAGCATCATGCGGCCCCAGTGGGAGGGATCGATTGGAGTCCCGACGGGACGCGCCTCGCCACGGGCGGCTACGACAGCACCCTGCGCGTGGTCGACTCGAACACGGGCAAGCCGGTATGGACGGCATACATGTTCGGCGAAGGCCGAACGCTGACGTTCGACCCATCGCAACGGCTGCTCGACGGCGATCGCTTCATCCTCGACACCGAGTTCGAACCGATTGACGCGCCCGCCAACAACGGCCAGGTAGCCGAATCCGCGCCAGCGGGGCAACGGCTGTCGCCGCCGGCTCAGTAAATTCGCGTGCTGCCTCTTGCAATGAGATCGTCGCAACCCGATGCTGGACATCGTGTACGCCGATCCGTTACCGGACGCGATTGCGATGCAAGAAAGGATGCGCCAATGCCCATTTGTCGCGCTGTATCCGGGCGATGGATGTTTCTAGCCGTACTCGCGACATTGTTTGCCGCCGAGACCAGGGCAGCCGACGTTTGGACGCCGGGCGCTGCCGACGCTGTGTTGCCGGGCGTGGTTCCGCGTCCGGCGCAGTTGCCGGGGGTGGGCCGCTGGCAGGTCGTGCGGGTCGAGTTGCGCTGTCACATCGCCGCGGTCGCCTTGCAGCCGGAAGGAATACTCGTCGCCTATCCCGATTCGAAGTACGTGCGCATCGTCAACCCGGCGACGATGGAGCTCGAGCAGGTTCTTGTCGGGCATGCGGACGAAGTCAAAGCCGTCGCCTGGAGTCCGGACGGCAAACGGATCGCTTCCGCCGGAGCTGATAAGACAATCCGCATCTGGACCGCCGCGGGAGCGCCGGAGCGCGTCCTCAAGGGCCACGAAGGACAAGTCAATGCCTTGGCCTGGAGTCCGGACAGCACACAAGTTGTTTCTGGTGCGAGTGACGCGACGGTGCGCGTGTGGAAAAGCGACGGCACAGCGGGTCCGGTCATCGCCGCGCATCCGGGGGGCGTTTATTGCGTCGATTGGAGCCCCGACGGACACAGCCTGGCCTCCGGCGGCGCCGATCAACTCGTCAAGATTTGGCAAACCGACGGCACGCTGCTGGCAACTTGCGAGGGGCATTATGGCCGTGTGACCGCCGTCGCCTGGAGCCCGGACGGCAAGCATCTTGCCTCGGGCGATTACGGAACCGATCCCACCAGCGACGATGAAAAGCCCAACGCGCACGGGCGCTTGTGGAGCAGCGATGGCAAGTCCGTGGCCATCCTGCGTGGGCATCAAAAGCCGCTCACCTCGGTGGCCTGGAGTCCCGACGCGACCCAGATCGTGACGGGCTGCGAAGACCGGATCATCCGCTTCTTCAACGTCGACGGAAGCGAATCGCACACCATCCGCGGCGTCGTCTGCGAAGCGGTCCGCTGGCGAAGCGACGGCGAGGTCGTGGTGGCCGTCGGCAGAGACACGGTTCGATACTTCACTCCCGATGGCCGCGAACTCGGCCAACTCCCACCCGTCAATCCGCGACATTACATCCAGGCGATCGCCTGGCATCCGCAAAACAAATGGATCGCCTCGGCGGGACGCGAGAACCTGGTCCGGCTTTGGAAAGTCGACGGCCATCTCGGGCCGACCATCGGCGATGCGAAGGTCGGGCTGCAACTGGTGGCGTGGAAGCCGGATGGCTCGGTCCTCGCGGCCGGCGGTGTGAGCGGCGCCGTGATGCTGTTGCGCGACGACGGCACGACCGAGTCGCAGTTGGCCGGGCACACGGGATCGCTTTCCGCGCTGGCTTGGAGCCCCGATGGCGCCTGGCTGGCGTCCGCCTCATCGAGTCGACAAGACCCTACCGTCCGCCTGTGGAGCGCGGGCGGCGAGCCGGGCCCGGTGATGGAAGGCGATGCTCAGTCGATCTTCTCGCTCTCTTGGAGCCCGGACGGCAAGCAATTGGTCAGCGGAGGCAACAACGGCAATGCGACGATTTGGGAAGCCGAGACCGGCGGCCTGCTGCAAACGTTCGAGGGATTGAAGACGGACGACGTCGACGCCATCGGCTGGGGCCCCGACGGCAAAGCGTTGGCCATCGGCAGGAACGGACCGTGGACGCTTTGGAGCACCGAGGGGAAACAGCTCAGCGTGCAGCAGGGGCATGTCGACTCGGTGATGACCCTGAAGTTCAGCCCGGACGGCAAGATGATTGCCACCGGCGGATGGGACCATACGGTGCGGCTTTGGTCGAACGAAGGCAAGCCGCTTCGCGAGCTGCGATTTCACACCGGCCCGGCATACGGCGTCTCGTGGTCGCCCGACTCGAAGCGATTGGTGTCGTGCAGCGTCGACGGCTCGGTCCACGTTTGGAACGTCGAAACCTCCAGCACCGAATGGATCGGCTTGTACTTACAGGACGATGCGATGATCACCCTGAGCGCCGCGGGACAACTCATCGACGGCGACCCGGACGCCGTCGAAACGGGCCTGCGCTACCTTTTAGAACGCCCCGACGGTTCGATGGAGATTGTTCGGTACGACGAGTTCATGCGCCGCGTTGCTGCCGGCGCGAAGTAGCGTGCCGCATCACGCGACCCCCCTCCCTCTCAGGGAGGGGCTGGGGGAGGGTCTTAGCGTTCTTGAAAGCAAAGGATGCGAATCGGAATTCGATTCGCGCGCTTTTGCATTTGTGCGGGACCTGGTAGTGGC
>JBBDVZ010000034.1:5663-11798 GCA_040903115.1 Planctomycetaceae bacterium
AGGGATTCGCGTAGAGACGCGGAGCGGACGAATTCGTTCCGCACTCCGCGCTCCGAGTTCCGCGCTTCACCTTACCCCAACAACGCCCGCACCGGTTTGCCTAACCCGTCCTCGGTGACGTAAAACGGCCGCTGCTCGACGACGACGTTCGCGCGGGGTGAGATACCCAGGGCGTGGTAAATGGTCGCGTGCAGATCGCTGACAGTCACGGGGTTCTCGATTGTCGTGCACGGGCGTTCGTCGGCCGTCTTTCCGTAGAGCAAACCTTTCTTTGCCCCGCCGCCGAACAGCAGCACGCTGCCCGCGCCGGTGAAGTGGCGGTGCATGCCGTAGAACTTCAGCTCGTCGATGACGTCGGGCTGGTCCACCTGATTGCCGACGGGCTTCTCGGCCTTGCCTTCCACCATCATGTCGCGGCTGAACTCGCTGGCCAGCACGATCAGCGTTCGGTCGAGCAGCCCACGCGATTCAAGGTCGAGCACCAGTTGCGCGATCGGCGCATCGATGAGCTTCTTCATGTCGATGAGCCGCGTGTGGCCGTTGTCGTGCGTGTCCCATCCGAGGAACGGAATGTACTCGCTGGTGACTTCGATGAACCGCGCACCCGCTTCGACAAGCCGTCGCGTCAACAGGCAGCCCAGGCCGAATTCGCCGGTATTGTACGTGTCGTACGTCGCCCTCGGCTCCAGCGACAGGTCGAAAGCCGCCGCGGCCGGTGAATCGAGCAGCCGGTTGGCGTCCTCGAGCGACCGCAGCAACGATTCGCGCTGAAAGTCGCTGCCGCCGCCGGCGACGGGACTGGCTTCAAGCAGTTTCCGATACGCGTCGTAGCGATGTCGAAATCGCTGCAGACTCATGCCCGCCGGAGGTCGTACGGTTTGCACGGCTTGTGTTGGCTCGGGGATGCGAAACGGTCCATATTGGCTGCCCAGGCATCCGCCTGTTTGAAACGCCTTCAGCTCCTCCGCTTCGCCGTTGCCCTCATACCGCTGGCCGATGTCGATGAAGGCGGGGACCGCCGGGTCCTTCGGCCCCAGCAGCTTGGCAATCCACGCGCCGATGTGCGGAGCGGCGACGGTTTGCGGCGGCTCGTAACCGGTGTGCCAATGATATTGATGCCTCGAATGCAAAATCTTCCCGAGGTCGCCTGCGACGTGCGAGCGGACGAGCGTGCCGCGATCCATCACCGAGGCAATGCGTTCGAGTCCCGCGCTCAGCTTGATGCCGTCGACGACCGTGTCGATAGCCGGAAACGTGCTGAGCACGTCGGACGATTTCAACCCTTTCTCGAAGGGCGTGTAGCGCTTCGGGTCGAATGTTTCCGTATGCGCCATCCCGCCCGCCATCCACAGGATGACGACGCAGTCGGCGGTCGGCACGATCTTCTCGACCATCTCGTCCTTTTCAGCGGGCGCAGCCCTGAGCCATCGCGGCGTTCCGGTCGCCATTGCGGCCATTGCCGCGGCACTCGCCGTCTGCAGAAAATCGCGTCGACTTCCCGTGATGAACTGTTTCATGATTCGTTCCCGATCGACCCGGCGAGCGGCCGGTGTCAGCCGGCTGGTTCGTACAATTTCGGATTTCGGATTGCGGATTTCGGATTGATGCAATGCAGAATCACCATAAACCGTAAACCGAAATCAAAACTGAACACTGAAAACTGAACACTGAAAACTATTGTTAATAAATCAACTGAAACTCCGGCAACATCGTCAAGGCCCACAACAGGTCGGCAATCCCGTCGCGCATCGGCGGCGAGCCCACAAGTTCGGCTGCAACCGTTCTTTCGCCCGAGCTGGGCGCACGTCCCAGTGCCGTTGTGTAAATCGCGTCGATCAACTGCTCGCCGGCGATGTCATTGCGGCTGAACCACTGATCGGCGCCCTTTTGCAGAATCGCATCCAGCGTCGTGCCGTTGGTCAGCTCGAGCGCCTGCAACATCGTCGACCACGAGTCGCGCGACGTGACCACTTGTTCGCGGTTCGGCTGGCCCAAGGCGCGCGTCAGCGGATCGGCCGCTTGCAACGACGAGCGCACCGGCTGGTCCTGCACGCCAATTGCCGCCCGCAGCGGGTTTTCCAAACCCCATGGCGGGCCATCGATTGGCGCTGCGGCAACGGCGTGCGTCCAACCGGCGGAATCGAACTTCAGCGTTTCCCAACCAGGCGCCGACGTTGGCGAGCAGAGCCACGATTCATCGCTGCCAACGCTCCATTGGGCGGCGTCGTTTTTTCGTGCAATGGCAACGAAAATGAACCCGGCGGGATTGTTCTTCGCCACGTCGACCTTTTCGTTCTCTTTGGGAAGCGGTTGATTCACGGCGTCGACCGCGATGACGTTGTCTCCCGCGTGAAGCTGCCCGGTGAGGTCGACCGAAAACGGCTCTTTCCACGTCTTGCCTTCGGCAAACTTCTTGCCGTTGACGAACAACACGAACTCGTTGTCGCAAGCGACAGTCGCGTGCACCCGGCTTGGTTCATCGGTCAACGTGATGGTTTTGCGGAGATGCAACCGGCCACCGGGAGCACCCTTCGCTGCGTCGGGCGTGTTCCAGATCCATTTCGTCTGGGAGAGTGCGTCGCTCGGCAGCGCGTCGGATGACGTGCGGAAATTGCGGACGGCGAGCAATTGCCCGCCCTGCCCTCGTCCGTCGCGGGCCAGCATGTCGCCCGCGGGTTTTGGCCAGACGCCTGTCAGCGGCGCCATGGCGTCGACGAACTGCTCGGCCGACATCCGTTTGACCAGCGGACCGCGGAATATGTAGTCCGATTCGTTGGGCTTGGGCGCGCCGACCGCCGGGAGTTGATACGCGCGGGACGTGCAAATCTGCTCGAGCGTGTGCTTCAAATCAAAGCGGTGATCGGCCAGATCGACGGCCAGCCAATCGAGCACGTCGCGACTCCAAGGATCGTTGTCCATGTTATCGACCGGCTCGAGCAGCCCGCGCCCCAGCAACCGGGCCCACAAACGGTTGACGATCGTCCGCGTCAGCCGGCCGTTGCGAGGGCTGACGACAAGGTCGGCCAGTTGCTTCATTCGCTCCGTGCGCGGGGCGCTCGCGTCGATTTGGCCGAGCTCCGGAAATAGGAAACGCACTTCCGCGATTTCTCCGGTCGGCTTGTTGCAGCGATAAATTTCCAGCGGCTGGTCGGCAAAAACATTGGCCAGGCCGTACGCGTCCGACAACAGCCAATGGTTGACAAAGCTGTCGTGACAGCTCGCACACTTCAAGTTGGCGCCAAGAAAGACCTGCGAGATATTTTGTGCCGCTTGCAGCTCGCGGCGTTGGCTGGCGTTCACGACGCCCCGCCAGATGATTCCCTGAACGAAGCCCTCGGAGCCTTCCACCGGGCTGATGAGCTCGTGCACGAAGCGGTCGTAGGGTTTGTTGTCGTACAGCGACTGGTACAGCCAACCGGTAATCTGCGACCGGCCGTCGTCGATGAATCCCGTCCCCCGGTAAGCGTTCCGCAGCGCATCGTTCCAAAACGCGAGCCAATGATCGGCATACGCCCTTTGATCGTTCAACAACTCGCGCACCAGCAACGCGCGCTTCTCGGGCCGCATGTCGTTGACGAAGAACTCCAATTGTTGCGTCGACGGCAACAGGCCGACCAGGTCGAGAAAGACGCGACGCGCGAAAATTCGATCGGAGATGACGTCGCCCGGCTCGATCTTGTGTTCTTTGAAATAAGGCGCGAGCAACAGGTCGACGGGATTCGTCAATCCACTCTCGGGCAAAGCCACCGGAACTTCCGGCCGCCGCGGTTCGATAGAATAGCCGGCGGCGGGCGCATTTCCGATGACCCACAGCGTCAGCACGCACGCTATGGGCGCGAACAGCCGCAGGAAATGACGAGAGGAAGGAGCTTTGTCGTTCATGGTAGCGTGAAGAACCATCCATTCGAGCCGCGGGGTTCATCCCCGCGGTCTTCGGCCGATGCGAAACAAACCCGCCAAATGCAATTGCGCGTCTTTGCCGCATCGGCCGAAGACCGGTGGGTTCAACCCACCGGCTCGACGTTACGTATGCGGCGAGCAATGGGGTGGGCGTCTGGTCTTCATTTTCGAGGATGAAGCGGCGAGTTTCCAGCCCACTCTACGCGGAGTCAACCAAGTCGTTGCAATTGCCGTCAAACTTGAGCAGACTCGATGGGCAGGACTCCTGGATTCTCTGAATCGAACGAGGAAAGATCCTATGAGCAATTGGCAGAGGCGAACGTTGCGCAATATTGCATTCTCGATGACGCTGTTTTTTAGTCTCATCCCCGCGTGCCAACGCGAGAATCGCGCCGCCGATGCGACGATTGCCATCGGTTCGCCCATGCCGCCTCCCGCGTGGGCGCTGTTGGAGCGAGAGTTGCTCAAGGCCAACGCGGAAGCCTGCCGGCAATACTTCGCGAAGTATTTCGATGACCGGGGCTGGTTGTTGTGCGTCGAACGTTGGGGGGGCGATGACGGGCCCGACGATGCCATCGAAAACTGCAACGATTGGCCCATTCTGCACGCGCTCGGCGCGCACGACGACGTGCTCGCGATGTACAAAAAAGCCTGGGAAGGGCACCTCCGTCAATTCACGCTGGCCAAGACCGTGGATGTGCCGTTCGCCCGCGACGGCATGTACTACAAAGAGTTCCCCGTGACGTTTGACTGGCTGCACAACGGCGAAGGACTGACCGTCTTCAACTTGCAGGGCCTCTCCGACGCGGAGAATCGCAACTTTCAAAAACGCGTGCGACGCTACGCCGGCTTCTATATGAACGAGGACCCCGGAGCACCGAATTACGATGCCGAGCATCGCATCATTCGCAGCCTGTTCAATGGCAGCCGCGGACCGCTGCTGCGCAAGGCGACCGGCCTGGACTGGGCGGGCGACCCCATCGACGTCGCGAACCGCTTTCATCTCGGCCACGGCGAGCAGACGTACGACCAGATGATCGCCCACTTCAAAGATTACAACGACATCGTCGGCGACAATCCGCTCAACCTGCTGGCCACCTCCCTGGCGATGAACGCCTACATGCTCACCGGCGAGAAGAAGTACCGCGCGTGGCTGCTCGAATACGTCGATGCCTGGCGCGAGCGGATGATCGCCAACGGAAACATCATCCCCAGCAACGTCGGGCTCGACGGCAAAATCGGCAGCGCGGCCGGCGGGAAATGGTACGGCGGCGTCTATGGCTGGGGCTTCACCGTCGTTGTGCCGCAGGACGGCAAGTTGGCGCACCGCAACCATCACGAGTCCGGCTTCGTCGGCTTTATGAACGCCTACATGCTCACCCACGACGACGGGTTGCTCGACGTTTGGCGCAAACAGGCCGATACGATCAACGCGCAAAGCAAGACCGTCGACGGGCGCGAGGCCTATCCCACCATGTTCGGAGACAAAGGCTGGTATGCCTACGAGCCGGGAAGATACACGCACAATGCGCTGGAACTCTATTACCTGTCGATGAAGCCCGATGACAAGCAGCGCGTGCCCGAAAACGCCTGGCTCGCTTACCTTGATGGAAACAATCCCGGCTATCCCGAGCAGGTATTGCTCGCCGACTTCGAGCGAATTCGCCAGCGCAACCAGGCGATGCGCGAAGACACGAGCACTCCCGACACGCGGCTGGCCGATGACCCGATGGACAAAAACCCCGCCAGCGTCAGCTCGCTGATCCCACTGATGCTTGGCGGACTGCATCCCGGTCACCGGGGCGCGATTCTGAATGCGCGCGTGCGGTATTTCGATCCTATCGGCCGCCGCGCCGGCCTTCCCGATGACGTTGCCGCGCTGGTTGAAGAGCTGAACCCCGAGGGCATCGTCTTGACGCTCGTGAACACCAATCCGCTGGTAGAGCGTGCCGTGATCGTTCAGGCGGGCGGGTATGCCGAGCATCAATTCACGGCGGCCCAAGTCGGGCAGCAAAGCGTTGCGATCGACGACTCGCACGTGACGGTCAAACTGGCGCCCGGCGCGGGGAACCGGCTGTTCCTCACGATGCAACGCTACGCCAACCAACCGACAATGGCGTTTCCGTGGGATCGGTAAGCTGGCGAAGAAAAACCGAGACGGTTTTGCCCTTTCTCTCGTTCCCAAGCTCCGCTTGGGAACGCACTTTCGCGAAGCTCCGCTTCGCGTCAACGTGC
>JBBDVZ010000035.1:0-11743 GCA_040903115.1 Planctomycetaceae bacterium
GGCTTCCTTCTCGCCGGCACTCGCGCGGGCCGATTCGAAAAGGTCGTTGAGGCGCTGCAGTTGCTCGTTGAGGAAGTTCGTCAGGGCTTCGCTCTGTCCGCCCGACGACTTCCGCCGCTCCAGAGCATCAAGCACGTCCGCCAGCGCCGTGTATTGCCAAAGAGGACCGCGACCGTCGCGCGGCTTTGCGATGTGCGTGAAGACTTGCTGCAGGACGTCTTGATTCCCAACTGCGGCAGCCAGGCTCAGCATGCGGGCCAGCAAGGCATTGTCTTCGGACGACGTCGGGGCCGTCGTCGACGCGGCAGCCGCAAGCACCGCAGCGACGTTTCCTGCATTGGTCGAGCTGATGACGGCCGCCATGATATACCGGTCATCGGAGTGGTCGAGCGCCAGTTTGCCGAGCGCGCGACTTGCCTCCGGGTTGCTCCACTCGCCCAGCGAGCAGGCCAACTGCAAGCGCACGTGCGGGTCGCGATCGTCGAGCAATTCGAGCATCGCCTTGCCGACTTCGGGCTCGACGTTGAGGAAAGACTCGCAAAGTCGAACGGCGTGCCGACGGACTCCGGGATGCGAATCGGCCAATGCCGCGGTCACCAGCGAAGCAGTCAGCCGGCCCATGCCGTCCAGCGTGCACAGGGCGTGTAGCCGCGCCAGCGGCCGCGCGCCCTCGCGCACGAGTGCTTCCAACGGTTCAACAGCCGCCATGTCGCGCCGCTGGATCAACAGCTTCTGCACGGTGTCGCGCTGCCAGCCGTTGGGGCTGTCGAGGGCCGCGACCAGCTCGACTGTCGACATTGCTGCCAGATTGGGCACGCGACGAAGTTTGCTGCCCGTTGGGAACACGCGATAGATGCGCCCGCAATCGTCGCCGGCGCGCACATCGAGCCCTTTTTGCAGCTCGGTGGGAATGTATTGCGTGTGCTCGATGACTTTGCGGTACATGTCGGCAATGTAGAGCGCTCCGTCGGGGCCCGTTTTTATCATGGTCGGGCGAAACCAGTTGTCGCGCGACGACAGAAACTCGGATTCCTTTTCATCGTCGGCACGGCGGCTGGTAAACGCGGCGCCGTCGGCCGTCATCACTTCGCGATGCAAGAGGTTGTGCACCGGCTCGCTGACAAACGAGTTGCCCGCGAACTCGGGCCCGAATAGCTCGTCGCGGTAGACGATCGCGCTGCAGGCCGACGTAAAGTGATTGAGCATGTGCAGGTCATTGAAGCGCGCGAGTGTGCGGCTGATGGGAAAACACGCCGACGGACCGGGATTGATCGACACCGGCCGGCGGCCTTCGTGGGGCACAACGTGCGGATTTCGGCGAAGGTATTGGTCTTGCAACACGAATTGCCACATCGGATTGCTGTTGTTGTTGCCGAACCAGTTGCCCCAGTCGTCGCGACTGCGGCCAAATTGCGTGCTGCCCAGTTGTGGGTCGATCTGTCCGGTTTCCGGGCGAATGCGCAGGTCGCGGCCGCCGATGTTGATGGTCTCGCCCGTTTTGACGGATTGAATGCGTCCGCCGCTGTCGCCGTTGGCGCAATAGATCCAGTTATCGAGCCCCCATGCCAGCCCGTTGACGCGATGTTGCTGGTTCCCCTGCCCGAAGCCGGTGTAAAGCACTTCCTGCCGGTCGGCGTGCCCGTCGCCGTCGGTGTCTTCGGCGTAAATAATGTCGGGTGCGGCGGTGATCAACACGCCGTTTCGCCAAGGCATGACGCCGTTGGGAAAGTTGAGCCCATCGAGAAACAGCTTCGCGTGATCGTACTTGCCGTCGCCGTCGGTGTCTTGCAGCACGCGGATGCGGCCGCCGGGCTTTCCGTTCCCGTCGATGCCCACCGGGTAATCGGCCATCTCGACCACCCACAATTTTCCATCAGGCCCCCACTCGAAAGCGACGGGGTCTCGCACCAGCGGTTCCGAGGCAACCAGCTCGACGGTGAAGCCCGGGCGAGCCACCATCGCTTTCAACGATTCTTCGGGTGACTTGGGGCCGGGCACGTCGTTCTTCATCAAATCGTCGAACGATCGGCGGTCGACGAGATCCTTCAGCTTGGCCGTGTGCTCGTTCTGCCACCACAAGTGCCGCGAATGGACCCAGAAGCCGTTATTGGTGCCGTCTTTGTTGACGATCGGCGGCAATTCCTCCTGCGGATCTTTTTTGCCGCGAACTCCGGCGAGAAGCTGCTTGCTCCAACCGGTTTTCATCGATTCGAAGAGGTGGATCGAATAACGCTCGTCGTTCGAGAAAACGACGTCGTCGTAGCCGTCTTCGTTGATGTCGACAAAGCGCAGACCACCAGCCACGCTCTCCCAATGGGAATATGGCGTTCCCTGAGGCAATGAAAACGGCAGGAGCAACCATTGTTTGCCGTCGTCCGACAACCGAAAGATTTGGGTCTTCACATCATTGCGATCGGTCACATCGCAAAATAGCTCAGCGATTCCGTCATAGTCCAAATCATGCATTGTCCACTCGGTGTGGAGATTGCGGGGCTTTCCGGGAAATGCGATGGTCGACTTTATCCATCCTCCTTCCGCAAAGCGCCATGTCGTACCTGGGTCATCGAAAATGGACACTGCTCCATGTTTCTGAATCGCTCCAAAGATTGGAGGGCCGAATTGTACCGTCAGCCTGGGGGGCGCGATGTCCGACCATGTCTTACTCTTCGCGGACCATACCCGAACAACGTCTTGTAGGTCGAAATCTCCCAGCACGTCCAAGTAGCCGTCATTGTTGAAGTCGACCAGATGGATGCCACTACCGCGACCTTGGTCGTCACGTAGGGGTGTACTACCCAGCACATGCTTGTTGAGCCTCTCGTGTGCTTCGCGGAACGTGAGGAACTTGACTTTCTTGCCGTGCTTTTCGACGGCGTGATCGATCAGCTCGACAATCTGGTCGTTGCGAATCCAGCCGTGCGGGTGAAAGACGAGGTTCATCACGCCTTGTTTGAGGACGGTGATATCGAGGGCCGCTTTCCAGTCGCGAACGGTCGCGGGTGCGCATTTCTCGTTGTGATAGTGCTGTGCCGACCAGTCGCTGGGCGCGACGCAGGGAAACTCCCAGCACATGCCGTTAATGATGTACGGATACGGATAGTTCTCGATCGTATTGACGAACGACCGGTCGGCGGGCACATACTTCTTGAATTTCGCTTTGCCGTCCGGATCGACGAGCAGCTCGCGCGGAATCGATGCGTCGGCTGCCGTAAACACGTTGAACACCGACGAGTCGATCGTGAGAAAGTGCCCTTGCGGCGTCGTCCTGTTGAATATCTCGGCGAAGAACCGCGGGCTGACGGTGTTCAATGAATCGCAGCAAGGCATGCGGAAGGCGACCGGCTTGTTGCCGGGAATCTGATGCATCAGGTCGACGCAGCGGTCGTAGGTCGACTTGGCCTTGGCGAAGTCGTCCTGCTGCAGCAAGGGGCAGGGATGATCGATGGTGTGAATTTCGACGCTCAAGCCCTCATCAAGCCATTGCCGAAGCCGCGGGTCATCGGGCTTGACGTTGTTGGTCATGATGCTGACCGGAGCGCGGCCGTCGATTTTCTTGAGCCGCTGCAGAATGGGCCGCAGAAACTCCTCGTACTTGGCGGGGTCGCGCATGTCGTCGATGGCCAGCACGACGACGGCTTCGACGCCGTCTTCGCCCACCCATTGCGGCGTCGTCAAGCGGGGAAAGCCGGTCGAGACGTAATACGGGTCGGAACCGTCGAGGTACGTCAGCCGATTCCCGGCCTTCTCGGCAGCCGGCGCCTCGCCCGACAAAAGAAACAAGCACATCAATGAGCCAACAGCGGTCAATCGCATGCGGATTTCTTCCACTTCAAGCGTGCGGGATGATTGCTCGTATCAGCGTACCCGAAACCGCGCGGTGGCTACAGGCTCCGGTCGGGAGGAGAGGGGGTGAGGCTCAAAGAGACGCGGGGACGCGGAGATGGGGGGACGCGGAGATTCTTGCTTGCATCCTTTTCCCCGCGTCGCCGCGTCGCCGCGTCACAAGCCAACCCGGTTTCGCGCTCAAAATTCTTGCCCACCCCATGGCCGGTCGGTTTCCCCCGGCCACTTCTGTGGTAATATGTACGCTGGTCCGTCGTGAGGCACCGTGGCGTTTATGTGTTTCCAGAGCATCGCAGGAGTGATTTCATGAGTCATCGTCCAACTCGTCGTGATTTTATCAAACAAACAACCGCGCTGGGAGCCGCCTGGTGGGTTGGCAACAACAGTTCGGCCTACGCGTTTGCCGACAGCAAGTCGCCGCTCGAGCGGGTGAATTTCGCCTGCATCGGCGTGAAGGGCAAGGGGGACAGCGATTCGAGCGACGCGGCGAGTCACGGCAATATTGTCGCGCTGTGCGACATCGACGACGTGCGCCTGGCCGCGAAAGCCGAAGACAAACGGTTCCAAAAGGCCCAAAAGTTCAACGACTACCGCGAGATGCTGAGCAAGATCGGCGACAAGATCGATGCCGTCACCGTCAGCATTCCCGATCATAGCCACGCCTCCGCCAGCATCAGGGCGATGAGAATGGGCAAGCACGTGTTTTGCCAAAAGCCGCTGACGTGGTCGGTTTCCGAGGCCCGCATGATGCGGGAGACGGCTGCCAAGATGGGCGTCGCCACCCAGATGGGCAACCAGGGAACCGCCGAGTTGGGTCTTCGCGAAGCGGTTGAAGTGGTCCGCGGGGGTACGCTGGGCAAGGTTCAGGAAGTGCATGTCTGGACGAATCGCCCGGTGTGGCCGCAAGGGACCGGACGTCCGAAGGAATCGCAGCCGATCCCGCCGAACGTGCACTGGGACCTGTTTTTGGGTCCCGCGCCCGAGCGTCCGTATTATTCGATCATCTACCATCCGTTCAAATGGCGCGGCTGGCTGGATTTCGGCACGGGCGCGCTGGGCGACATGGCTTGTCACACCGCCAACATGGCCGTGATGGCTCTCGATTTGTTCGACCCGCTGACAGTTGTCGCCGATTCGTCGGGTATCGTGGAGAACGAGACCTATCCGAAATGGTCGGTCATCGAGTTTGAGTTCGGCCCGCGAGGCGACATGCCGCCTTGCAAGCTCACATGGTACGACGGAGGCAAGCTGCCTCCGGCCGAATTGCTTCACGGCGAAGAGTCCAAGAGCAGCGGCTCGCTGCTTGTCGGCGAGAAAGGCACGCTGTACTCTCCCAACGATTACGGCGCCGCGTACGTGCTGCTGCCGAAGGAGAACTTCAAGGACTTCAAAAAGCCGGAACCCTCGCTGCCGCGCTCTCCCGGCCATTTCGAAGAGTTCGTGATCGCTTGCCGCGGCGGCTCGCCGGCGATGTCGAACTTCAACTATGCAGCCCGCTTGACGGAAACCATTCTGTTGGGCAACGTCGCGATGCGTGCGGGGCAGAAGTTCGAATGGGACGCCGCCAACCTGCAGGTCATCAACCTGCCGGACGCCAACAAGTTCCTCAAACGCGAATACCGCAAGGGTTGGGAGCTGTAAGCCGCCGACCATTGACGTCGTGTACGATTCAGAAACAGCCGGAGGATGCAAAATCCTCCGGCTGGTTTCCTTTCGCTGATGAATGTTGTGCAGCGTCTCAAATTTGGACCACGGATGACTCGGATAACTCGGATTGGGATCGCCCACGAATTGCGCGAATTGCCACGAGTCACGAAAGCAAAGAATGGCCTCTAAGGAAGTAGGAATTTTGAGTTCAATTCCTTTCCTGGGTTCCTGGGTTCCTTATAAAAGAATCTAATCTGCAATGCTAACGTTCAATTTCTTTGCGTGACGCAAGGATTTTTTGACCACGGATAACTCGGATGGCTCGGATAGAATGCCCACGAATTGCGCGAATCGACGCGAATCAGTACCCCGTACAGTAAAAATGGCCTCTGAGGAATTCAGGAAGGGAGGAATCGTGCAAGGCCTCTCTCCTCATTCCTGGTTTCGTGGACTCCTCATAAAAACGAATCGGCGTAATCTGACTTCGGCGAGCTCCCTTCGGGTCTGAGCCTCAGGGTCGAAGACAGTCGAGTCGCGAAATCTGTGGATGCCTTCTTTTTCCTGATTTGATTATCCGTGCCGATCCGTGCTCATCCGTGGTCCTCTGTTCTTGATGGAATTCGGTTGCGGCTAGGCCGCGCTGCGTTTATCTGCGCAATCTGTGGGTAACTTTTCCTCTCCTCAATTCGCCGCCTTTTGCCTGGCGATGAGTTGCTCGATGAGCTTTCGTTCGTCGAAGAACCTCAGGAACCGGTCGGCCATTGCGGCACAGCCTTTGTCGGTCATGTGCACGTAATCGACATAGTGTTCGGAATCGCCGGGCACCGACGTGCGGTCTTCCAAAACGGGCAAGCCATGAGACGTGGCGTACTGCGCGATCGCCTCGTTGTAGTTGTCGAGCGCATCGAGCAGGTCATCGATCGTCATCCAGGGCATGTAAAAGAACGCGACGTCGGCGTTGGCCAGTTGCACCGAACGCGGTTGGTCGCGCCGGCACTTGGTCAGAAAGGTCGAAAGCACAAGCGGAACGCCGTGGCTCTCCAATTCCCGGCGAATGGTATCCAGCTCGGCGATAAAGCGGCCGGAGACATCCTTGGGAATGCCTTCGAGCTTGGCCGCCTTCTTGTCTGCCTGGGCCAAAGCGATGCTGGCGTTCTTGTGGATCAAGTCAAACAGCAGGCTCCACTTCGATAGCCACTCGGCAGCGGCCGAGCGATTGCGCTGCGTCGTTGCAATCAGTCCGCGTTCGCGGGCCAGCTCCCTTGTATCCTGGGTGATGTCGTTAGTCGCTTCGTAATAAATGGCGAGGTCCGGCTCGAGACGCAGTACGCGCTCACGGAGGTTCTTCAAGTTGCTCGATGCGGTGTAGCCGGGCACCGCCGCGTTGACGACTTCCACGCGAATATCCGGAAACCGCTGTTGAAGCCCTTGTTGGAGCCGATGCGGCCAAGCGGCCTCGTTGCTGGAGACTTCCGCACAAAAGGTCGTCGATGCGCCCAGGCAAACGATGCGCACGGTGTTCGGCGGTTTTTGCCGTGAAATCTCGTCGCCGCGGAACCCCAGCGAATTGATTCTGATGGAGATGTTTTGGCCGACTTGTTCGTAACCCGGCCGCGGAATGCGCAAGTCCAAGTCGGCGTCGTACACAATCATGCTTCCGGTGACGCTCGCGGTCGGGCTGCCATATTTCATCCAAGCCCGCACGCGCAGCGCCGACTCGCATGCCAGCAGCATCAGCAGGACGACAATTGCCAGGTAGAGCAGCTTGCGTTTCTTACTGATGTGGCGCCGTCGGGTCGTCGGCTGCGGGCCGCTTGATTGTGAATCGTTGGTCATGGCCAGAGATTCCAAAGGCAAAAGTCCAATAGCGCGCTTCCAATTCTGACAAGGTGTGTCGAGCGCTGGCGTATTTTGTCGGAATGTTTCTGGGCGGGCTCGCCCAAGGTTAAGCACGAAGCACGAATGTCGAAAGAAGGCCCAAAGCACGAAGCCCGAAACGATGCGAGTCGGCAAGATTTCATTAGTGCTTCGTGCTTCGGATTTCCTTCGTCATTCGTGCTTAGTGCTTTGAGAGGAGCAGTGCCAAGGCGACCACAAAGCTGCCGCGGCCCACCGGCCGTCGTCGCGAATGACGGCCGACAGTCGTCTAGGCGTTGCTCGTCTTCGACGCCTGAAGGTTCAGAACCTTTCCACGGCTCCAATATTTTCCATTGGGTCGCAGGCTGCACCAGACCAGATCGACGAGAAATGAGCGGGAACGCCCGTCATTCATGTCGAATCCCAAGATCACCTCTTCCATCTTGATAGGCCGGTCGTGCTCGAGGCCGATGCCGTCAACCGAGAGGTCTCGAACCTTGGCCGTCATCGGAGCGTTGCCGGTAGTGAATGGTTTGGACCACGGCCCGCCAGCCCGGGTCACTCGCACCGGGCGATAGAGCGGCTTTCCCGCGTCTTCTCTCGTTTTATGAGAGGCGGTTCTCGTCGACTCGGCGTCCTCGATAATCTCGCGCAACGCCAGTTCGACGCTTTTGGCGGTCTCTGCCTGCTTCTCCAGCGTTTTGACGTTACGTTGCATGCGTTTTTCGGCGGTTGCCTGTTGCCGTTCACGAGCATGTGACTGTGTCACTTTGTAGGCGCCTTGCAAAATGAGCGCCGCCGAAAGCCCCACCAATCCGGACGACGCCCAAACGTTACGTACTGCGGGGTCGATCGCCGGTCCCCAGCCCGCGATGACCAGGCACGTGCTGAACCAACCGATGAGATGGACGATCGATCGTCCGTCGCGCAATTGTGCGATGATAGCCGTCATAATTCCCCGCTCCTATCGTGATTCGAATCGCGTTTGCGTACATGGACGGGGAAACATGTACACTGAGGGAACTCAGGAAACGTAGCTCATCCGGTGTCGGCGGCAAGAAAATAGAGTCCCTTGGCGAAAAATGTGACCCATTTTCTGATATCGGCGTGGCAAGCGCGCGGACATGCTCATCGTGCCGCGGAGGCGTTTGACTCTCCCGGCCAACTGTATCGGTTTTGCTGGCTTTGAGAGGCGAACCGGCGGGTTTATCCCGTTGGTTTGGACCGCGAAATAAGCCCGGATTCGGCGTTTGCGTACTCAGCAGCAGGGGCCTCGTCCGTCACACATCCACCGGCAACCCGCTGGCCAGCAGCACCGACTTTTGTACTTCGTAGTCGTGCTCGTAGGTAAAGTCGGCCGGTTTCTCGCCCCGGATGATTCTGACCATGTCGGCCGCGTCGCCCGCGTACCGGCGATAGTCGCCGAACGTGATCTCTTGATGGCCCTGCGGGTACTTTTCGCGCGGCTTCGACAGCGCAAACCGCACCGAGGGCGCGTCGAGGGGCTGGATGTGAAACGTCCCTTCGGTCCCGCAGACGACAAAGTGCCGCCGCGCGAAGCCCTCGACTTCCATCGCGCTCGATTTGACGCTCGCCAACGCCTTGGGGTACGTGAACACCGCCAGCATATTGTCGGCAAGACGATCCTCTTGATCGGACGCGTGCTGGGAAAAGCCGATCACTTTCTCCGGCGTTCCCAATACGCCATGCACCAGGTCAATGATGTGGCAGCCAAGCTCAAACATGATGCCGCCCGGAAACGCGGCCAACTGCTTGCGAGACGATGGGGCGACGACCTTGCTCATCACCGTGTGCACTTCGAAAGGCTCGCCCAGCCAGCCTTTCTTCAAAAACTCGCGCATCATGACGACGGCCGGACTATAACGGTACATGTATCCCATCTGCACCAGCAGGTGCTTTCGAGCCGCCGCGTCGAGGATGCGCTTGAACTGAGGCAGCGACTCGCCGGCGGGCTTGTCGACATGAACGTGCATGCCGGCGTTCACGCACGTCTCGGCCGTGTCGAGGAGATCTTTCACGCGGGTCTCGACGCCCACGGCCTGCAATCCCGGGACGTTTAAGAGTTGTTCCTGCGTCATCCAGGTCAAGCCGCGATAGGCGACTTGCGTCTCGGCCTGCTTGCGGAGGATGGGATCGGGCTCGACGACGCCCACGACTTCGAAGTCGGCCGAGTCGCGGTACGCGGCGATTTTGCTGGCGTGAGCGTGGCCCACGCCGATTTGTCCGTATTTGATTTTGCTCATGGTTGGGAAGCTCGGAACGCGGAGTGCGGAGTGCGGAACGGGAGGCAACGAAGTCAACGCCGACTATAATCGTATCGCTGTATCGGCTGCATGTCATCAATCAACGCCCCGGACGCACCTTGCAGCGATTGGCGTGGGGAAGTACGTTGAGCAAGTGCATTCATCCCCCTCCCTGACAGGGAGGGGCTGGGGGAGGGTAAACGCGTCGATCGCTTCGAAGCAATTGCGGATCTCTCGACCGCTTGGACCCTTCACCCCTCGCTCGACTGAGCTTGCCGAAGTCTCCCAACCTCTCCCCTGAGGGGAGAGGAGTTCTGAAATGCACGACAGCAACGCATCGAAATGTTCGAAGAAACAACCACCCTGATTCAAGCTGAGCCGGCGTCCGAAGCCGACGCCGAGCGGATGCTGACGTCGGTCGGGTTTGCTGATTGGACGGCGGCTCACCGGCGATTGCGCGACATCTGTGATACTGACGCCGCTCGAACCGCGCTGGCCAAATGTCTGCCGACACTGCTGGCGGCGCTCTCCGAAACGGCAACTCCCGACGGGTCGCTTATCAACTTCGAGCGGTACGTGCAAAGCGTATCGGACCGAATCGCGCTGTTTCGCTACCTGGCGACCAATCCTCGGGCCGTCGAAATCCTGGTGAAGCTGTTCGTCGGCAGCCAGTTTCTCACAGAGATCCTGCTGCGAAACCCGAACTATCTCGAACAGCTCACCAAGCACAAGCGGCTCGCGGAGTTCAAGAGCCGGCAACAGTTTTTCGAGGAGGCGCACGAAGCCGTCGCGGGCCTGAAAGAAACGTCAGAAAAACTTGATGCGCTGCGCCGATTTCAACGCTGGGAACTGCTGCGGATCGGGGCCTGCGACTCGTTTCGGCTGTTTGACTTGAAGTCGGTGACGGTGCAACTCGCGCTGCTGGCCGACAGTCTGGTGCAATGCTGCCTTTCGCTCGTGTCCGACGATCTCAAGCTTCCGACCGACAAGTTCGCCGTCATTGCCTTCGGCAAGCTCGGCGGCGAGGAGCTCAACTATAGCTCCGACATCGACCTGGTCTTTCTCGCCGACGCCGATGCCACGAAGTATTGGACGCTGGGCCAGCGACTGATCCGGGCGCTGATGGATTCAACAGGCGAGGGATTCTTGTACCGCGTCGACATGCGGCTGCGTCCGTGGGGGCGATCGGGATCGCTGGTGAACTCCGTCGACGCGCACATCAATTACCTCAAGCAGCACGGCCAGAATTGGGAAAGACAGGCGCTGTTGAAGGCTCGCGTCATCGCCGGCAACGCCGACATCGGGCTGAAGTTCCTGAAGCGCGCCCAGCCCTTGATATTTTCCACTCCCATCGACATGATCCGCCAAAGTATTCGCGAGATGAAAGGCCGCATCGAGGCCGAGCTCGAACGGCAGGGCCGCAAGTGGGGCCAGGTGAAGTCGGGCGAAGGCTCGATCCGCGACGTCGAGTTCGTTGTGCAGGGGATGCAACTGGCCTATGGCGGCGAGTTTCCCGACGTGCGCAGCTTCAACACGCTCGACGGCCTCGTGCGGCTTGCCGAGTTCGGATTCCTGCAAGCCGACGAGTTCCGCGAGTTGTCGACCGGCTACGTTTTTCTGCGCACGATCGAGCACTCGTTGCAACTCATGCATCATAAGCAGATCCATGCGCTGCCCGACGATCCGCGCGAGCTCGCGTACCTGGCGCGTCGGCTCGATTTTCCCGACAGCGAACTGTTCCTCCAGCATTATCGCCGGCACTGTACGGCCATTCGCACGATTTTCGACAGGCAGATCGGCGGCGAGGGGCGCCGCGACGTCCGCACGGTGTCCTCGGCGGAAGAACGGCTCGCCGCCCACCGCAGGCAGATGGAGCCGTCGTACGCAACCACGTTCAGCGACGAGCAAATCCAGCATCACGCCGCTCTGCTCGATCGCATTTCGGAAGACAACAGCGTCGAGATCGAAACAGAACGTTTGGAGAACGGCGACTGGCGGGTGACAGTAGTGGGCATCGATCATCCCGGCGACCTGTCGCGCATCTGCGGACTGCTGTTTGTGCACGGTTTCGATATTCTCGACGGCAACGTTTTTACCGCCGACCAGGTCGCGAATCGGGCCGACGGCTCCGC
>JBBDVZ010000036.1:0-11713 GCA_040903115.1 Planctomycetaceae bacterium
ACAGGCCCCCCGAAAATAAGACACTGGACTGTCCAGGAAACCTGAAGCACCCCAGGACGCCATTCGGCCGGACGAAAGCCAATAAGGCACTCGGAACGAGAAGGTAGGCTATCGACGTATTGCGATTGGTTGATCGGGACTCTCAAATCCGGTTTTGGAGATAACAAGCCAATCTCGTCAGTGATCTACACTTCATCGTCTGAAAAGAGTCTGCCCTTCTGCATCGTGGCAATCCGGCTTGCGGAAGGTGGCCATGAACGCGACGTGCAAGAGTTGTCCATTGAACACGCAAGAAAGCTCGTTCTTAGCTTGTCCGAAAGGGGCGCCGCAGGAAACATTTTTTACCGTCGAAGTCTCAGAGTCTATATCTCCGAAAAGCGAAGCGACGGAACGGTGATCCCCACAGCGTACCTAATCAAGCCTCATGAAGAGCGATACTGGACGCGATCAAGTGCGATGCGCGACGCGGACGACATTAGTGCCGACCTGATGCAACCATCGATTTTCAAGAGGAAGGATCGATGAGGCATCGCCGGCTATCCCCGATCGAGGCGGCATACCCGGTGCCGGACGATTTTGCCGCGAGCATACAGTCGTGGCGAGAAGATGCGATTACAGTGCTCATGGGATACGTGTGGGAAGGGACAAAGTGCTTCGCCCAAGAACTGCGAATCGATTTGACACAAGACTTAGAGAACCTGGAGCGTGGCCTGAATCAGTTCATCGCACAGCGTATCCGCGATGCGATGACCGACCGACCTCCATTTTACTTTGAGCATCATCCTTTCGAGGATCAAGGTCGATCCAAGCCATCTGCAGCGCCCAAGGCGCCAGACCTTGCATTTTTTCTTCGTGCGAATCCACGAGCAAGCCTGCCTATCGAAGCAAAAGTTCTCAATACAGACAAGGCAGTAGCGGAGTACGTTAAGGAAATTACCGACAATTTTCTTGAGTGTCGATATGCACCGTTTTCCAGTCACGGAGCGATGCTGGGCTATTTGCGAAGTGGAAACGTTGATACAGCGCTCAAATCGGTGGCAACCGCCCTAACTTGCACGTTGGTACTGTTGCCGGCCTTGAAGAAATGGAGCCACCACATGTCACAGCACCAGCGTAGATCGGAAAACTGCCGCGGCTTTCCGACTGATTTTACTTGCCATCATCTCATCGTGCTTTTGCCCACAGGATGAAAGGAAGCGTAAAAGAGCCAGTTGTTTGGGAGTTCGTTGTTCCGCAAACTCCTAGAATGGTGCAATGCCCTATTCTCCGTACGCGATTCGGCGGCTTGCGGAATTCGGTGCGATTCGGTTTTGCCCTTTCAGGGCGATGGCTTTTGTGCGGCAATCGGAACCCGCCCCGCAGGGCGTTGCCCTGGGCTATCTTGTTGCAGCCCTTCAGGCTGCTCATGGCCGCGCGAACGAAGTATGATTGCGTGATCCCGAATGGTCAGGCGTTGCCGCCTTGACCGATGTCCTGCATGTGCTGGCGTTGCTCGTGGAGATGGAACCAGCCCAAGCAAAACTCCTGGAGGCGATCTGTGGAGGACCAACACTTGATTTCCGCCGATGAGCTCCGGGCGGCCGGGGCGCTCGACGTGCCAGCGGCATGGCGGAAGTCACTTCGCGTCGAGCGCGATCTTTTTACCGGTTTGTTTGAGGACGACGACACACGTCCCGAGCAGCAACCAACGCCATTCGACCCAGACCGCGATGCATCAGCGGACGAACTGCGGTGATTGTTGCGACCCGGTAACGCGCGCGAAGAGTGTGAGATGTTCACACTCGTTGCACCAGCCGCATGCCACAGAGGACCGCCTCGACGGGAATAGTGTCTCTTGTTTTTCTCTCGCCCTGATGGGGCGAAGGAATTCTTCACTCCGTCACGTGTTCGCGCACTTCCTCCGACCCTTCGGGACGGGTGTCTCGATTGAAAATTCGTTCCACGGGTTGCGCTGCGCCCGCCTTGCGGCGGGCTGCGCTTCACCCGTGGCTACATTCCCCGACCCCGTCGGGGCCGAGACGTGTGCCGGTAGGAGCAATCGAATTCTTTCGAGCGCGTGCTGCGACGGTGTCCGGTCATTCAGAAATGAAACGAATTCCAAAACACGATTCGACGTCTTGCGGAATTCGGTGCGATTCGGTTTTGCCCTTTCAGGGCGACGGCTATTGTGCGGCAATCGGAACCCAGGGCGTTCAAAAGAGGACCACCGATGAGCACGGATCGGCACGGATGAGCAAACCAGGAAAAAGAAGGCATCCACAGATTTCGCGCCTCGACTGTCTTCGACCCTGAGGCTCAGACCCGAAGGGAGCTCGTCGAAGTCAGATTACGCCGATTAGTTTTTATGAGGACTCCACGAAACCAGGAGAGGGAATCATTCAAAGTTGTCTGGTTCCCGAGCTCCGCTTCGAGTGCACAGTGGAAGCGAAGCAGAGCTTCGCGAAAGTTCGTTCCCAAGCAGAGCTAGGGAACGAGATGCAAGCCAGGAATGCAGGAGAAAGGCATCTCAAGAATTCCTCCCTTCCTGAATTCCTTAGAGGCCATTTCAAAACTTCTCACCCCTTGAGGGGGGAGGTTGGAAGAGGGGTGAAAACTTCGAGCGTCTCGACCCTCGACTCGACTGAGCTCGCCGAAGTCCCCCAACCCCTCCCTGGAAGGGAGGGGAGTTTTGAAAACTGCCTTAGAGGAAATGTTTCGCGCTCGAATCCACTTCATTCCCGCGCCTCGTCCGCGGCGTTCAATGCCAGTTCAAAATCCGTGTGAATCGGTGGCATCCGTGGTCTCATTCGTTTTCTTGTTTTCCGCGGCCTCTTCGCCTCGGCGGTGAAATTGCACGTTCTGCTCGTGTATTCGGTCAAAAATCTGCGCAGCAGAAAAAGAAACGAAAGGTTAGCGGCACAGATGTGACACGGCGGCTGACAAACACTGACAAAGTCCGTAAAATTCGTGAACCGTGGAACCGCCGAGAGCGTTTGCTGTGATGTAAAAAAACCTGAAGCGCCGGCGTTTTTTGCAATTCGGCCACTTTTGGTTGGCGACAACTGCATCGAAGTTCCTGCCATTTTCTCGTGGCAACGCGGCTTGGGGGTGAGTGCAAATGGCCGATAACTTTCAACTCCTGATTCGGTCGGGCAATCCCATTATTGCGATCGAGTCGACAGACGAATCTCGAGTCGTCGACCTGGTACGGACCGCTGCAGCCGAGCTCGCACGACCGTTGTTCGAGTGGTCGATGACGAACGGTTTGCGCGAGATGGGCGGCGATGAGCCGGGACGCACGGTGGTTCCCGCCGGCAAGGTCTCGCCCGCGCTCTTGCACATTCGCGACGTACGACAATGCGCGATTTACCTGTTCAAGGATTTGGGTCCGCATTGCAAAGACGCACTGGTGCACCGCACCCTGCGCGATCTGATCGAAACCTGTGGACAGTCGCAGGCGACCATCATTCTGGTCGACGCGCTGCCGCTTCCCGATGAAATCAAACGCTTCACCCTGCGTTATGAAATCGGCTGGCCCACACTGGAAGAGCTGGAGGATGCGGTTCGCGAGACTTTTAAGCGCATCCGCGACAAAAGCGCCATTAAAATCACCTCGAGCATCACCAAGCGCGAGATGGAGCAGCTTGTGCAGGCCCTGCGCGGCCTCAGTTGTCACGACGTCGAGCGGGTCGTCGCCTCCGCCGTCTACGACGACTTCGCGCTGAATGCCAACGACCTGCCACGCATCATCGAGGCGAAGCGGACGCTGCTGGGTTCGACCGGTTGCCTCGAATCCATCGCCGCCGACGTCAACTCCGACGACATCGGCGGACTCGACAATCTGAAAGCATGGCTGGCTCAACGTCGCGGCGGGTTCACGCGCCACGCCCGCGAGTTCGGTATCGACTCGCCGCGCGGAATTTTGATGCTGGGCGTGCCGGGTTGCGGCAAAAGCCTGTGCGCGAAGGTCGTGGCCGCCGACTGGTGCATGCCCCTGCTGCGGCTCGATCCCGGGATGTTGTTTCAAAAATTCATCGGCGAAAGTGAAAGCCAGCTTCGGCAGGCCCTTGCGCAGGCGGAAGCCATGGCGCCCGTTGTGCTGTGGATCGATGAGATCGAAAAGGCATTCGCGTCAGCGACCGCGTCGTCGGCCGATGGCGGATTGTCGAAACGAATGTTTGGAACTTTACTGTCGTGGATGCAGGATCATCGCCAGCCGATTTTCATCATCGCGACTGCCAACGACATTTCCGCCTTGCCGCCCGAATTGATGCGCAAGGGCCGGTTCGATGAGATTTTCTTCATCGACCTGCCAAGCGTCGCGGCTCGCGAAGGGATCCTTGCCATTCATCTGCGCCGCAGAAAGCGCGATCCCAAGCAGTTCGACCTGCGGGCGCTAGCTCAAGCCGCCGACGGCTTTACCGGTTCCGAACTCGAGCAGGCGGTCGTCTCGGGACTGTTTGCCGCGTTCAATCAGAAAACCGAACTGGCGGACCGGCACATTCTGGATGAAATTGCCAAGACGCGGCCGCTGGCCGTGGTGATGGCCGAGCGCATCGACGAGTTAAGGCAATGGTCGCAGAACCGCTGCGTGATGGCCGACTGACGGGAAGCACGAAGCACGAATGTCGAAGGAAATCCAAAGCACGAAGCATCGAGCCGGCGGGTTGATCCCGCCGGTCTTCGGCCTTTGCCCTTTCGCACGCAAAAAAGACCGCGGGGTTGAACCCCGCGTCTCATGAATCGATCCAGTTTTTTCGTGCTTCGTGCTTTGGGCCTTATTTCGTCATTCGTGCTTCGTGCTTTACGTGAGTTTGGCGCCGATTGTTAAAACTCGATCGTAATCGTCGTTTCGGCGAGCACCGGCAGATATCCCGCCTTCAGAAAATCGAGCATTTCTCGGTTCATCGGCGTGCAGCCTGCCGTCTCTTCGAGATTTGGAAGATTGCCCGGCTCGAGCACGACCGCGCGGACGACGAGCTTTTGAGAGCCGCGGAGTTCCGTGGTATGCGTCGTATCTAAGCGCAATGTCGCTTCGGTTTGGCCGGCTGGAACGTCGATCGCCGGCGCATCGACGGTGCCCATCAATGCCTCGGGCACCTTCAACTCGAGATGCACGGGTCCAGTCAGCCTCGGCGAGCGCGAGATGCTGATGGGAACGTCGAGCGGCTTGTCGGCTTTTGCTTGGAGGCGTTCGCCCGGACCGGCAATCTTGAGCAAGCCTCCCTCGACGGTAATGCCCACGCTGGTATCGCCGGACATCTTGCTGAGCAAGTAGCGGACGTTGCCGCGCGGATCGGGCACTCGCGTCACCGCCACCATCGACATGCGGTAGGCGTCGAGCGTTTCGGCCATTTCGGGGACGAAGCAGGGATAGAAAAGACGATTGCGCCCCCGCGGCAGCACGACATCGGGACCGGTCAGGCCTTGCCGAAACTTGGGCCCCTGCTTCGATTCCATCTGGATCAGCACATCGCCATCGAAGCCTTCGAGCCGCTCGACGCCGATTTCCGCGGGATGCGTGCTGCCACGATGCACGGTCCGCTCGTCCGATTCCACGGGCCAGATGCGCGTGCGAGGCTTCATGGTCGATGCAATCAGTACCTGTTCGACCGCGTTGTCGTTGGCCGACTGAGGCGCAAGATTGCCGGCAGCCTGCGCCCGGGCGACGCGCCGCAAATCCTGGTCGCCTGTGCGCGCGGTTCCGGTCACGTTCACCAGCGAGGCGGTCGCGGGGGAATCGGCTGCGGATTGCAGCACAACTTTCAGCTCGCCGCTTCCCGCGGGAATCATCAAATCACCGGTCGCGGCGATGCCGGTCGGCAAGCCGGCCATGGAAATCGCAATCGGCTCGTTGAAGCCGCCTTCGCGAACGGCCTTAATGGCAAGCTCGGCTTTCTCGCCGATTAGTACGCTGATCCGTTGTGGCACCTCCAGGTGAAAGTCGGCGATGGGGCGGCGAATCGCCAATCGATAGATCGCGGCGCGTGAGCCGCTCGCGCCGGAGACGTCGCCCACGGCAACGTCGTACAGGCCGTCGTCCGGTGCGGTGAACGACAAGGCGGCGTCCGTCGTTCCGGGGGCATCGTCGTTGGTTGCCAGTTGTTTTCCATCGGGACCATAAACCGTTGCGGTCACGTCGAGCGGCGAGCCGACGACGGCCGACTCAACGTCAATTTGCCATACGTCGTTCTTCTTGGCGGCAAACCGATACCGATCGGTTCCGTACCGCCGATCAAGAAATCCGGTGACCGCTGCGGGGAGTTCCAGCAAGGCGGGACTAGCATCCGAGCGGGGCGCTTCGACCTGTTCGGGCAGATCGCTCAATAGCAGCGGAAACGGGGCGGCGACACCGTGCGGCGTTTCCAGGCGATAGTCGAGCTTGGTCGCAGGTTTGTCGTCGGGGAATGCGACTTCGCGGGTGACCGATTCGAGTTGGGTGGCGCCTGTTGCAATACCGATTCCAACAAATTCAATCGACCGTGTCTCGCCGCGACGGCCTGCCGCGGGAATTGCAGCGACCACTTGCGGGCTGGGCGAAACGTTCAGGCGATAGACGAACGATTGATGCCCGCGAAAATCCAGCTCTCGCAGCGACAGCGTGTACTCCTGCTGAGCCCGCCCAGCAAACGTAAGCCGAATGTCGTGACCGCGCGTGTCCACGGCCTCGGCGACCAAATGGTTGCCAGCGTCGCGCACCTCCAGCACACCGTTCATGGGCGAGCCGAGGCGACGCGCTGCCAGCGTGCATGTCACCGGTCCGTCGGCGAGGGCGCGAAATCGGTAACGGTCGACTTCTTCGTTGCGGCACAGGCGGCCCGAAACCGTGATCGGAATGGCATCGAGCCTTTGCGGTTTTGACTGTTCGTCACTCTCGATGACCTCGGCTCCGTCACCGACGACAAAGATGCCGGTTTGGCTCGTGCCGTTGGCGTTGGCGACTTGCCAGCGAACGGGGCCCTGGGGCATGTCGGCGGGAATGACCACCTTGGCGGCCAGCTCGCGCGGCAAAGGCGGCGGATTATAGGCCTTCGTGCCGACGAAATACGGCGGCTCCGGCAGCAGCAGCGGGCCGAGCGATCCCTGCGGCTCGATGCGCACCCGCGGATCGAGCACAAGGATCTGCGTGTCGGGCGTCCAGTCGACCGCGCCCAGCCGCACATCGACGGTCGTTCCCGCTTTGCCGCCCGGCGGAAAGATGTATCCGATTTCGGGGTCTGGCGCCTTCTGTGCGAGTGCGGAATTCAGCAGAAGAAACGGAAGGGCAAATACCAGGCAGGCGCGTCGAGAATTCTTCTGAGGCATGAGGACCGCCCACGAATTGCGCGAATTGGCACGAATGACGAAGGAAATCCGAAGCACGAATGACGAAGGAAGCTCTAAGCACGAAGCCCTAATGACGAATGCCGGGTCGCGATCCGTTTAGTGCTTCGTGCTTCGGATTTCCTTCGTCATTCGTGCTTCGTACTTCATCTGCTGGCCGCCACTATATCAATTCGCGCACCAACCGTCCCTCTTTGACGATGGGCACCGGGCGACCCAGCGGCGTGTAGTACGTTTTGGTGCTGTCGATGCCCAACAGGCTGAACAGGGTCCGCAACAGGTCGCCGACGCCGACCGGCTCGGTGATTGGCGCCGACGCGTGCTGGTCGGTTGCTCCGACGACTTGTCCGGGCTTGATGCCTCCGCCTGCCAGCAACACGCTTTGTGCCATCGACCAGTGGTCGCGCCCGGCTCGGCCATTGATGCGCGGTGTGCGGCCCATTTCACCCATCATCACCACCAGCGTAGAGTCCAGCATGCCCCGCTGTCCAAGATCGTTGATGAGCGCGCTGAATGCGCGGTCGGCATGCGGGAACAGGTCCTTTTCCTGGCTCGGAAAACAGTCGAAGTGCGTGTCCCAACTGCCGTGATCGATGCCGATAAATCGGCAGCCGGCTTCAACCAGCCGCCGCGCCAATAGCGCACTTTGCCCCAGCGACGTGAAGCCGTATTCCGCCCGGAGGGCTTCGGGCTCGGAAGCGATGTCGAAGGCCTTTTTCGCAGCGGGCGACGAAATGAGGTCGTACGCCTTCTCGTAATAAGTCGACATGACGGCCGGGCGGCTCGTCTCGGCCACGTGCCCTTGCATCCGCTCGAACCGCGAGAGCAGGTTTTGCCGCGCGCGCAGCCGGTCGTGGGCGGCTGATTTGGCGACGCGGACATCTTTGACTTCGAAGTCGGGTTGAACGGGGTCCGACTCGATGACAAACGGCGCGTACTCGGCTCCGTAAAATCCAGGACCGCCCGCCCCCATTGCGTTGGGCAAATTCACGTAAGGCGGAATCGTCCCCCGCGCCCCAAGCTCGCGCGCGACGATCGAACCCAGCGAAGGGTAAAGCACGTTGCTGGGAATCCGCGTTTCACCGTCCGCAAAATCGGCCTTGTACCCGGTGAACACGTAGTGGTAGCCGGTCGAATGACCGTTGTCCGTGTGGCTGTGGCTGCGCAGGATGGTGAACTTGTCGGCGATCTTTGCGCATCGCGGCTGATGCTCGCCGACAAACGTTCCCGGCACCGACGTGGCAATCTGCTGATACGGTCCGCGAATTTCCGGTGGTGCCTCCGGCTTGAGGTCCCACATGTCGATCGTGCTCGGGCCGCCCTCGAGAAACAAAAAGATGCAAGCCTTCGCGATGGGCGCTGTGTCGGTCGCGGCCTCGGCCTGAAGTTGCAGCAGTCGTGGCAGCGTCAGCCCGCCGAGGAGCCCCGTGGCGCCGATCCGCAGCGCACGACGACGGCTGATGCCGTCGCAGTAACGCACAGCTCCTTTTCGGCTTTGTCGCGGCATCGGCGAACTCCCGAGACCCACGGAAGGCGTTCCGTGGGCTTGCTAGTGATTGTACAAGAAGTCCTTCGAGTTCAACAATGTCCAAAGCAGGTCTTCGGCCGCGCGTCGCCGGTCGCCAAGCTTAAACTCAGCGAGAAACAGCGATCTTTCTGCGGGAGTGGGGAAGCGAGACAGAGTCGCCAACATCAAATCGTCGATGACCACTTCGGGCGCACGATCGGACGCCGCCAGTTGTGCGGCGCGGCCCGAGTCGGCTTGAATCTTGTCTTGAATCTCCGGCGAGTTCATCAGGTGCAGTGCTTGCGCGATGCTCGGCTCGTCGCTGCGCTCGCACTGACACACGGTTGCGCGCACCGGCCGGCCGAAAATGCGGAAGAAATACGACGGCATGCGGTTGTCCCAAATTTGAACCGCGCGATAGCCCAGCGGCCAGCCCACGAACTTCTCCGGCACACCGGTCGACTGGCTGATGGCATCCAGCAGCACCTCGGCGGGCAGCGGCTTGTGAATGGCGTGCGAGAAATTCTGCTGATCGTCGGCATTGCCCGGCGCGCTCTGCGAAGAAAGTTGATAGACGCGCGAAGTTAGGATCGTCGTCGTGAACGCCTTCAAATCGTAATCGACTTCCCGGAGATGTTGCGCAAGCGCATCGAGCAACGGTTCGTTGGTCGCGGGATTGGTAGCGCGCAGGTCGTCGATCGGCTCGAACAATCCACGCCCGAAATAATGCGACCACAATCGATTGACGATCGCGCGTGCGAAATACGGATTGTCGGGGCCGGTCATCCAATCGGCCAACACCTGGCGGCGATCGGCGCCTTCTGCGAACATCGCCGGCGCTGCACCGAGCGCGCGAGCCGGCACAGGCTTGCCGGTGCGCGGATGATTCAGGTCAGACCCGCCGAGCGAAACGATCGACTGGTTCCCGTTGGGAAGCCCCTTGCCCTTCACGCCCGTAAAAAAGCCGGCCAGTGCGTAATAGTCGTCCTGTCCCCACTTCTCCGCGGGATGATGGTGACACTGTGCGCACTCGATGCGAACTCCCAGCAGCAACTGGCTCACCGAGCGGGCCATCGCCTCGGGCGAGTCGAGCACCTTGTAGAACGAGGCCGGCCCGACTTCGAACGTATCGCCTTGGGCGGTGATCAAATCGCGCACGAACTCGTCATACGGACGGTTCCGGGCGAACTGCTCACGAAGCCAGCGCGTGATCGCCACCGAACCGGCTGGAGAAATCTTGTCGCGATCGACGCGCAACAAATCCGACCAGCGCATCGCCCAGTAATCGGCATATTCGTCGCGCGCCAGGAGCTGCGATATCAGTCGCTGTCGCTTGTCGGGCTGGTTGTCGAGCAAAAAGGCGCGCGTTTCGTCGGAGGTCGGCAGCGTGCCGATCGTGTCGAGATAGACTCGGCGCGCGAACTCGGCGTCGCCGGCCGGCGGGCTGGGCGGGATGCCCAATCGCTTCAGCTTGTCCCACACGAGGTGATCGATGAAGTTCGCCTCCGGAGGCCGGGCGAACTCGACGTTCGGCCGAGGCAGCGTCACGCGGCAAACGGCCGATGCCCCCATGTAGCGGACCAGGATGGCCGCCTCGCCAGGCACGTCTCCCGCATGAATGAGACCATCGCGGTCGACGTGCGCGATCAAGTCGGCATTCGAATGGAACTCGGCCTCGGCCGTCACGCAACGCGGTCGACCTTCGGCGTCAATGGCGGTCACTCGCACCTGCTGGCTCTCGCCAGGAAACAGAATTCGATCCGCAGGTTCGATTGTCATTGACGCCAGCGGCGCCTGACGGCCGGCATAACCGGCTCCCTCCGCCGCCCAGCGCAACAGCCGCTGATACGGCAGGCTGCCGACTTCGATCTTTCTGCCCCCGCCGTGCGGAATTTGCGACGTCGCCTTTTGCAGGAAGAGGCTCTGAACGGGCGCGGCCGAGAACATTCTTCGTCGCCGTCCCTCGCGAGTGAGCGCCTCGTAATCGGTGGGGGCGTCGGACCCGAAAACGCTCAGCTTGAAACCCGCCTGCCCCTCTGCCTTCCCGTGACAACTCCCCGCATTGCAGCCGGCTCGCGTCAGCAGCGGGATGATTTCGTGCTCGAATGAAATCGCCGGCGGATGCAAGAGGCCCTGAACTTCGACGGGTATTCGGAGCAATTCGTCGTTGTGTCGAATGAGCAGCTCGGTCCGTCCTTCGCCACGCGGCTCAACCGCCCCGTTTTTGCCGATAGCCGCGACGCGCGGGTCGCCAATTTCGAACTTGACCGTGCGGGTCAAGTCGACGGCTCGACCGTCGGGCGATGTTCCGGTTACGAGCAGTTGTTGGGCCGCTTCGGGGCGTTCCAGGACGACACGCTCGGGCGTGACCCGCAATTCGGCGGGTAAATCGTTCGTGACGCCCAGGCACAGGCCGGCGCAAAGTAGAAATAGGGCGACGCGGCGCGTCATCAGCCACTTCCCCGGAAGCCGCAAATCCGCGAACAATCGAACGACTACCCGTTGCCAAAAACCGCTGGGTGCCATGGCCACGGCTCTGCGTGGCCATGTCCTAAGGCATGCCCACCCAAAGCGGTGGGCATGGCACCCCCTGTTTGCAAGGGACGGTTTACGATCCCCGAACGCATCAAGAGATATTGATGACAATACTCGGCCTTTCCCGACGCTGTCAAGACGCCCGGCACCCCGGCAAGTTTGCGTGAGCGAGACGCACTTGACCGACATAGCCGCCAGGTTGATTTTGAGCGATGATCCGTCGAGGATTCGGCGTGGGAATTGAAGCCGCGACTCGATTAAATGGGTATCCAACAGTACTCGGTCGTGCCCGACGGGGTTCTATCACTAGACAGCAAACCCCTCTCCCCTCAGGGGAGAGGTTGGGAGACTTCGGCGAGCTCAGTCGAG
>JBBDVZ010000037.1:0-11679 GCA_040903115.1 Planctomycetaceae bacterium
AACAACAGAATCTGGACGATCACGCTGGCGAAGCTGGGGTGCGCGTGCAGTTTCGTGCGGTCCTCGCCTTCCAGCTTGTGATGGATTTCGCGCGTGCTTTTGCCGAGCAGGAACAATCCCCCCCCGATGAGAATGAGATCCTTGCCGGAGATCTCCTTTTCGAACACGCTGAACAGCGGTGTTTCCAGGCGGATGATCCACGCGAGAGTCAGCAGCAGCAGCACGCGGGTAATCATCGCCAGCGAAAGACCCAGCGTGCGGGCTTTTCCCTGCTGATCGGCCGGAAGCTTGCCGGCCAGGACGGAGATGAAAACGATGTTGTCAATTCCCAACACGATCTCCAGCACCGTCAACGTGACAAATGCAATCCAAATCGTCGGGTCCGCTATCCAGCTCATGCGATTCTCCTATCGTCGGATTTGCTGATTCTCGGCGGCAATATAAACCAAGACGCCGCCAAGCGGAACCGCTAAACGCAAAGAGGGTGCGCCGGCCGGCGCACCCTCTGCAAATTCAAGCGGCTCAGTTAACGTCCCAGCGTGATCGCGAAGCGATTCTTTCCTTTGCCAAACTCGAACCGTGCGCTGCTGCCGGGCGTCCGATAGACGGGACCGGCCGACGGGGCGGGAACAACCGGAAACACGGGGGCGACGGGAACCACCGCCGGACTCGGCCCGCCGTCAATATCGGTCAGTAAGTGATTCAAACTCTCCGACATCGACGCGACCAGCTCGTTCAGCCGGTTCGAGCGATAGGCATAACCAACCGCGGGAACCCCGTATCCGTATCCATAGCCGTGATCGTATGCGGCTGCATGGCCGTATCCAAAACCGGGCTGCACGGGATTGACCTGGCAGATCACGTCGTTCAGGTGATGCAGCAGTTCATCGAGCTTGACTGCGTCGACACGAATATGGTCGATGGAATCGGCGTGATGGGCCAACTCGTGGACGTGGCCGGCCAGCCGGTACACCTCGAAGGCGTCGTTGTAGAGGTGCTGGTATTCCACCGAGCCGCGGTAGTGATAACGGATCTCGCTGAGTGTCATCGCGGCGTCGCTGCGCATGGCAAGGGCGACCTCGTCGATGTGTCGCATTGGGTTCGCATTGGCGGTCGACGTGCTCACTCCGACGTAAGCGAGCATGATGGCAAGTGTCGAAGAAACTCTGAGTGACATGGGCGGCTTCCTTGTGACGCGCGGGTCGTGGCACGGGTCTCGTTCCGGGCAGCCGAAACCCTCGTCTCGGATGTCTGTCTTCACCCGCGTCGAGTGTTGACGCACACAGCCCTGGCACGACTCATGCCGGAAACCACACCGCATTTGGTCGGCGCGACGCAAAGCGGCCCCGCTACGGCAGATCTTGCCGGAAGTTCCGCTCCAGTCTCGAGCGACGGGGGCCGAAGGCGGCCGCAGAGCGTCGCAATCTCGCGTCACGTGAGATCACATCGATGTCACGGGGGAATGAATTCATCCGCAGATTTCGCAGATTTCACAGATTGAATTCAAAAATGAAAAATCCGGAAACCTGTTGGCGTTGCTTTGGGCATTCCGTAAATAAATCTGGTCTTATCTGCGGAATCTGCGAAATCTGTGGATGTATTTCTTTCCTCTACTCCCGACCTCTATGACTCTGCGGTCAACGATCATGCCTTCTTGCGGCGGACTTTGTAGTTGCCGCGGCTGTCGTCGTATTCGAGGTCGATGACCCCCTCGGCCTTCATGTCTTCCAGCAAGTCCGAAAAGCTGTCGTAGCCGTAATAGCCCTCGTTGAAGCCGGGATGCACGCGCCGGAGGGCCTGTTTGAGCATCGAACCCCAAAGCGGGTCGTAATCCTGCTCCAGCGAGTCCATGACCTCGAGCACCCGGTCGTACCCTTCCTGCTTTTTGTCTTCCTTTTTGTCGCCGCCCTTCTCCTCCCTGGGCTTTCGCTTCTTGATGGTTTGCGTTTTCTTGGCCGCGCGGATCAGGTCGTCGTAGTAAATAAATTCGTCGCAGTTGGCGATGAGCAGGTCCGACGTGCTCGATTTGACGCCGCAACCGATGACGCGCCGATTATTCTCCTTGAGCTTCGAAACCAACGGCGAGAAGTCGCTGTCGCCCGAAATGAGGGCGAACACGTCGATGTGCTGCTTCGAGTAGCACAGGTCGAGGGCGTCGACCACCATGCGAATGTCGGCGCTATTCTTGCCGCTCACCTTGCTCTGCGGAATGTCAATGAGCTCGATGCCCTGGCCGTGGAACTCGCGGACCTCGTCTTTGTAGTGGCTCCAGTCGCAATAGGCCCGCTTGTAAACGATGCGGCCTTTTTCCAGCAGCCGTTTCAGCACAAACTGAATTTGAAACCTCCCCGCCTGCATGTCGCGAACACCAATCGCCACATTTTCGAAATCGACGAAGACGGCTATGAGCGGCTCTGCGGACATGAGACCTCTCGAATATTGCAAGCGGATGGCGGAAGGCGACGCGACACGAAACGAAACGGCATTGTGTCTGCGGCAACGGCAATTGGCAAGCAGCGGGCGATCTACTCCCGCACGGGGCCGGCTGTCTCGAGCCGGGCGCCCGCTCCATCAGCACCATGCCGGTCGGCTTGGTCGTGAGCGGTATCACGGGTGTCGTCGTCTTTGGCCTTCCGACCGGACCAGCGCTCATCGAGCGATTGGAAGACGACGAAAAAGACCGGCACGAAAAACACCGCCAGAACGGTCGATGCCAGCATCCCCCCGCAGACCGCGGTGCCCAGGGCCTGCTGTCCCGCGGCGCCGGCCCCGTTCGCGAAAACGAGCGGCAGCACTCCCAATATGAATGCAAACGACGTCATCAATATCGGACGAAACCGGGTGCGTGCCGCCTCGGCTGCCGCCTCATGGATTGTCCTTCCCTGCGCACGAATGTGGCGCGCGAACTCGACGATTAGAATTGCGTTTTTGCTCGCCAGCGCGATGATCAGCACGACGCCGATTTGCGTGTAAAGGTTATTGTCCATTCCGCGGATTGCCACGGCGGCGATCGACCCCAGCAGTCCCAGCGGCACGACGAGAATCACCGCCGCCGGCGCAAACCAGCTTTCGTACTGTGCCGCCAAAACGAGGTAGACGAGCAGGACGGCCATTCCAAACACATACACCGCCTGCCCGCCGACGCGCTTCTCCTGGTAGGCCATCGCGGTCCAGTTGTAGCCGATCGACCGAGGCAGCTTGCTGGCGACAATCTGCTCCACCAGGTCGAGCGATTGCCCGGAACTGTAACCGGGTGCCGGCTCGCCCGTAACTGTTGCCGTCGGATGCAAGTTGTAGCGGTTGATGATCTGCGGGCCAAACGACTTCTGAACGGTCGCCAGGCTCGACAGCGGTATCATCTCGCCGCGACGGTTGCGGACTTCGAGTCTTTCGATATCGCGCGGTTGAGCGCGGAACCGCTGGTCGGCTTGCACGCGCACCTGGTACGTGCGGCCGAACTTGTTGAAGTCGTTGATGTAAGCCGAGCCGAGATAGGATTGCAGCGTGAGGAACACATTATCCAGCGGAACGTCGAGGGATTTGACCTTCACGCGATCGACGTCCACGAACAACTGCGGAACGCCCGGCCGAAAGGTCGAATTCACTGCGACCAGGCCGGATTGAGCGCGGGCCGCTTCCAAAACGTCTTGCGTCACCTGCTGCAGCTCGACCAGTCCGACGTCGTTGAGATCTTCAAGCTGCAATTGAAATCCGCCGCGAACTCCCAATCCGCGAATGGCGGGCGGCACGATGGGAAGCACGAGTCCGTCCTGAATCTTCCCGAACTCGCCGCGCAGCCGCCCCAGCAGCGCGTCAAGTGTCAGCCCTGCTTTGAGCCGCTCGTCCCACGCGCGGAACATGACAAACACGGTGCCCGAGTTGGGCGCGCTGCTTTGGTCCAACAGCGAGAGCCCGCCGATGGTGAACCAATCGTTGACGCCCGGTGTCTCGATCAGCACCTTATCGATGCGTTTCATGACCGCGCGAGTTCGGTCTTGCGAAGCGGCGTCGGGCAGTTGCACGCTGATCATGACGTATCCCTGGTCCTCCGTCGGCAAAAAGCCGGTCGGCACGCGCGTGTACCAATAAAATGTAGCGGTGATCAGCCCCGCAAAGAGCAGCATTCCCAGCACGCTGTGCCGCACGAGCCGCCGTACAACGGCCGCATACGCGCGCTCCACCAGCCCGTACACAACGTTGAACGCGCGAAAGAACAGGTTCTTACGCGCTTTGGGCGGCCGCAGCCACAGCGCACACTGCGCAGGCTTCAACGTCAGCGCGTTAATGGCGCTGATGATTGCGGTGGCGGCAATAGTGAGTGCGAACTGGCGGTAAAGCTGCCCGGTGATGCCGCCCAAGAATGCGCTGGGCAGAAACACGGACATCAATACCAGCGTGATCCCAATGATGGGGCCCAGCACCTCGCTCATCGCGCGGATGGTCGCCGGCTTGGGCTTCAACCCGCGCTCGATGTGATGCGCCGCGTTTTCCACAATGACAATCGCGTCGTCGACGACAATGCCAATCGCCAGCACCAGACCGAACAACGTGAAGATGTTGACCGTGAAACCGAGCGCCGCCATCGCGGCAAACGCGCCGATAATCGTCACCGGCACGGTGGTGGCGGGAATCAGTACGGCCCGCCAATCCTGCAAAAACACAACAATCACGACGAGCACCAGCAACCCCGCTTCGATCAAAGTCTTGTAGACCTCATTGATCGACGCGCGGACGTACTTGCTCGAGTCGAGCGGGAAGGCGTATTCCATGCCTTCGGGAAACTGCGCGCTCAAGCGCTCGACGGCCTTCTTCACCTCATCGGCCACGTACAACGCATTGCCGCCGGGAAGTTGGAAGATGCCGACGTTGGCGTTGGGTTGGCCCTTCTTCAGCGTGAATTGGTCGTACGACTGGCTGCCCAGCTCGATGCGCGCCACGTCCTTCAGGTATGTCACCCGCCCGCCTTCGCCCGTCTTGACGATGATGTTCTCAAACTGCCCGACGTCACTGAGTCGGCCCATGACCGTCACGGTGTATTGAAAGCTCAGCCCGTCGCTCGACGGCGGCTGGCCAACCTGGCCTGCGGCCGCCTGCACGTTTTGCTCGCGAATCGCGCCGCTCACATCCTGAGCCGTGAGCCCGCGCGACCGCAGCTTATCGGGATCGAGCCAAACGCGCATGCTGTAATTGCCCGTGCCGAAGACCGTGACCTCGCCCACGCCGTTGATGCGGCTGAGATCATCGCGCAAGTGCAGGTTCGCGTAGTTGGCGAGAAACAGGCTGTCGTACGTTCCGCTGGGCGACGTCAGCGAGACGACGAGGATGATGTTCGTCGACTGCTTTTTGATGGTGATGCCTTGGCGCTTCACCTCCTCGGGCAACAGCGTTTCGGCAAGGGCCACGCGGTTCTGGACGAGTACCTGGGCCTCATTAAGATCGGTTCCGATCTCGAATGTCACCGTCAGCGAGTATGAGCCGTCGCTCGACGACGTCGACGACATGTACAACATGTTCTCGACGCCGTTGACCTGCTGCTCGATCGGCGTGGCAACGGTGCTAGCCACGACTTGCGCGTTCGCGCCGGGGTAGCTCGTCGTGACGCGAACGGTGGGCGGGGTGATGTCGGGGTATTGCTCGATCGGCAACCGCCAGAGCGCGACCGCGCCGACAAGCACGATGATGATCGCGATGACGTTCGCGAAGATCGGACGTTCGATGAAAAACCGGGAAAACATGAGATCGCCGGGTATGCCTGGCCGCCGAAGAGAGGTTATTTCACCGAGATGTTATTTCACCGCCGCATCGTTTTGCGACTTCGAGCCAGCGGGGTCGGCTGCCGCCGTGGCGTCTGGCGAATCTCGTTCGCCTTTGGAAGCGCTGGAGGTTGAAATCGGGGTGGGCTCTTTGGCAGCGACCGTCTCGGCCCGCTGCGGCGAGACGGATGTTCCCGGGCGCGCGCGCTGCAGCCCGTTGACAATCACCCAGTCGGTGGCTTTCACGCCGCTTTCGACGACGCGCTTGCCTCCCATTGAAAGGCCCAGCTTCGCGGGCCGGTACTCGACGACATTTTTGTCGTTGACCACGAGCAGAAAGTCGCCTCGCTGGTCGGTCCCCACGGCCCGCTCTTCGACCATCAGGCGCGGCGATGGCTCGCCGATGGGTGCGCGAATCCGCACAAACAGCCCGGGAATCAATTGCAAATCGGGGTTCGGGAATATTCCTCGTCGCAAAATGGTTCCCGTGTTCGGATCGACGCCCAATTCCCTGTAATCGAGGTGTCCCTGGTGCGGATAATCCGACTCGTTCGCCAATTGAAGCTGCAGCGTCGGAGGCACCTTCTCGGGATCGGGCAGCTTGTTTTCGCGGCGCATTTCCATAAAACGCAACAGGTCGCGCTCGCTGACGTGAAAATACGCATGGATGGGGTCGATGCTTTGAATCGTCGCCAGCACCATCTGCTCGGCCTGGACGAGGTCGCCCACGTCCACAAGGTGGCGGCTGATACGGCCGGCCATCGGCGCCCGAATTTCCGTGTACCGGAGATCCAGTTCGGCCTGCGCGAGCGCGGCTTCGACCGATGACACGTTCGCTTTGGACGTGGCGAGCTCCGCGTTCTTGATGTCCACGTCGTTCTGGGTTGAGACGTGCTTTTTGAACAAGTCGGATGTCCGAGTGCTTTGGGCCTGCGCCAGCGCGAGCGTCGCCTGCGCTTTTTGCAGGTTCGCTTGTGCGGCTTTGACAGCGGTCTGGAACGCCGCCCGCTCGATGACAAACAGCAGCTCGCCTTCGCTCACCCGGGCGCCGTCTGCGAATTTAATGCGCTCCAGATAACCGTTCACGCGGGCGCGCAAGTCCACTTTCGACGTTGCCATTGTCGTGCCGGTGAACTCCACATAGTCGATGACAGATTGCTCGATGGGACGCGCGACTGTCACCTCCGGATCGGGCGGAGGCTGAAATACGTTCGGCGGACCACAACCAACAATCGTTCCGACCGCCGTCGGCAGCAAGGCTGACATCCAAAGTCTGATCGTGCGGACGCTTGCGGTCATTCTGCGAGGCTTTCTTCGTTGAACATCTATCTGCCAGTGGGACATGGAACCCCCCTCCCTCTTAGGGAGGGGTTGGGGGACTTCGGCGAGCTCGACTCGACTGAGCTCGCCGAAGTCAGTCGAGTCGAGGGTCGAGGCGCTCGATTCAATCACTTCTCTCCCGACCCGGAGTCATGCACTTTACGAAGCGATCTCCCGCACGATTTTTGCCTTGCCGAGATTCGTCTGCACGCGGTCTAGGAGTTTCTTGAGTGTGTTCAGTTCGTCCCGGGTCAGGCCGTGAATCGCACGGGCGCTGGGTGCCATGGCCACGGCTTTGCGTGGCCATGTCGTCAAAGGCATGCCCACCCAAAGCGGTGGGCATGGCACCCACCGTTTCATGCTGGTCGGTGTACTACGAAGCAATCTCCCGCACGATTTTTTCCTTGCCGAGATTCGTCTGCACGCGGTCCAAGAGTTTCTTGAGTGTGTTCAGTTCGTCCCGGGTCAGGCCGTGAATCGCACGGGCGCGGACGCGCTCGGCACAGACAATGATCTTCTTCCAGACCGATTCCGCCGAGCGCAGGGGCCGAATGATTTTGCGCCGGCGATCGCCAGGGCAGCTCATGCGAGCGATCAGCCGACCTCTCTCCATGCGATCGAGGACGCGCACGAGCGTTCCCGGTTCGATGTTCATCCGGTCGGCCAGCTCCACTTGCGACAATTCGCCCTCGAGCGCCAACCAACCCAACACCTGGCATTGACGGAAGGTGATCCCCTCGGGCATCAACTCCTCGTTCATGGCGCGACCGTAGAGGTGAGCCGTCATGCAGACCCAATGTCCCATGCTGCTTTGAAAATCGTATTCCAGCACGGCCCCTCCAATACTTTGTAAGCCAATTATGAGCCTACTAACGAATTTTAGCACGCATTGGAGGCGATGCAAGCGGCTTGGTCGACGGATGCTGGACTCCTGCCCCAGCGGGGCCACGGAATGTAGCCACGGGTGCAGCGCACCCCGCCGCAAGGCGGGCGAAGCGCAACCCGTGGGAAGCGGGTTTCAGATGACAGGCCCGTCCCGGAGGGACGGAGGAACTGAGCGACACGTAACCGGATGAAACCTCCTTCGCCCCGCTGGGGCGTTCACGTTGAGAATTCGCCGCAAAAAAATCCAACGCCTTTCCTCCCGCGCGTCGTCTAAAGGATGGATGCGTCGCTCATTCACGTCTCGACGCATTCGATGCTGACGCAATCATCTCGGTCGACGCAGTTCTCTTATCCGAGCCGATGACTTTTTTTCCCTGCGAGCATGCAGGGCGGCTCGAAGTGCACATTGCGACTTCTGTTGATGTCAAGGGGCGCGCAAAGCGGACATAAGGGTCGAGTTGAGCCACGCAAGCGATTGCGAATTTCCAACTCGCCCCCTGCCCCGCTCTCCTCGCTGTCACTCACCCTGCGGAGGCATTTCCATGCTGATCCTGTCGTTGAGCATTGCTGCCGCCATGCTGGCGGTTGTGGGAGCGGCCTATCGATCTGGCAGCGGAGCACTCACATGCGCGCTCGCCCTCTTTGGAGCCTTTGTCTTTCTCGGCACTCAATCGCCGTTACTGTTGGGAACATGGTTCCTTCTGATGTTGTTGGCAGTCGTCTGTCGCTGCGCTCGTCTCAGCACGAAGGCGTTCGTGACATGGTCGGCGGCAGTAACGCTGCTTACGCATTCGATCGTGATCGTCGTCTTTCTTCCTCGGATGCGCGAGATTCGCGAGCTGCAACGCGAGTATCCCATTGTGTCGGTGCGCGATCGAATGGCGTATGAAAAACGTGCGCTCGAAACGACGGCGACCGAACCGGCCGCCGCGCGCGACGCGAATCAACCGGAGGATGGCCGCGCGAGCGCTGCGCAGGCCACTCGGCTCTCGGAACTTGAAGAGCGCCTCGTCAGTCACGGTTGGGATGACAGCCGTCGCGGTTTCCGCTACCGCAACATGGCTCTGCAGAGGCTTTACGGAGCGCACCAAAGCGCCGTGGGCGCGTTTATCAACGCACCCGGCTTTGGCGTCGGCCGAATGGCCAATTTTGCGACGCCAACCCGGGGAAATATTGAAATTCCACCAATATCGCCCGTGCCGCAGCCCCAAATCACTCCGCAAACACCGCTGCCGAGCAGCGACGATGGCATGCCACCACTTCAGGCCGTCGACTCCCAGCCCGAAGACGCTTCGCCGCTGCCAAAGGCATTGACGTTTCTGCACATGAAGGGCACGTTGGATTTCGCCAACCCTGCGAGCTTTGGCTACGTGCGCGACGTCGACCATGTCATCGGTTTCCAGCCGCATGCGTTTCGTGCCTTGCCCCAAATGTCGGAAACGGCCCCTGCCATCACGCGTTGGAAGATCGGCAAGCTGGAACTGGTGAGCCTGCTGCGGCACGAACAGCCGCAGGTCTATCAATCGAAGAACTTGCCGAACATGCAGGAGCTCGCAGAGGTCCCGACGCGTCCGCTGGACGACTTCGAATCCAGTGCGTTGAAGAAGCTGCGCTCCGGCGATGATCTCGTCGTGGCCTCAGGTTCCAGCGAGATTCGCATGCTGGGCTCGCTGCGCGCTGCCAAACAGTGCCTCGAATGCCACCAGGTAGAGCGCGGCACGCTGCTGGGCGCGTTCACGTACCGACTCTTCAGCGATCCGCCCGAGCCGCAGCCCAAAGCCGAGCAACCGCCCCGCAAGCCGGCTTCGTAGCCGAGCCACGAGGGTGCCATGGCCACGGCTCTGCGTGGCCATGCTTTCAAAGACATGCCCACCCAAAGCGGTGGGCATGGCACCCACGGGTTCAAAGCCGGGCTTCTCGTCGCGTTTCCAGATTCACCCGGCCTGCCAATACTCGCGGCGGTATTTGATGATGTGCTCGAGTCCGGGTTTTGCGGTGCCGTCGGGACGAATGAGGCCGGCGTGCGGAAAGTCGTGCGGATCGCGGTCGGAAAAATGCGCCCAATAAATTCCGACGATCGCCTCTTTGCTCATCAAGATCGGCAGATACGAGTCGATCCATTCGGCTTGCGCTTCTTCGCTGCTTGGTTTCTGCCAGCATTGGTTGTCCACTTCCAGGTCGGTGCGCGACTTCGAGTCGGGACCGGACTCGGAGGGAAATGCCAAAGTGACAAACAGTGGCACACCCAGCACGCTCCAGCGATCGATCAGCCTGGAAAATGCCAGCAGCCCGCGCGAGCCCGAGCCTCGCGGCCGATAGCCAACCGCGATTTCGAGGTTCACCCCGGAAAGGCCGACGCCGGCGCGCCACAGTGCGTCGACAAACTGTATGGGCGATAAGTGATGCTGCCCGCGGGCCTGGTAGCCTCCCCACGGCTGGTCGACGCGGATCATCAACTGGATTTCGTCGTTGACCTGCCGGGCGGCTTCCAGCGTTCGCGCCACCAGGGCCAATCGGTCCTGTTCGCCGATCGTCAGCGCGCCGCCGGTGTTCACGCGGGCCGAGATTTCCCAGTTGCGGATCTTGCCGAGATAACGGCTGATCGCCGTCTCGACGAAGTCGCAGACGAAGCTTTGCAGGTTCAGAAAGTCGCGTTCCCATTGCCAAACCCACGCGGGCAACCCCTCCGGCGCAAGATCGAGCAGCGGACCTCCGTACATCAAGAGCTTGTGATCGTGGCACCACTTGACCTGCGCGTCGTTGTTTTCCCAGTGATACTCTCCTTCGGCCGGCTCGATGTCGCGCCACTGGATGGGGACGATCGCCGCATTGAACGCCTGGCAATAGATTTGCTCCCATTGCGCGTCGGGAACCGTGCCGCCGAGAGTGCAGCCCAACGAGGCGGGAAGTTGTGTCGACCGGTTGCTGCGAAATCGCAGCCGTTGTTCCGAATAAGCCCGGGCCAACAACTCGGACGCCTCAAACGCCGCAACGAGCGCCGATGTCGCCAGTTCGGCGGACTCGCGAGGGTTTTGATTGGCGACCGCTTGCAGAAAGTGCTTATACGCCTGCCGGTGAATCGACTTGAACTCTTCGGGCGCGGTCAGTCCCGCGAGTTCCCATTGCCCCAGTTGATCGCGAAGCTGTGAAATCTGCCCGCGGGCCAGCTCGACGGAAAGCAGGTACGGCTCTTCGCGCTCGCTCAGAGAGCCGGTGCTGACAACCGGTCGGCCGAAACTCGCAATCGGTATGGCGACGTGCAGCTTGCCGCTTTCCGACGTCGTGCGCCGACAGGTCAAAACGTTGTCGATGATTTCGACTTGAGTCGGGAACACGCGCCCGTCGGCGCCGCTGATATAAGCGCGATAAGCCTCGGGCCATCCGTCCAACATCTCGGGCGGATGGACCAGAAATCGCATAACGCCCATTTGCGGGTTCCGGGGCTGGTTAATTGGATCGGACGTGTTGGGAAGAATTGTGCCTGGGACGAATTGTACGAGACGCGGGGACGCGGGGATGGGGCGACGCGGCGATTTACGCTTGCGCCTTTTCCCCGCGTCTCCGCGTCTCCGCGTCCCCGCGTCTCGTCTTCCGGCTGCAGTGTAGCGCGCACGAGTACGTTGTTCAACAATCTCGCCAATGTTACACTTGGGCCGCAGCGTGGGAGTTTGCGCGTTGCGGTATGTGCCTTCGATTTCTTCACCGCTGCCGATGTTGGACT
>JBBDVZ010000038.1:0-7605 GCA_040903115.1 Planctomycetaceae bacterium
ACCGCGTTGGGTGGGCATGCCCTTCAAGACATGGCCACGCAGAGCCGTGGCCATGGCACCCGGCATCCGATCCAACCATTCCGTGCATCAGCTTGTAAATCGGAGTGTTCCGCAGCCTTCGCAATCGGAAAGTCCGCCGCCTCGCCATGCCTCTCACACTTGCCGACACTCTGCCGTCCGACTCTCCCGAGCGGGAGTATCTTTGGACGCTGAATTTTGGCCCGCAGCATCCGGCCACGCACACCACGCTGCGGTTGCTGCTCACCCTCGACGGCGAAAAGGTCGTCGACTGCGTCCCTGACATCGGCTACTTGCATAGCGGTTTCGAAAAGCTGGGCGAGCACCTCGATTTCAACCAGTACGTCACTATCGTCGACCGGATGAACTACATCTCGCCGTTGGCCAACGAGATCGCCTGGCACCACGCCATCGAAAAGCTGCTGAATATCGAGATCACGCCGCGCTGCAAGTACCTGCGAACGATTTTTGCCGAATTGATGCGGCTGCACGACCATTTGCTGAACGTCGGGGCGATGGCCCTCGACCTCGGCGCCTTTACGGCGTTTTTGTACGCGTTCGAGCAGCGGGAAAAAATCTACGACATCGTCGAGCACGCGTCGGGGCAGCGGTTCCACAGCAGCTATACCCGGGTGGGCGGCGTTCTATTTGATGTCACCACGGAGTGGATCGATCGCGTTCGCGATTTCGCCAAAGCACTGCCTGCGACGCATGCCGAGTTGGATAAACTGCTGACGCGCAATCGCATCTTCATCGATCGCACGAAGGGCATTGGCGTGCTGAGCAAGGAGGACGCCATCGACTTCGGGGCGACGGGCCCGATCGCCCGGGCCAGCGGCGTCGTTCGCGACCTGCGCAAGGACGAACCGTATCTTGCGTATGCCGATTTGGATTTTCAGATCGTCTGTTCTCAAGCCGGCGACAGCTACGCGCGCTATTTGTGCCGCATGCGCGAGATGCTCGAGAGCCTCAAGATCATCGAACAGGGGATCGACAACATTCCGGGCGGACCGGTGAATATCGATGCCGTGAGCGACGTGGTGCTGCCGGCAAAACCGGCCGTGTTCCGCAGCATCGAGGGCCTGATCCAACATTTCGAAGTGTTGATGCCCAATCGCGGCTACGACGTGCCTTGCGAGGAAATCTACGCGGCCACCGAATCCCCCAACGGCGAGCTGGGCTTTTATGTCGTGGGAGATGGAACAACGCGCGCTTACCGCGCGCGCACGCGACCGCCATCGTACATTCACTTTGGGATGTTTCCGCACATGATTCGCGGATATCAATTGAGCGATGTGGTGGCGGTGCTCGGCAGCATCAACATCATCGCCGCGGAGCTCGACAGATGACGAGAGAGACGTGCTTGAACGACGCGCAGTTTTTTGGGTGCCATGCCCACGGCTTTGCGTGGGCATGCTTCGACAAACTTGCACAGTTTTGACCCTCCCCCAACCCCTCCCTAAGAGGGAGGGGAGTTTTGAAGCGGGACCGACATGCCGGTATTGAACGCCGAGTTGCGTGCTCGAATTCAGACTGAGCTCGCGAAATATCCCACCAAAAGGGCCGCGACGCTGCCGGCGCTGCACATCGCGCACGATGCACTGCGTTCGGTTCCGCCGGCTGCCATCGAGGAGATTGCCGAACTGCTGGAGCTTCATCCTGCCGAAGTGTTCGACACGATGAGCTTCTACGGTTTTTTCCGCGACGACAAGCGGCCGCTGGGAAAACACCGCGTCTGGGTGTGCCGCAGTATCTCGTGCATGTTGCGCGGCGGCGAAGATCTGCTGGCCCAGTTGTCCCGTCGCCTGGGCGTCGCTCCCGGCGGCACCTCGGCCGACGGCAAAGTGACGCTCGAATTCGCGGAGTGCCTGGGTGCGTGCGAAGGTGCTCCCTGCTTGCTCCTGGACGACGAGTGCCACATGAACCAGACGGAACAATCAGCCGCCGCGATGATTGACAAGCTGTAGGCTGACTTAAACATCCATAATCATGCCCGAATTTGAACCTGTTTTACTCGCTCGCATCGATAAGCCCGACAGCACGTCGTTGGCAGGCTATCGTGCTGACGGCGGCTATGAGGCGTTGAAGAAGGCGCTGGCCATGGCGCCCGACGATGTCACGGCGATCGTCAAAGATTCGGGATTGCGCGGACGCGGCGGCGCGGGATTTCCGGCCGGCGTCAAATGGACGTTTCTCCCCAAGAACCATCCCGGGCCCATTTATCTGTGCGTGAACGCCGACGAAAGCGAGCCGGGCACATTCAACAACCGCATTCTCATGGAGCAGGACCCGCATCAGCTCCTCGAGGGAATCGCGATTGCCTGCCACGCCATCCGCTCGCGCACTGCCTATCTCTATCTTCGCTATGAATACGGGCGAAGTTTCCGCGTGCTCGACAAGGCCATCCGCGAGTGTTATCAGGCCGGGTTGTTGGGGAAAAACATTCTGGGGACGAGCTTCAACCTCGACGTTTATCTTCACCGCGGCGCGGGCGCCTACATCTGCGGCGAGGAAACCGGGCTGATTGAGAGCCTCGAGGGAAAGCGCGCGTGGCCGCGCATCAAGCCTCCCTTTCCCGCCGTTGAGGGGTTGTTCGGCAAGCCCACCATTGTGAACAACGTCGAGACGCTGTGCTGCGTGACGCACGTGGTCTCGCGAGGGGCCGACTGGTTCAAGTCGATCGGCGTGCCCCCGAATCTGGCCGACAAACGCGACCTCGGCAGCTACGGGCCGAAGTTGTATTGCATCAGCGGCCACGTGAATCGCCCCTGTTGCGTCGAATTGCCGTTGGGCGTGACCGCGCGCCAGTTGATCGACGAACACGGCGGCGGCGTGTGGAAGTGGCGACGCGCGAAGGCGGTCGTGCCCGGCGGCATCAGCATGGGATTTCTCTCTGCCGACGAGCTCGACACGTCGCTCGACTTCAACGGACCGCTCAAAGCCGGCTGCCTGGGCCTGGGAACCGCGGGAGTGGTGGTCATCGACGATCAGACGAGCATGGTCGACGTTCTGGCCAATTGCTGCCGGTTTTTTGCCCACGAATCGTGCGGCCAGTGCACCCCCTGCCGCGAAGGCACCTCGTGGATGAAGAAGATCCTCGACCGCGTTCGTGCGGGTCTCGGCCGGCTCGAAGACCTCGACCTCTTGCAGGAGGTCGCAGGGTCGATGGGAATTATTCCCGGCACAACAATCTGCGGACTTGCCGACGGCGCTGCCTGGCCGGTAAAAAACGCCCTCACGAAGTTTCGCGCTGAATTCGAAGAGTACATCCGTAGCGGCCGCCAGTCGATTTCCGCTTCGCCCGAGCTGATGGCCGCACACTGATCGAAACAACGCCCGATGCCCACCGTTACCGTCAATAAACAACCGGTCGAAATCAAACCTGATGAGCGGATAAACTGCGTTCAAGCCGCTCAGCGCGTCGGCGTTGAAATTCCGAGCTATTGCTGGCACCCCGCCCTCTCGGTGGTGGCAAGTTGCCGCATGTGCCTGGTCGAAGTCGGCGAGACGAAGCCCGATGGCAGCGTCGTCATGCAACCCAAGCTCGTGCCAGGCTGCCAGACGCCCGTGAAAGACGGCATGGTGGTTGTCGCCGACAGCCCTCGCGTGAAAGCCGCGCAACAAGCGACGCTGGAATACCTGCTGCTCAACCATCCGCTCGATTGCCCCGTGTGCGACCAGGCGGGTGAGTGTTTGCTGCAGGATTACAGCTATCGCTACGGCCGCGGTTATAGCAGGCTCGATGAACCGAAGGAGCTCAAGCCCGATAAGGATTACATCGGCGACCAAATCACGTTGTTCACCGACCGCTGCATCATGTGCAGCCGCTGCGTGCGGTTCACGCGGGAGATCAGCGGCACTGCGGAGCTCGAGATCATCAACCGGGGCAGTCACAGCGAGATCGACATCTTCCCCGGCCATCCGTGCAACAACAAGCTCGCGGGGAACGTTGTCGACCTGTGCCCGGTCGGCGCGCTGTGCAGCAAGGACTTTTTGTACAAGCAGCGCGTCTGGTGGCTGCGGCCATCGAACAGCGTCTGCCCCCTGTGCAGCACGGGCTGCAGTATACATGTCGATCAGAACGAAGACACGGTTTATCGTCTGCGCCCGCGTGCCAACCCGCAGGCCCAAGGGCACTTCATGTGCGATGAGGGCCGTTTCGGTTGGAAATACACGCACTCCGAAAGTCGCCTGACAACGCCGCTCCAGCGCGCTCGCTCGGGAAGCGTGGCCTCGCACGACTGGGACGTTGTGCTGCCGGCGGTGCGCGCGGCACTTGTAAAGGCGGCGACGTCGTCGAAGCCGTTGGCGGCCGTCCTCTCACCCTGGATGACGCTCGAAGAGGCGTATTTGCTGGCCAGTTATTTGAAGTCGCTCTCGCCAAAAGCGCGACTTGCTATCGGACCGGTGCGCGTGGTGGGCGAGGATGACAGGTATCCCAAAGGCGTGCATGGCCAGCCGGTCGAGCCGGTCAAGTTCACGATTCGAGCCGAAAAGTGCCCGAATCGTCGCGGCGTCGAGATTGTTCTCGAGCACTTCGAGGACAGCCTCGTTTCCTTCGGCGATCTGCTAGGCAGCGCTGCGGCCGGCGACTTCTCTGCGTTGTATCTCGTGGGCGGCGACCCCGGCGGCTGGATTACCGAACAGCAAGCCGCCGGCCTCGCGAAGGTCGAGACGGTCATCGTGCAAGACATTCTGCCATCCGCCGCGAGCGCCCGCGCCACGTTCGTGCTTCCCGGTGGTTCGTTCGCCGAGCGGGACGGCACGTTCGTCAATCTCGCGTGGTTGGCGCAGGAAATTCGCCGCGCCATTCACGGACCGGGAGACGCGCGGCCCGATGGACGAATCCTTTGGGATCTCGCCCAGCGACGAGGCCTGTTCAGCCTTCCATTGTTGCGGAGAGAAATGGCCGACGCGATTCCGCAACTAGCCCCGTTGCGTGATGGACTATTGGACGATCATGGCGTGTTCGTTCGACCCGCCGCCGGAATTCCACAAGCCGGAGTGGCGGCCGCTGGAGTCACACCAGAAATTCCCGGACCATGAACGACCTGCTAATTACAATCCTTACCATTGCCGTCGTGATGGGCGCGATATTGGTGGGATGTATGTACCTGGTGCTCGCGGAGCGGAAAGTCTCCGCGTGGATGCAAGATCGAATCGGTCCCAACCGCGTCGGCCCGTTTGGTTTGCTCCAGCCGCTGGCTGATGCGCTTAAAGTGCTGTTTAAGGAGGACGTGGCTCCCTCGCATGCCGACAAGCTGCTATTCCGAATCGCTCCGACAATTTCGGTGTTTACGACGCTGTTGGCCTTTGCCGTGGTGCCCTTCGGGCCCGTCGACGACGCGCCCGCGTGGCTGCGATTTATTATTGTTCCGCAGGTCGACATCGGCATTGTCTTCATCTTTGCGGTCACCAGCCTCACCGTATACGGCGTGATACTCGGCGGCTGGGCCTCCAACAACAAGTACAGCGCCCTCGGAGCGCTGCGCGCCAGCGCACAGGTGGTGAGCTACGAAATCCCCCTGGGCATGTCGGTGTTGGGCGTGGTCGTCTTATCTGGGACGCTGAACCTCGAGCGAATTCTCGATTCCCAGGCGCAGGCGGGCATCCTGGGCTGGAATGTCTGGTATCAACCGCTGGCCTGCCTGATTTTCTTCACGAGCGCCATGGCCGAGTCGAACCGATTGCCGTTCGATCTGCCCGAGTGCGAGCAGGAGTTGGTGGGCGGCTATCACACCGAGTATAGCGGGTTCAGGCTCGTGCTGTTTTTTGTGGGCGAATACACTCACGTGATGACCACGAGTTTTCTCACGGTGATTTTGTTCTTCGGCGGTTGGCATCTTCCCTGGATTGCCGCGCTCGATAGCGCCTACCCCTTTGCGTGGTTGGTAAAGCTGGCGGTGATCCTGCTGAAAGTGATGGCCGTCATCCTGTTGATCATGCTGATACGGTGGACGATTCCGCGGTTCCGCTTCGATCAGCTCATGGAATTGGCTTGGAAAGTGCTGATTCCGCTGTCGGTGGCCAATGTCGTCGCGGTGATGATTGTCCGCCAATTTGATTGGAATCGGTGGTGGCTATTGCCGACGTCGATCGGATTGACGCTGGCAGCGGGCATCATCAGCGTCAACGCGAAGCGCGCTGAAATCAACCGCCGCACCCGGAGAGCAGTACGAACGGCCTGAACTCTCGTTCCCAAGCTCTGCTTGGGAACGCACTCTCGCGAAGCTCGACTCGACTGACTTCGGCGAGCTCAGTCGAGTCGAGCTCGCCGAAGTCCGCTTCGCGAGACGGGAAGCAGAGCTTCCAGACAGTGGGTTCCCAAGCGGAGCTTGGGAACCAGGACATTGCACAAATGACGATTGACTCGAAAGACATTGTCTGGATCGACGAACCGGAGCTTGGCTTCTGGGAAGCCACGTTTCTTCCGGCCATCGTTGAAGGCGTCAGGACGACGTTCAAACACGTCACGCGACATCGGACCGTGACGCAGCAGTATCCCGAGCAGCGGCCCGACCTGCCGCACCACTATCGCGGCGTACACCGGCTCAACCGCGACGAACAGGGCCGCGTCAAATGCGTCGCCTGCATGCTTTGCGCGACGGCCTGCCCCGCCGACTGCATCGCGATCGAAGCCGCCCCGGCGCCTCCCGAATGGCCCGACCGCGACAAGTTCCCCGCGTCATTCGTTCTCGACGAATTGCGCTGCATCTATTGCGGCATGTGCGAAGAAGCGTGCCCCGTCGACGCCATCGAACTCACGCATATCTATGACATCACGTCGGAATCGCGGGAAGAGATGCTTTTCGACCGCGAAAAGCTGCTGCACGTTTATGACCAGACAAAAGACAGCGGCAGAGACCCGATTCGGACGCATCGGGGAAGACTGGGGCCCGCCTCGGAATTCGACCAGCTTTCCGCTCTCGCCCCGGCCACGTCGGTTGAGGACGACGATCGAGCGGCCGACGCGCCAAGCCCGGGCGTGATCCCGCCGGCGCCACCGCATCGCAGCGAGTCGTAATCGACGATCAAGGCTGACGCTTTGGGTGCCGTGCCCATCACTTTGGGTGAGGTGTCCGGTACTTCGGATCCTTAAGAATCACTCAACTTGTAACGCCCTTTCAGGGCTGTCGCGAAGGGAACGGGTTCGATGACCCAGGGCGTTGCACTGGGCTATCTTGTGCTTGCCTTTCAGGCAAAAGACAACTGCCGCGATTTGCCCGAAGGGCTCAAACATGTCAGCCCAGGGCACCGCCCTGGGATCCGATGTCCACACAATCCCCATCGCCCTGTAAGGGCAAAACCGAATGCACATCTTGCGCGAGCCTGCCAATCCCGTCTTGAGATTCGGGCCATCTTGAATTCCCGGACACCTTCATCGATGTGGATGGGCATGTCCTTAGACATACCCACGCAGAGCCGTGGGCTTGGCACCCAACACCCTTTTGGTGAGTTCGTCAGAATCGTGTCGCCGTGTGCCGCGTCTTTGTCGACGGGTGTTGCGTGACCTGCTACACTCCGCGAAAGATCGTCCAGAGTGCCCCTTTCCCCTTGAGGGGAGAGGTCGGGAGAGGGGTGACAGCT
>JBBDVZ010000038.1:7615-11671 GCA_040903115.1 Planctomycetaceae bacterium
CACAGCTTCGAACGGTTCAACCCTCCCCCAACCCCTCCCTGGAAGGGAGGGGAGTTCCGAAACCGCCTCTCGAAACCATTTTCGCAGCCGGCAAACGAAGAAGCACGTGACATGGAGTGGGTCGCTGAAGACGGTGTTTTCCTTGTCGCGCTGCTGGCGGCTGCCATCGGCGTGGCATGGCTGATGCCGCGTGCCAAAACTCGTTTTCGGGCCGCCGGGATGGTTTTGGCATTCGCTGGCGGCGTGTTGTTGGCGCTGCGGCTGCGAGCCGCCACGGGGCCGCTTACCGAGACGATCCTTTTCTGGACCTTCGCTGCCGCTGCTGTCGGTTGCGCCGTCTTGATGATCACCAGCCGGCATCCCGTGTATGCGGCTTTGTGGTTCGCCCAAGTTACGCTGGCCACCTGCGGACTGTTCCTTCTGCAATCGGCGCCGTTTCTGGCGGCAGCGACAATCATCGTCTACGCGGGTGCGATTGTGGTGACGTTTCTCTTTGTGATCATGCTCGCGCAGCAAAGCGGAGCGACTGTTGCCGATCAACGGTCGCGACAGCCTCTGGCCGCGACGCTCGCCGCTTTCATTCTGCTGGGGGCGCTGTTGTTCACGCTGGAGTCGTGGCCGGAGCGCTCGACGGATGCGACGCTCGGCCCGCCCGCGGTGTCAGCGAACCTCCTCAGCCGGGGGGAGCCAAATCAGCGGCTCGACACGATGAACGCGCTGGGCCGCTCGCTGTTCGGCGATTACCTGTTCGCGGTCGAATTGGCAGGCACGTTGCTTTTGATCGCGACGATTGGGGCCATTACGATTGCGCCGCGGAGGCCGCAGGGAAAGGCATGACCGGAGACTCCGAGCGCTACCTGGCGGTTGCAGCGGCCCTCTTCGTGCTGGGCGCGCTAGGCTTCCTCACGCGCCGCAACCTGATCCTCATGATCCTCTCCGCGGAGATGATGCTGCACGGCGTATCGCTGACGCTGGTCACCTTCGGCCGCATGCATCACAGCCTGGAGGGACAGGCCTTCACGATTTTTATTTTGACGGTGGCGGCTTGCGAGGCGGCTTTGGCGCTGTCGTTGATCCTTGCGCTCTATCAGCAATCGAAGTCGCTGGACGTCGAATTGTGGACCGAGCTGCGCGAAGCCGACCTGCCGTCGGCCATTGACGATGACGACGAGCCGCCCGTGATCACGCCGGAACCGATGCACTTTCCCACGCTCACACCGGCCGGGCGCGCCCCCACGCCCGAGCAAGTCGAGGCGCTCGACAGTGATGGACGCGACGGGGTTGCCTGGGGTCACGCGCCAGCGCACCCCCAGCCCGATGAACTGGGGACGAGCCTGGCGGCTCGACCCCAGCCACCCTAAACGTCCACGATCATTCAATCACCCCGCGACAACCGACGATCGACGCTGGCACTGGAATACAACGAGGCATGTCCGAGTCAACGCGACAAGCAATACTGTGGCTGATTCCGCTCGCGCCATTGGCCGCCGCACTTGTGACCGCCGTGTTGGGACCGAAGCTGTTGCGCCAGCGCAGCCATCTGCCATGTTGGGCGGCGCTGGCGGCATCGGCAATCTGCTCTCTGCTGCTGCTGTTTGTCGTCTTGCCGGAGACATTTGGCAGCGAATCTCCGAGCGTACTAGGCACGGGCTATCAGTGGATGCATGTGGGCGGGATCGACGTGCGCGTCGACTTGCGCGCCGACGCGATGACAGGCCTCATGCTGTCCATGGTGACGGTAGTCAGCCTGTTGGTGGCGATTTTTGCTGCAAGCTACATGCACGGCGATCCCGGCTTCGCGCGGTTCTTCGCCGCCTTTTCGTTCTTCGTCTTCTCGATGTGCATGTTGGTTCTGTCGGCAAACTTCCTGCTGCTGTACGTGTTCTGGGAGGCGGTCGGGCTTTGCAGCTACTTGCTCATCGGGTTCTGGTATCAACGACCGAGCGCTGCGGCTGCCGCCAAGAAGGCGTTTGTCGTCAACCGCATCGGCGATTTTGGTTTCATGATCGCGCTCTTTTTGATTTGGACGACGTTCGGGTCGTTCGATTTTTCCGCCGTGCTGGGGCAGCCGGATCGTTTGGCCGCCGTATCGCCCGACCGGATGACGCTGATTTGCCTGTTGTTATTTTTGGGAGCGATGGGCAAGTCGGCCCAGTTTCCGCTGCACGTGTGGTTGCCGGATGCGATGGAGGGCCCGACGCCCGTCAGCGCACTGATTCATGCCGCCACCATGGTCACCGCCGGGGTCTATCTGATCGCCCGGTGCACGCCGCTGTTTGTGTTCGCGCCGTCGGCTCACCTGACGGTATCGGCGATCGGCGCGATCACCGCACTTCTGGCGGCACTCATCGCGCTCACGCAGAACGATTTGAAGCGCGTGCTGGCTTATTCGACGGTGAGCCAACTCGGCTACATGTTCATGGCGCTGGGTGCGGGAGCGGCGAGTGCGGAGACCGCGACGGCCGGCGCCACAGCCGGCGTGTTTCACCTTATCACGCACGGCTTCTTCAAGGCGCTGTTGTTTCTGGCGGCCGGCAGCGTGATGCACGCCATGGGCGACGTGATCGACATACGGCGTTTCGGCGGACTGCGACGCGCGCTGCCCATCACGCACGCGACGTTTTTGTGCGGCGCCGTTGCTTTGGCCGGATTGCCCGTGTTCTCGGGCTTCTGGAGCAAGGACGACATTTTGGCCGTGCTGGCCGAAGCGGCGCGGCATCCGCAGCACGGCGCATTCTTCGGCGGCGTGCTGGCTGTTGCGACGATCACCGCGTTGCTGACGGCCTTCTATACTTTCCGCGCCTACTTTCTCACGTTTTGGGGCGACGAGCGCTTTCCCGAAGAAGCGGGACATCATCCGCATGAAGCGCTCCCTGTGATGGCTTGGCCGCTATGGATACTCGCGGGCTTCGCACTGGCAATCGGCATCGCCGTGGGACCGACGCATTTGTTCGCCGAGTACATTCAGCACACGCCCGGCGTATCGGAAATTGAGTCGCACGGAATGCATTTCGAAATCATGGCGATCAGCACTGTGGTCGCCGTGGCGGGGCTGGCGCTGGCGTGGTTGTTTTACGTCCGGTCTCCCTACATGCCCGGCCGATTGGCGACGGCATTGAAGCCCGCCTACACAATGTCGCTCAACAAGTTTTTCCTGGACGAGCTGTTTGAAGCAATCGTGGTAATGCCGTTGAGGGGCCTCGCGCGGCTTGCGGAGCTGACCGATGCGATATTGATCGACCCGCTGGTCGATGCGATCGGATCGATCCCCAAACGGCTGAGCAGCGTGCCCCTCGTCATGCACAACGGATTGATTTCTTCGTATGCACTGGTGATGTGGGCAGGGGTCGTGGTTTGCGTGTTGTTGGTTCTCGAACTTTTGTCGTAAGGGGGGCGATAGCGGGACCCCTCTCCCCTCAGGGGAGAGGTTGGGAGAGGGGTGAAAGTATAGAGCGTTGTGAAGCATTCGTTGCGTTTCACCCTCCCCCAACCCCTCCCTGGAAGGGAGGGGGGTTTGAAACTGATCGATTGTGAGTTTGCCGATGAAGGCGTTGCTTCTGTTGTCGCTGGTTTTGCCGGGCGCCGCAGCCGTGCTGCTGATGGTCCTGCGCGGAAGCATCAGGCGCGGGACGGCACGGTGGATTGCGCTGGGCGCATCGGTGGCTACGCTGTTGGTGGTGATGGGTCTGGTCCGCGAGTTTCGGGCGCTGCCCATAACCAGCGACAACCGCATGCAGTCAAACATCAACGTGTCGTTGGATTCAGCCGTATCCCCGGTGCATCCGCGTTTTGAGATGCGTCGCGAATGGCTGACCCTCGGACACGAGAAGGACAGCGCGCCGGGCGGGCGGGAATTTCGTCTCGAAATGCATCTCGGCTTAGACGGCATCAGCATTGCGCTCATCGCGCTGACCGCGCTGCTGACGGTTTCCTGCGTGCTGATTTCGTGGGAGTCGATACGCGAGCGCGAGACCGAGTTCTACACGTGTCTGCTGCTGCTCGAGAACGGCCTCATCGGCGTCGTTTGCGCGTTTGTTGTGGTGTTGTTCTAAGTCT
>JBBDVZ010000039.1:0-11656 GCA_040903115.1 Planctomycetaceae bacterium
GAAATGTAACGAAGTAGTTGCGGCTCCCAATAGCGAACCCTTCCTAGAACCCGCCGCCAAACGTTCGCCTCTGATTGTGGCCGCATGGGGTTTTGTCGGACTCGTGGCGCTGTCGGCAATTCTTTACGTGACTGCGGACAGTCGCAAGAAGCCAACCAGCCTCCAGCCGCAATACGTCAAAGCAGAACCACGACCGGCTGCCCCACGGCAACCTGCGATTGTCCAGCAAGCCGATGTTCAGCCGATTGCGGAACGCATTGTTCAAGCCACGCCGGTAGCTGAAACTCAGGTCATCGAACAGCCGGAGAAAACTGAATCCGAACAAGAACAAGTCCCCGTCCTTAACAACGAGATTGTTGGGAAAGTCGTTGGCGTTACTGACGGGGACACGATTACCGTCCTTGATGGCTCGAAAACTCAACACAAAATTCGATTGGAAGGAATTGACGCCCCGGAGTCCGGGCAGCCGATGGGCGCAAAATCAAAGCAAGCGTTGTCGGACAAAGTTTTCGGCAAGACCGTTTCGGTGAAATGGCGTGAGCACGACAAATACAAACGAGTTCTTGGACACATTTACGTTGATGATCGGTACATCAACCACGCGATGGTGGAAGAGGGATGGGCGTGGCACTACAAAAAATACTCGTCTGATGAAGACCTCGCGGAAGCTGAGATAGCAGCCCGACAGAAGAAAATCGGGTTGTGGTCATACGAGAAATCCATCCCGCCGTGGGAATGGCGAGCGCCAAAAAAAGTCGCGGACGACCCCAAGCCGACTACAAAAAAGATTGCCGACCAGTCCAACGACGATGACTCAGTTGTTTACATCACGAAGACCGGTAAAAAGTATCACAGTGGCGGTTGCCGCTATCTCAGCAAAAGCCAAATTCCGATCAAGCTTTCCGATGCGATATCGCAGGGATACACGGCATGTTCCGTGTGCGGCGGGGCAGGGCATCGGCATGAGGCGGAACCGTCACGGGAGAAACCGACAGCCCGAAGTGACGAGACGCCGAGCGGCACCACGGCAACCGGAAAGACAATCTACACCGGCCCACGAGGCGGACGGTATCACTACAGCAAGAGCGGCAAAAAGGTGTACGAGCGAAAAAAGCGGTAAACTCTTGCCATGCGCCAACGCTGCGGGAGTTCTCCACGTATGCTTTAGACGGAGGCTGAAATGACTACCGACAACAATGCTTCGCCCAATAACAATCGCATTGGACTGTGGATCATCGGTGTTGTCGCAATCGCGGCATGTTGCATCGGCATGGTTATCGGATGTTCGCAGCAGACGCCGACGAAAAGCGCTTCGTCATCATCCAATGGTGCGTCATCCTATTCGTCTCCTCCGTACAACACGGACTATTCTCCACCGAAATACGAGTATGGCAATACAGACAAACCTCCGGCGACCGATAACGGAGATGTAGCAGTCCGGGGATACTACCGCAAAGATGGGACGTATGTACGTCCCCACTATCGCACCCAGCAAGACAGCAGTCGTAACAACAACTACAGCACCGAAGGCAACGTGAACCCATACACTGGAAAACCCGGCACGAGACGCCGTCGCTGAAAGCCCCATCTCCGACAGAATGCAAAAACCCCGGCACCCGGCGGAAGTCGAACGGGTGATGAAAGCACGAAGCACGAAACATTAACCGACAAGCCGGCGGGTTTATCCCGCCGGTCTTCGGCCCCTGCGCGCCGGGTGCCACTGCTGAGCCCTTTTTGGCTCAGCAGTGCTCCGTCGGCCAACTATTTGCAACACATACGTTTCGATACTGGCAGGAGGGGCCAGGTTACGATCGCCGGGTGCCACTGCTGAGTTTTTCGCTCAGCAGTGCTCCATTCAAACGGCTTGCTGCGACGAACCGCGTCTCGATTCACTGATGCCACAAACAGACAGCACTGCTGAACCTAAAAGAGGTTCAGCAGTGGCACCCTACGTCGGACGATTGGCCGTCGGTTCCCGTGTTCTCCCGAATCGTCAGGCGTCGCCGCCGGACCTACCGCGCTTCAGCACGAACAATCGATCGAACGGAATGTCTGAACGCTGAAAGCGTTGCATAACATAGCCCAGGGCCAGCGCAGCGCCGCCCTGGGGGGAGAATCCCGCGCGTATCGATCAACCCTGGAAGGGTTGCATCAATGACGATTGCAGCTCCAATTTTATGAAACCCTTGCAGGGTTTTGAAGAACGTCATCACGACCTTCAACCCGGCGTGGCGCTGCGCTGACGCCGGGCTTTGATAGATAACCCCGTTGGGGTACATGACTTCGCGATGCCGTTCACTTTCCTGTCGAACTTGGAATTACCGAATGACGAATAGTAGCGGAATAAAAGCAACCCGACATTCGTGCTTCGGATTTCTTTCGACATTCGTGCTTCGTGCTTTCTCCGCCTGAGTTGACAACTCGCCACCGCTGCCGCTGAAATACGGCCAGAGGGAGCGACACGTCATGTACGATCATTTGACGATCATCAGCGGCCGGGCGCATCCCAAGCTGGCCGCGGAAATTGCCGACTACCTGGGAATCAGCCTCGCCGCAGTCGAGCTCTCCGATTTCCCCGACGGCGAGATCAGCGTCAAGCTGGTGCAAAACATCCGCGGCTGCGATGTTTACCTCGTCCAGCCCACCGGCCCGCCCGTCAACAACAACCTGATGGAGCTGCTGGTGATGATTGACGCGTGCGTCCGCGCGAGTGCCGCGCGGATTACGGCGGTCATTCCGTACTTCGGTTACGCGCGGCAAGATCGCAAGGATGCGGGGCGCGTGCCGATCACGTCGAAGCTGGTCGCCAACCTGATCACGCAAGCCGGCGCCGACCGCGTGCTCACGATGGATCTGCACGCGGCGCAGATTCAAGGCTTCTTCGACGTGCCCGTCGATCACCTTTACGCGGCGCCGATTCTCGACGGGTACATCAAGTCGCTGAAAATCCCGCCGGACGACATCGTCGTCGTCAGTCCCGATGAGGGGAGCATCAAGCGATCGCTACAGCACGTCGAGAACTTGGGGGGCAGTCTCGCGATCGTCGATAAACGCCGCTCGAGCGCCATGGAAACGCGACAGGCGAACCTCATCGGCGGGCCGATCAAGGGCAAGACCGCACTGTTGTTCGACGACATGATTTCGACGGCCGGCTCAATCGTCGGGGCAGTCGAAGTCGCCAAACGTTACGGCGCTTCCGATGTGTACGTGGGAGCGACGCATGCCGTGTTATGCGGCCCGGCCGCGGCGCGGCTGCGAGAGTCGCCGATTCGGGAAGTCGTGGTGACCAACAGCCTGCCATTGCGCGACGACCAGATGCTGCCGAACCTGAAGGTCGTCAGCGTCGCTCCGCTGTTGGGCGAAGCCATCCGCCGCATTCACCGCAACGAGTCGGTGAGTTACCTATTCGACTAATTAGCCCCCGGTGTATTCACCGGGGGCTAAAATGTCATTTTACGGTGATGCGAAACGGCATCAACGTCAACCGTCCGTCGCGAGCCAACATGCCGGCCAGCGCGGCTGCTTTGATGTGATCGGCGATCTCCGGCGCAAACTGGGCCACCACGCGCATCACGTCGTCAACCTTGCCCGCCGACATCTGGGCGTCTTCATCCATCGACCCGAAGAGCGCCTCAAAGGGACTTCTGGCCTTGGGCAGCTCCAGCCGTTCGACCTTGTCTTCCGGTTTGAGGCCGGCCTTTTTTGTGGCGTAGGCGATCGCGTCCTCCAACGTGCCCAGCTCGTCGACGAGACCGTGCTTGAGCGCGGTAACGCCCGTGTAGACGCGGCCGCGGGCCAGCTTTTCGAGCTCGTCGTGCGGCATTTTTCGGCCCTGGGCGGCTTTCCGCGTGAACTGCCCGTAGATCTCATCCAGCGATTTCTGCAAGGCGGCTCGTTCGTCATCGTTGTAGGCGTCGAGCGAGCTCATCACGCCGCTGTTCTTGCCGCGGCTGATGACGGTGGTGTTGATGCCCACCTTTTCGTACAGGCCTTTGAGGGCGATTTTGAGCCCCACAACGCCAATCGATCCGGTGATGGTCGCGGGTTCGGCGAAGATGCGGTCGGCTCCCATCGAGATGTAATATCCGCCGCTGCCGGCGACGTCGCCCATGCTCACGACGAACGGCTTGTCGACTTTCTCGAGCGCTCGCCAAATCAAGTCGCTCGCCAGGGCGCTGCCGCCCGGGCTGTTGACGCGCAGCACGATGGCTTTGACTTTCGGATCGTCGTTGGCGGTGCGAATGGCCTTGACCATCGTGTCGGAGCCCATCACCGATTCGCCGAAGAGGTCGGCCGTGCTCGGCCCGCTCATGATGGCGCCCTCGGCGTAGATGACGGCGATTTTGGTTTTTTGACTGGTGCGCTTGGCCGGCTCGCCCCCCATCATCATGTTCATCATTTTGACCATGCCGGCGAAACCGCTGAAATCGGTGTCGATCTTTTTCTTGCCGTAATCCTTCGTCACTTTGACGTCGAGCGACGGGTTGCCGGCGCGCACGACGTCTTCCAGCTCGTCGTCATAGGCGATGCGGTCGATCAGCCCCCACTCGAGGGCCGCCTTGGCCGTATGCGGTCCGGCATCGATGGCGGCCTGCACTTTCTCCTTGTCGAGTTTACGGCCGTCGGCAACTGTTTGAACCAGGTGCGCGTACAGGTCGTCGATGATTTCTTCCATTTCCTTGCGGAATTCGGGACTCATCTCGGTGCGGGTATACGGTTCGCCGGCCGACTTGTATTCGCCGACGCGCAGCATCTCCGCCTTGAGCGATACCTTGTCGAACAGGTTCTTGTAGAAGCTGATCTCGGCGCGAAGTCCCAGCAGTGTCACCATTCCCGACTCGGGCATGATGATCTCGTCGCACGCCGTCGCCAGCAGGTAATCCATCGTCTCTGCCGACTCGAGGACGGCGTAAACTTTCTTGCCTTTCGCTCGCACGCGGTTGATGGCTTGCCGCAAATCGTTTGCGCGCGCCCAGCCGATCGTCGGGCTCTTGATTTCGAGAACGATGCCGCTGATGTTTTTGTCGTCGCCCGCCTTTTCGAGACGAGCAAGCATGTCAGCCAATCGCTCCGTCACGACGCTGAACAGCCCCCCTTCCTGCGCCGCGCCCTCCGCCAGCGATCCTTTGATGCGGATGTGCGCCAGCCCGACTTTCGCCGGCTTGGGCGCCAGCACCGGCTGCTCGGCCGGAGTGCTCGCGGGCGACGGGTTCGCCAGTGCCATCAAAGAGACAGTCAGCAGCAGTGAAATGAGAAAACGCATGGTTGAATTCCTTCGAGGGAATTTGGCACTCGTGTTTTGTCTGTCGCCCCGGGAAACGGCAACAATCGCACCGCCAAGTCTAGGTCGCCGCCAGGGTTAGGTCAAGAAATGGTTTTAGCAACGCGATTTAGCGCGCGATTTGATTACTCGGCTTCAGCGACGTTAGAATCTGTGCTGAGGCTAAGCATTCCCGAGGCGTTTCACTGGTCTGATTAGACATCAAGCAGAAATCTTGGAAGTGATCCGCATTTGAGCACGAATGACTGGACTGGCCTTGATATCGCCAACCCCCTACAATAATTCCGCCATCGAATCGAGAACGCCGCACGGAACTCCTTGCGCCAGCGACAGGTAACAACGGGGGCGCTCGCGTTCCCCGTCGGCTTCAGCACCGCACAACCCGCCCGCTCGATGATCCAGAAAGCCCTTGAGGCGTCATGTCCGATCCCCGAATTCCGCTCAAAAACCCCCTGGTGGCCGCCCTGTTGGCTTTTTTGATTCCGGGGGCCGGGCATCTCTATCAAGGACGCTTCTTCAAAGCCGTCATTTATGCGGCCTGCGTTCTGGGGTCCTTCACGTACGGCATGTACATCTCCGAATGGAAGGCGGTCTACCGCTCCCCCGACCCCCGGAAGCGCAACCTGGGGTACTACGCTCAGGCGGCCACCGGCCTGCCGGCCCTTTACGCCTTCGTGCAGACGATAAAATACAGGGACTCTCAGAAAGTTCCAAATAACGTGCTCGACGCTCCGCTCTCCGAAGCTTTCAAAGGAATTCTCGTCGCACAAAATGCTTCGGACGCCGCAGACCACATCAGCGGCTATTTGGAGCTTGAACCCACCATCGGCCAGCCAGGCGGCACAGTGCGAGGAACCTTTCGGGGAACGCTCGAGAACGGTCAATCTGTGGAATACCGTCTCGGAGGCGGCAATTTTTTCCTTGGGCCAAAAGTCGGCGGTGATCCCGGCCGCGAACTGCAATGCGGAGTGGTCGAAGAACAATCCGGCGGAAATGAACAAATGGTAGGCCGCATCGAAGGCACGATTCCCCGCAAGTTTCTCGACTGGTTCGAGGCGCCGCTCGAAGAGGACGAGCTGCAGGATCTCAATCGGCGAATGGGCAAACGATACGAGCTGGCACTCGTTTACACCTGGATTGCCGGCTTGCTGAACATTCTCGCCGTGTGGGACGCGCTGGAAGGCCCGGCTTACGGCTACGGGGATGAGGAAGAGGAAGAATTGGACAGCGACAAGAAAAAACAGCCCGAAAAAAAAACTAGCGAGAAGACGCTCGAAGCTGCCAAGTCGTAACGGCAGCCGACGCTCGCTCACGACGGACACGAACCATGACGGCAAGCCTGGCTCTCCTGTCGGCAGCCACCAACATCACGTGGCATCTGCTGCCGCTGGCACTTGTGATCAGCCTGGCTTACAGCGCCAGCCGATACGAGTTGCCCCAACGCATTCTCCGTCGATCGGTGCGGCTGTTTTTCACGATCCTGATTTTCATGCTGATCGTCTTCGCCGTCCTGTGGGTGCTGTCGTTTAAGCTGTAGCTGGCCCACGCCCGCTGGCAAGAACGATATTGAGCCGGTGGGTTTATCCCACCGGTTTTCGGCCAACGCAAGCAAAACGCGCGAATGTTTTGGGGCGGCTTTAATGACAATTGCCGAGGACCGCGGGGATCAACCCCGCGGCTCGAGATGACTTTCGTCAAAGCGCGGACTCCCGCTTGATTGACTGTCCGCATTCCGCACAGCCAGTGTACTTTCGGCTCGGCGCGGGACTATAATGAAGAAGACGCACTACCAGCCTGCCGAGCAGCTCGGATCGCATTGCAATCGGCCTTGTTTGGCCGGCCGGGCCCCACCGATGGCGTTCCGCCCCCCAAGAAATTCACGTCGGACGCGACATTTTCGATGGACCGTGACATCCAGCCCACGCGATTTCCTTTGGCTTGGCTTTCATGCCTTGTCGCGGGCTGCTTGTTATGCGCCGGGGGATGCGGGCGAAAGGATGACATTCGAACGTACACCGTGCCCAAGCCGCATGTGCTGGCCCAGTCGAATCCGCCCGATCCCGTTGCTCGCGATGCGGGCGCCAAATCGCCACTCATGCGGCCCAGCCCGGCGTCTCCGTTGACGTATACCGCTCCTGAAGGCTGGCGGCCGGGACAAACCGGCGCAATGCGTGCTGCGGCGTTCGACGTCGTCGACGGCGACAAGAAGCTCGAAATCACGGTGATTAGCCTGCCACCCAGCGATTTGCTCGAGAATGTCAATCGCTGGCGGGACCAGGTTCATATCGCGCCGATGACCGACGAGCAGCTTAAGTCTGCGGTCAAAACGGTCCCGGTGGGCTCACTGAGCGGCGATTTCGTCGAGCTGGTCGGCACGGATAACGAGAAGCGCCCGGAGACAATTCTGGGGGTCATCGTCACACAAGCCGACCGGGCCTGGTTCTTCAAGCTCAAGGGAAACGCTGAGCTGGCCAGCCGCGAGAAGGATCGGTTCTTGGCGTTTGTGCAATCCACGAGATTCGGCGGTGCCGAAGGGGCCGGGACGGGGGCTGGCGATGGCAAGTGAAACCATTTCGGACAGGACGTTCATTTCACCCGACGACGCGTCGGACTCGACGATGTTGTCGTTCGGGGCGGCACTTCGCGCCGTGCTCGCTCCGCTGGCCTCATTGAAGCTGACGGTCGCGCTGTTCGCGATGGCGATATTCATTGTCTTTGCAGGCACGTTTGCCCAGGTCGACAAGGACATCTGGCAAGTTGTCGACGAATATTTTCGCGTGCCGCTTTGGCCCACGCTCGGCTTCGCCCGCATCGATTTTCAAATCTTCTTCCCGGGCTCATTCTTCCCGAGCCAGCCCGTGGTGCCCGGTTACATCTACTTTCCGGGCGGATGGCTGATCGGCGCGACGATGTTCGCCAACTTGATGGCCGCGCACGGCTTGCGGTTCAAGGTTCAGGCGCGCGGCACGCGGTTGATGGCAGGATTGGTTGTCATCGCGGTCGGCTGCCTGATGACCTGGCTGGTGATCGCCAGCGGTTCGAATAAAGACGGCGTGCAGGAACCCATTTGGAGTACGTGGAGCAACTGGTCGACGCTTTGGCTGCTGTTCAAGGTGGGGCTTGTCGCGCTGTGGGTGGTGACGGCATATGCGATCGGATACACGCTGCTGGGCCATTTTCGAGCCGCAGCCGATGCACCAAAGCCATCCCCCGCGATCTTATGGGTGCTCGTCGGGTTCGGCGCGATTCTTTCAGGCGCGCTGGCCTGGATTGTCATGCATGGCGAAGCGGCTCAACTCAACGATTCGTCGATGCGAATTCTGTGGCAACTTTTGAAGGCGGAATTTGCCGCCCTCGTGCTGCTGGCCGGCTGTATCCTGCTGTTCAAAAAGCGCGCCGGAATTGTCCTGCTGCACGCGGGCGTCGCCTTGATGATGTTCAGCGAGTTTCTGGTGGGCACTTCCGCCGTTGAGGGACAGATCATGCTGGGCGAAGGGGAGGCGGCCAACTTTACCCGCGACATTCGCTCGGTCGAGCTGGCGGTCGTCGACGGCTCCGACCCCGACGAAGATCGGGTCGTCGTCATTCCGCGGTCGCGTTTTCCGAAGCCGTCCGTGCCGGACTCCCAGGAGGACAATGCCGAGCCCATCAGCCACTCGGACTTACCGTTCGATGTGACGATTCTCCGCTACTACCGCAACTCGGATCTCAGGCGAATCGAGCCGAATGACATCAACCCGGCCGATTCGGGCGCGGGAAAAGAATGGATGGCGGTGATCGCCAAGCCCGCCTCCGGCACCGATCCCGAGAGCCCGGTGGATCTGCCCTCGCTCTATGTCCGCTTCAGCGACAAACAAACGGGGGCCTCCCTCGGGACGCGGTTGCTCAACCTGATCTTCACCGAAGCGCGGGACAAACCCGAGAAAGTCACCGTCGGCGACAAAACATACGATGTGGCGCTGCGGTTTAAGAGGAGCTATAAGCCGTACTCGGTTCGCGTCCTCGACGTTCGCAAGGACGACTACCTGGGGACGAGCACCGTTCGCAATTATTCGTCGGAAATTCGCCTGGTCGATCAAAGTCGCAACGTCGATTTCAAGCGCATTATCTGGATGAACAACCCGCTCCGTTTCGCCGGCGAGACGTTCTATCAGCAGAACTACTCCTTCGATCCACAAACGAGAACTGAGACAACAACGCTGCAAGTTGTCACCAATGCCGGGTGGATGATCCCCTACGTCGCGTGCATGATCGTCGGGACGGGAATGTGGTCGCACTTCGGACTGGTGCTGCTGCGGTTCCTCAACCGCGGCACAAGCCCGGTTGGCAATCCGCCGGTTGAAAGTTCGCGCGGCACACACGGTCCGGCAGCGCGCGCGCACCGGCCTCAAAAGAAGGCGGAGAAAATCGAGAACGATACACTTTCGGCCGGTCGAACGGCGGTGTGGGTGCCGCTGGCAATTGTCTTAATCTGCCTGGGGTGGATTGGCAGTAAAGCCATCGTGCCGGAGACGGCCGACGGTGCGATGAACCTATACCAGTTCGGCAAGGTCCCCATTGTGTACCAGGGGCGGACGAAACCGATGGACACGCTGGCGCGCAACAGTCTGCGGATGGTCTCGAATCGGCAAACGTTCGTCGACGAAGATGAAAAGAAACAGCCGGCCATTCGCTGGCTCTTGGACGTGATCTCGGAATCCCCCGCCGCGGAGAAGCATAATGTCTTTCGCATCGATCATCCGGAGGTGTTGAAGCTGCTGAATCTCAAACCGCGAAACGGATACTTGTATTCTTTTGCGGAAATTCGTCCGAAACTAAAAGAGTTCGACGAGCAATCGACGGAGGCGAAGCAGCTTGAAAAAGAAAAACTGAGCGCCTATCAGCGCAAGCTTTTGGATGCTCGACGCAGGATTGAAGTGTATTGGTTGCTGGTCGCTTCGTTCCGCCCGCGTTCGATGCCGGTCCTGCCGACGCGCGAAGAGTTCGAAAAAGATCCCGCCAAGGCCCGGCAGCAGATGATGCAAGAACTGCGCGCGGCGCTGCAGGACGAGCCCCGAGAGCTGCTGGCCAACGAGCCACCCTTGGCCATCCCGATGGCTCAGGAGGGCGAAAATTCCAACGAGCCCCAATGGCAGCCCTACGCGACGGCCGTCACGAAGGCATACGTCAGCAGCACGGTCTTCGGCAAGGAACCGGATCCCGCGACGATTGCCTGGGCCACGATGATCAACTCGTATGCCAAGGGCGATGCGTCGACTTTCAACAAGGCGACGTCCGACTACTTGTCATCGCTCAAGAGCAATCCACCCAAGGGGCTCAACATCGCCAAGACAAACTTCGAGGCGTATTTCAACCATCTCGACCCGTTTTTCTATCCCGCGTGGATCAACCTGTTGGCGTTTGTGCTGGCCGCCGTGGGATTGCTCGGCTGGAGCCGCCCGCTGAACCGGGCCTCGTTCTGGCTGATTGTGTCGATGCTCGTCATCCACACGTTCGCGCTCGTTTCGCGGATGTATCTCACCGATCGCTGGCTGGTGATGGTGACCAATCTTTACTCGTCGGCCGTGTTTATTGGCTGGGCAGGCGTGGTGCTGGGGCTGACGCTGGAAATGATTTACGGACTGGGGATCGGCAACCTCATCGCGTCGGCCGTGGGTTTCAGCACGCTGTTGATTTCGCACTTTTTGGCGCTCGACGGCGACACCCTGATTGTGATGCAGGCCGTGTTGGACACGAATTTCTGGTTGGCCACGCACGTCACCTGCGTGACGCTGGGATATGCGACGACATTTGTCGCCGGTGCGCTGGGGGTGGCTTACGTCCTGCTCGGCGTCGTGACTCCGGTCTTGTCACCCCGCTTGGCCAAGGAAATCAGCCGGATGATCTATGGCACGATCTGCTTCGCCATCTTCTTCAGCTTTGTGGGCACCGTGCTGGGCGGACTTTGGGCCGATGATTCGTGGGGCCGCTTCTGGGGCTGGGATCCCAAGGAGAACGGGGCGCTGATTATCGTTCTCTGGAACGCTCTCATCCTGCACGCCCGCTGGGGCGGCATTGTCAAAGAGCGCGGGTTGGCCGTGCTGGCCGTCGTCGGCAACATCGTCACGAGCTGGTCGTGGTTCGGCGTCAACGAGCTGGGCGTCGGCCTGCACAGCTACGGATTCACCGAAGGTGTGCTGCTGACATTAGGCATCTTTATCGCCAGCCAACTCGCGATCGTCGCGTTGGGCTGCCTGCCAAAGCAGATGTGGGCCAGCACCATGCGGTGGGCTGGCGAGCCCCGGTGACTTGACGTCGCCGCGCCGGGTGCCATCCGCCGCGGCGGACGGCTCTGCGTGGCCATGTCCTAAAGCATTCCCACCCAAAGCCGTGGGC
>JBBDVZ010000040.1:0-11443 GCA_040903115.1 Planctomycetaceae bacterium
GCATCATCTTCAAGGGTTCGGGATTCTACCAGACCGATTACCGCAGCGAGTCGTACAAGAAGGCCGCCGAAGCCGACAAGAAGTCGCAATCGGGCGGCGAGGCAAAGAGCGATAAGGGCCCTTCAGCGGATTCGAAGTCCTCCTCGTCGTCGTCCGAGTCGAAGCCCAGCTCGGAGAAGAAGAAGCCCAAGTCGTCCGACGAATAACGTTCATCTCCGCGAGTTGTTTGCCGGGGGGGGGCTGGGGGCGAACCCTTTTTGGTCCGCCCCCTGGCGGTTCAGTCTGGGGGCTCGCTGCGCTCGACCCCAGGCACCCACCCCGGAGCACCGGCCGTTTGCCCAGCGGCCGATTGTGTCGTAAAATCGCGAACGGAGGGCCGTCATGATTCGACCGCAGACGTGTCCCGTGTGCAAGAAGGTGCTCGACGTCACCGCCGGTGCCGCGTCTCGCTTTCTTCCATTCTGCAGCGAGCGCTGCCAGCAGATCGACATGTACCGCTGGAGCACCGGAAAGTACGCGATCGTCGAGCCGCTCGATCCCAAGCAAATCGGGCAAGATAACGAGCTCGACGCGGAACCCGAGTAGACCCGCCGGCGAAAAACGTTGGGTGCCATGCCCACGGCTCTGCGTGGGCATGCTCTTCGCGGAGTTCGCGAGGATCAGCCGTAGCCATGTCTTAAGGCATGCCCATCCAATGCGATGGACATGGCACCCGGCAGTGTTGCAAAACCCCCCTCCCTTTTAGGGAGGGGTCCGGGGAGGGTCGAGACGATCGAACATGTACCAGCACTCGAATCTTTCACCCCTCTCCCAACCTCTCCCCTGAGGGGAGAGGGGTGCGCTCGCGCTTCAGGCAAAGCACTCGGTAAACACGCGGATCTCGCGTTCCGTGCCGGTGAGTTTTTGCTGCAGTCCCTGGTAGAAGTACGTGAGTTGCGCGTGGTCGATGCCCATCGCGTAAAGAATCGTCGCGTGCAGATCGGAGACGTGGCAGCGGTCCTCGATTCCCACGAAGCCGAGTTCGTCGGTGGCGCCGATGGCTTGCCCGCCCTTCACCGATCCTCCGGCCAGCCACATTGTAAAGCCGTGCCAGTTGTGATCGCGGCCGGGCTTGCCGACGCCTTCGCTGGTGGGCGTGCGGCCGAACTCGCCTCCCCACACAATCAGCGTCTCGTCCCACAGGCCCGATCGCTTGAGATCGGTCATCAGCGCGCCGATGGGCTTGTCGGTCTCTCCCGCATGCAACCGGTGGTTCGAGATACAGTCGGTGTGCCCGTCCCACGTGTCTTCAATGTGGCCGCCACCCGAGTACAGTTGCACGAACCTTACGCCCTTTTCGATCAGCCTGCGGGTGATGAGGCACTTGCGGCCGAAATCGCGGGTCCGCTCGTCGTTGAGTCCGTACATCTCGCGCGTTTGCGGATCTTCCTTTTCGACGTCGACCACCTCGGCCGCGCTCGTCTGCATCTTGTACGCCAGCTCATACGAAAGGATGCGGGCTTCCAACTCCGATCCGCCGGGATGCGACCGCTGGTGATCGCGGTTCAGCCGCGATAACAAATCGAGCGATTCCTTCTGCGAGCGATGTCCGACGTCGGGCGGGGTCGCCAAATCGAGCAGAGGCATCCCGGTACTACGAAACAGCGTGCCCTGGTAGGCGGCCGGCATAAAACCCGCCGTCCAGTTCGAAGCGCTGCCGATGGGACCGCCGCGCGGGTCGGTCATCACCACAAAACTGGGCAGGTTTTCGTTCTGGGTGCCCAAGCCGTAGCTCAACCACGAACCCAAACACGGCCGCCCGATGAGCACGCTGCCGGTGTTCATCTGCAGGCAGCCGGAAGCATGGGCCGCCGTGTCGGTGTACATCGCCCGCAATACGCACAAGTCATCGGCATGCTTTGCCGTGTGTGGAAACAGCTCGCTGATGGGCAACCCGCTTGCTCCGTGCCGCCGAAACTCGAACGGCGACTTCATCAGATACCCGATGGGCCGCCCGTTGGAACCGACCTTCGCGGGACCCGAATACGGCGTGCCATGATGCTTGTCGAGAGCCGGCTTGGGGTCGAACGTATCGACCTGGCTCGGGGCGCCGTTCATGAACAAGAAGATGCAGTGCTTGACCGGCGAGCGAAAATGCGGCACCTTCGCGGAGAGCAGGTAAGGCGACGTGTCGCCCGCCGCGCTCTCGCCGGCGTTGGCTTGTTTGCGGAAAAATCCGTCGCGGCCGAGCAGGTCGACCAACGCCAACCCCGCAAACCCGCCGCCCACCTCCCAGAGGAACTCGCGGCGCGTGTTGCCGCACGGCGTGCGCGTCGGACGAAATCGGCCAAGCGAACCGAGCATGGTACTCCTCAATCGTCGGGGTGGCTGGGGTCGAACGAAGTGAGCCCCCAGTTCGACGTTCCGGGGGGTTCGCTGCGCTCAACCCCCGCCACACCTCTCTGCTCTGAATAAACAAACACCCTCAATCCGGATAAACGAACTCATTGAGGTTGAAAATAATGCGGCACATCCGCGCGATCGCCAATCGATGAGCGTCCGCGCTCGCGAGCTTTCGCCCGGCCGCGCCGGCTTCCGCGCTCAGCTTGTCGGCTTCATCGGGCAGAAACTGCTTCCACGTAGCCAGTTCGTCGACACTTGGCTTGCGGCACAAAGCGAGCCGATATGCCGTTTCGATTTGCTTCGACTTGTCGTCTCCGGCCTCTCGCAGCAGCCGGTCGGCCAAGTGCCGCGACTGCCGATTGACAAAATCGCCGTTAAATAGGGTGAGCGCCTGCGTGGCAACGCTGGTGGTTTTCCGTTTCTCTTCGCTGCGCGTGGTGTCGCAAAGGTCGAGCACTTCGAGCATCGGGACAACCATCGACCGCTTGATGAAGGCGTACACGGTCCGACGCGAGTCCTCGTCCTCGTCGAACGGTTTCCAAATTTGCCCGGGATCGCTGTGCCCGTCGAGGGCTTCCTTCGGAACCGACAGGTAGTTGCTCTCGCCGTACATCTTGCCGCTCAATTTTCCGCTGACGACGAGCATCGAATCGCGGATCGCTTCGACTTCGAGCCTTCGATACGGAAACCTCCAGAAGTCGCGGTTCTCGGGGTCCGTCGCTCCGTACTCGGCGTTCCACTGCTTGCTCATGCGATACGTGCTGCTGGTGAGAATGAGCCGATGCAGCTTTTTGAGCGACCATTGCCCCTCGTGCGTGAACCAGTGCGCCAGCCAATCGAGCAGTTCCGGATGAGACGGCGGGATGCCGATGCGGCCGAAGTCGCTCGACGACGACACTATGCCTTCCCCGAAATGGTATTGCCACACGCGATTGACGATCACGCGCGCCGTCAGCGGGTTGTCGGCGGTGGCGATCCATTGCGCCAGCGTCAGCCGCCGCCGCGTCGTGTGTTGATCGGCGGGCAAGAACTCCGGCTGCCGCGACACCAGCACGGCCGGCATGCCCGGACCGACGACCGGTCCCGGAGCCGCCGCCCGGCCGCGCAACAGCAAATGCGTGGTCGGCGGCTTGGGCGACGCTTCGACCATGAAATAGCCGCGAGGCAAGTCGGGCGCTTCGACGCGCAGGCTCGCGATGACTGCTTCGAGGGCCAGAATGCGCCCTTTCGATTCGATGGGCAATTCGCCTTGGACTGCTCCGCGAATGGCGGCGATTTGGTTGTTGATTTCCGCGATCTTGCGGTCGCGCTCGGCAATGGCAGCCCGCTCGTCGCGCGAGCCGGCCGGCGAGTCGAGCTCCGTCCGGCCGTTCTGCGGGCGCGAAAGCGGATCGAACACCGCCGCCATCCGGTAATAATCGTGCATGGTGAGCGGGTCGAACTTGTGATTGTGGCAGCGGCTGCATGCCAGCGTGATGCCCAGAAAGACGCGCGACGTCGTTTGCACGAGGTCGTCGAGCTGGTCGGCCCGGTCCTGCGGAAAGTCGGCGGGCTCGTCGTCCCAAGGCCCGAGCCGGTAATAGCCCGTGGCAATCAAGCTGTCGGCGGTCGCATCCGCAAGTTCGTCGCCGGCGAGTTGTTCGAGAATGAACCGATCGTAGGGCTTATCGTCGTTCAGCGAGCGGATGACGTAGTCGCGGTACCGCCAGGCCTGCGGCTTGATAGCATCGCGCTCGTAACCGTTGGTCTCGGCGAATCGCACCAGGTCGAGCCAATGCCTGCCCCACCGTTCGCCATAACCGGGCCGCGACAGCAAGTCGTCGACGACTTTGACGAACGCCGTCGGCGACGGGTCGTTCTCGAAGCGGTCTTGTTCCTCAAGCGTCGGCGGCAGGCCGATGACGTCGAGATAAATGCGGCGGAGCCAAACGCGGCGGTCGACCGCGGCGGCCGGTTTCCACGCTTTGGCTTCGAGTTTCGCGAGAATGAAATTATCGAGCGGGTTTTGCGGCCACGCAACGTCGCGAACCATTGGAACCGCGGGGCTTTGCACCGGTCGGTACGACCAGTGCTCGCGATCGGCCGGCTGAATGACGGCGTCGTATTGAGCCAGCTCGTCGGAGTTCGCGGAGGGCGTTGTGGCGTCGGCGGCAGGCGACGGCTGGAAAGACGCGATCGTCAATGCGAGGCAGACCAATAGCGCGGCCCGCAACTTTGACGGTGGAAAGACCATCCGCGCTGCTCCAATGACACGTCATATCAACGGGTGTCATTGTATCACGGCCAAAGTAGCAGGCACAGTCCCTGTGCCGTAGCCTTCGGCCCGAGCGTAACCTCCAACCCTACGTCAAACGCAGGGCGGACGGCACACGGAGTGTGCCTGCTACATTGGGCCGGAGTAAGAATCAGAGCCAATCGGCGGCGGCGAAAACGTCGAGCCTGCCGTTATTGAGAGTCGACGGAGATACCCCGCCCCTCTTCCTGCTCTTTCTTGATGGCTTCGTAGACTTCTTGTCGATGGACGGTGATGTCTTTCGGAGCGTCGATTCCCAGGCGCACTTTGTCGCCGCGGATCTCGATCACCATGATCGTGATATTGTCTCCGATGATGATCTTCTCGTCCTTCTTTCGGCTGAGTACGAGCATTGCCATTCCCTGGAACGCGAGTATTGTGGGCTAGTGACCTTGCAGACTTTCCCCAAGTGTAAATGACGGAACACCCCGTGTTGCCGAATACCGACTGTTTTCATCCGGCGACACGCGGCGGAGAATCGACTGTTCCGATTATGCGTGTTGGGCACGTTGCAAACCGGCCGGTCGTAACGGTTGTAGCGCGCGAACAAGCCCACGGACGGCTGTCCGTGGGCTTAAAACGGCCGCGTTTCCAAGACGCGCACCTCGTCGCCGACGCGAATGCGGCCGGGGACCGTCGCTGGAACAGGCCGCGTGTTGACGGCGAGCCGATAGAAATGGTCGAAGCGCTCCGGCTCGGCCCAAGATGGAAAAGACGCGCGCCGACGCTCGACGAAGCTTCTTTGAAACGTCGCGCTGGCGTCCCCGGTCGTCGAAGACCGGGAGGGAACGACGCACCGGGCACAGGGGTTCATCCCCTCGAACTGCACCGCGCCGATCGAGAACCGCACGACGTCGCCCACGCGGGCTACCAGCCGGTCTTCCCAGAAAGGCTCGACGCCGCAAATCTCGAGATTCGCACGGAACCGCAGCCGCGCTTCGTCGACGGTAATGCCTTCGAACCAGGCCGCGACCGTCTCGAGCGTCGCCGTGCCGATCACCGTCGGGCCGGGATACTCGGTGTCATCCGGCAGGCCAAATACGCGGTTCTCGACAATCCGCACGCGACGGCCGAAATAGTCGGAGAACCAGTCTTCGAGCGCCGCACGGTCTTGCTCGATATGGAACAACCGGTCCTGAGAGACGTCGCCGGCTTTCACGCGGACGACGCCCGATAACAAATCGAGCGTGCCGCGAATGCCGTGAATTCTGGCGTCTCGCTTCCCGTTGATGAAGGCGCCCGTCTCGTCGCACAACGCAAAGCGGCGATCGTGCTCGAGTGCCCCGGAAGAAAGGACGGTCGCCTCATCAACGGCAACGGGGTCCAGAGACTTGAACGGATAAACGGCAATCCGCGCGAGCGTGATCATCAAGATCAAGCTACCACGCCGCACAGATCATGTCGAACCGAGCCAGCGGATCATGAGGCCGGCAGAAACGCAGAGAAGAGAAATGCGTCCACAGTTTTCGCAGATTACGCAGACAAGAGTTTTTTATCTCGTTCCCAAGCTCCGCTTGGGAACGCATTTCATCTCGTTCCCAAGCTCTGCTTGGGAACGCACTCACTGGAAGCTCTGCTTCCCGTCCAATCGCACTCGAAGCGGACTTCGGCGAGCTCCCTTCGGGTCTGAGCCTCAGGGTCGAAGATAGTCGAGTCGAGCTTCGAGACAGTGGGTTCCCAAGCAGAGCTTGGGAACCAGAGCAAATCCTAATCTGCGAAATCTGCGAAATCTGTGGATGATTTTTTTCTTTGTCTTTTCTCTGCGACCTCTGCGGCTCCGCGATTACAGCCACCCAAAGCATCACTGCGGACTCTTCGGATCGGACGTTTGCGCGCTCGGCGGAACCGAAGGTTGCGGGCTGTAAAGCGTCTTCGCCGTCTTGGCCAGCTCAATGAATTCCGCGCGGCGGCCCGATTTGTCTTCGCCGCGGCCGGCTTGCGCCAGCTCGAGCACCATGTCGAAGCTCGCCTGGCCGCGGAACTGAGAACCACGCAGCAACATGCCGAATGCGGCGACCGCCGTCGTCCACTGCATGTCGCGCGAGCCTTGCGACGCATCGCCCGGCTTGTCGACCAGCGGGAACTCGAGCTTCTCGCTCTTGTTACCGTCGGGTTGCTTGTACCGCAGCCACACGGTGAGCAGCTCGTCGCTGGCTTTGATTGTCGCTTTCGGTTCTTCCTTGGGCTGAGGTAGCTCCTGGTACTTGAGGCCGGGGCGTTTCGCGACGGTCGCCATTTTGTCGGCGGGAATCAGCTCATAGAGGGCGGTCACACAGTGCCCTGCCCCGATCTCGCCGGCGTCTTTGGTGTCGTCGTTAAAGTGTTCGGCGGGCATCACGCGGTTCTCGTAACCGATGAGCCGATACGCGCCCACCTTCGCCGGGTTGAACTCGACCTGCAGCTTGACGTCTTTGGCGATGGTGTACAGCGTGCCCGTCAGCCCTTCGACGAACACCTTTTTGGCTTCGCGCAGGTTGTCGACGTAGGCGTAATGCCCGTTCCCCTTGTCGGCCAGCTTCTCGAGCTTCGCGTCTTTGAGGTTGCCCATGCCGAAACCGAATATGCTCAAGAAGACGTGGCTGTCGCGGGCTTTTTCCTGAATGATGTTGACCAGCTCGTCGTCGCCGCTGACGCCGACGTTGAAGTCGCCGTCGGTGCAGAGGATGACGCGGTTGGATCCTTCTTGGAACAGATGGGCGACCGCGGTGCTGTAGGCGAGATGAATGCCCGCCTCGCCGTTGGTCGAGCCGCCCGCCTGCAGGTTGTCGATCGCCTTGACGATGACGTCCTTCTTGTCGCCCGTGGTCGAGTCGAGGACCAGCCCCGCGTTGCCCGCGTAGGTGACGATCGCGATGCGGTCGTCTTCGGTCATCTCGCCCACCAGCAGCTTCATGGCTTGCCGAACCAGCGGCAGCTTGTTGTCGTCGCGCATCGAACCAGAAACGTCGAGCAGAAACACGAGGTTTGTCGGCGGCCGCTCGGACTTGGCGATCTCTTTGCCCTTGAGCGACACGCGGACGAGGCGATGGTCGGCGGCCCAGGGACAAGAGGCTGCTTCCAGGCGAACGGCGAACGGCCGTCCGTCGGTCGGCGCCGGGTCTTCATAGTCGAAGTAATTGACCAGCTCTTCGATGCGGACGGAGTCTCGCGGCGGCTGTTGGCCGGAGGCGAGAAATCGCCGCATGTTGGAATACGAAGCGGTATCGACGTCGATCGAGAACGTCGAAAGCGGCGCCCCGCTCGGCGAGTAGAACGGATTCTCGACGATGGCGTCGTAGGCCTCGGCGTTCTTGCCGTCGTCCTTGCTCATGGATTTGCTGTTGTCAAAGAGCCCATACTGATAGGCGCGCTGTTGCTCCGCTGCTTTCTCCGCCGCTGCGACAAGTTGACGGGGGTCTAAGCGCATCGTCACCACTCCCTGCGCCAGGGGCGCCGACGGTGCTGAGGATTCACCCAAACTGACTGTATTCGAAGAGCCGTTTTTGGCATCACCGACAACCGCCTCGACTCGCCCTAGCTGGCCGTCGTCCCGTTCCACTTTCCCCCCAGCCGGCGATGATTGCCCCTGGACTCCGCGGTTCCTCGCCCTGCCATCACTGATGACAACCGTTGATGCCTCGGCGGCGGATTGCGGGGCAGATTCTAGCGCGGGAGTTGCCACACTCGGCCCAGCCGTCGGACCGCCCTGTCCCGGATCAAAAAGAGGAACGAAAACAGGCTCGTACTGTGCCGGTGCCGTGGCGGTGGCGGCTTCGCCACCCCTATCGTGCGTCACCGGCTTGCCAAACATTTCCTCGCGCATGAAATGGGAGTTGCTCTGCGCGCCTACGGCGAATTCCGTTTGCGGCTCCGGACGTCCATCCAACCCCTGCGTTTGAGCTTGTTCCATATCCATACTGCTGGAACGGTCGGAAACTTCGTTCAATCGCGCAACTTTCCGAGTTACGCCAGTCGCGGTGGAATCCTGCAATCGAATTACCACCAACCAGAGTGCCGCGACCGAAACCGCGACGGTTGCCAGCGTCGCGGCGGCGCGCACCAGAGGCCGTCGCCTGGCGGTTGCAGCAATCGCCACTTTCGGCACGTTCAATGCCTCGGCGTCGATTGCGGCCCGCTGGTCTTTCGTCAGCGAGGGAGCCGGCGCCGCTTTGAGCGATTCCGTCAACAGCCCGGAAACTTCAAGAATCTCGTCGACGGCGGCCCGCGCTTCGGGCGAGCGATCGAGCAGCCGTTCGACCTCGGCGCGCTCGGTCTCACCAAGCTCGCCCAGCACGTAATCGGTCAGCCGCGGGTCGTTGGGGTCGAAGGAGTTGTCGGACATGTTAGGCTCCCGAAAATACAGTGTTCAGTTTTCAGTGTTCAGTTTTCAGCCAGCCGATTCGTCCCGACGTGTAACTCAACGTCGAATAGTCAATTGCAGATACCAGCGTCTCACGCCGGCCGTTCGCCTGTGCTGAACACTGAAAACTGAACACTGAAAACTACTTTTGTTTCAACTTCTGCCGCAGCATCGTCAACCCGCGGTGAATGAGCAGGCCGACGTTGCCGCGCGATGTGCCCGTCACTTGGGCGATTTCGGCGTAGGAAAGATCGCTTTCGAACCGCAGCCGGATGGCCTCGCGTTGATTTTCCGGCAGGTCGCCCACGAGTTTGAGCACGTGTGCCGCCTCGTCTTGCGAGGCGACGACGTCGGGCGGGGCCTGGTCGGGAATTTCGGTTGAGACGCGCTCTGGCTCGGTCAACAGCGTCATCCGGCTCTCCTTGCGGCAGACGTCCAGTGCCTGGTTTCGACACACGGTGAACAGCCATTCGGCGAGATGCCCGTCGACAGAGGCCGGCGGCTCGCGGCAGAGGCGCAAGAAGGTCTCCTGCACCACGTCGCGGGCCCGCTCGCTGTCGCCGGTGATTCGCTGCGCGTACCGCGTGAGCTGGCCTTCGTAGCGGTCGAGGGCCTTGTGGATCCACTCGAGTCGTCCCGCGTGTCCGTTGTGGCTCATTATGATTCGCGGCGAGATGAATTGCCGTTCCGTCCAATAAGACGCGGCAGCTGCGAAATTATTAGCAGGTTTCCGCGAAATTTTTCAGAAATGGGGGGAAGCCAATGCCTGTCAGCCACAAAGCGGCCCGTGCCGACGACTTAGATTGAGCCGTTTGCAGCATGAACGGGGGAATTGCTAAGGAAGGTAGGAGAAGGAAAGGCAATGCCGCGCCGGCGCACGCGGACTTGATCGCGCAGGTTTTAGCCTTCCGGGCAAAGCGAATTGATCGCCTCGCGCCGCTCTTTGAGGGTCGATTCGGCCAGATGGCGGTTGATGAGATCGGAGGCGTCTTTGCACAGTTGTTCGATCCGAGTTCGGGCCGACTTGTTCTTGGCCGCAACCGCCGCTTCGAGGGCCGGCACGCGGATGGCGTTGAGCTGTCGCTGGAATTCGGTGATGCCCGGCACTTCATCGAGCGCGGCGAGTTCGGCGCGGGCTTCCTTACACTTTTTCGCCTCGGCGAACGCCTGCGCCCGAATCACGCAGGCCATGCGTTTTGCGACCGCGTCGATCACGCGGCCATTGAGCAGACGGATTTCGCCTTCGACGGCAAGCCTCATCGAGTCATCGTAGAGGCTTAACGAGTCGGCTTCCCGCACACCGGGAACGTAGGGAATGCGCGCCAAGAGCGCCTTGCCGCTGCGAACGTACAGCCAGACCAGCGGCTGCGTGGCATTGAATGGAATCTCGACCATGCCTCGACGATCGCTGACGAGGTCGACCGGTTCGGTTTTCGTTTCATCGTTGGGAAACGTCTTCGCATAAACCTGCACCTGGTGCCCGACGAGCGGCTGCGGAGTTTTGCCGGCCAGCCGGAGCGACATTTTCGTGCCGCCGTAGCTGGGGCGCAGTCGCACGGCGAGCCGCTCGACGCGCCGGGACTTTCCCCCCAAGGGATTGCGCAAAACGGAGATCAAGCGCGCCTTGACGTACTGGCGCTCGACGGACTCAACGAGCAGGTAGGTCCAAGGAACTCCTCCGGCGCCCTGCACGTTTCCCTTCCTGTCGGAATAGCGAAACAAGGGGGCGAGGAAATCTCCCGCCGCGACTTGCTCGGCTTGAGGATCGGGGGCGGGAAAGTCGCCCGCGCGCAACTGCAGCTCGATCGACTCGTCGCGGACGCGCTCGATGGACAGCAGCGGACTGAAGAGCCTGCGAACCAGGGCGAACGCGCGGTCGGCCAACTCGCGACGCTGCCAGGCCTCGATCGATTCGATGCGTCCCAACTGGCGGGCCGCACGGTCCCATTCGACGCCCCAAACCGTCAATTGTGCGCCTTGAGCCTCCAAGCTCAGCAGGAAAACTTTGTCGAATTTTTCAATCTCAGAGCGACTCAGCATCACCGCGGGGGTGAGTCGCTCCAATCCCATGCGACCGGGCGAGAACCGATTGTCGTCGACAATTTCCACGTTCCACATCTGGCCGACCGTTTTATAGGCAACATCGGCCAACTCGCGGCGCGTTGCATCGCGAAACGCGGGTGTGAAACGAGGATCCGGCCCGTAGTTCACCTCAATGCGAACCTCGTACGGCTTAAGACCGGCGGGCACCGGCGGCTCGGCAGGCGCCGGCGTCGCGACCGTGTCATCGGCGGCAGTGGGCGTCTGCGCCCAAACCGACGTCGGGCCGACCGCCGCCAGCAATGACCAGCAGACCATGGCCGCAATCCGCGCGCTTCCGAAATTCCGCATTCCGCACTCCGCAATCCATAAACTGAAAACTGAACACT
>JBBDVZ010000041.1:0-11388 GCA_040903115.1 Planctomycetaceae bacterium
TTTCATCTGTCACAGCGCCGGCGGCCTGGTCTTCCGTTACTACGCCGAAGTCGCCGGCGGCGCCTTTCGCCGCGCCGTGCTGCAGGGCACGCCTCATGCGGGGTCGGACATGGCGAAATTGCGAATTCTGCTGGAAACCAAACAGCTCGTCGGCGGCTTGCCGCTTGGTTTTCCCACCGCGCTCGAAAACGCCTTGCGTGACGGCAAGGGGCAGATCAGCGACGACTTGCGCCCCGACAGCTTGTTCCTGCGTTATTTGAACGCCCGGAAGTCGACGGCGGTTCGCGAGCGTTACTATATCTTTCGCGGTCATGCGATTCGCAGCCGGGGTGCCTTGACTGCGCTGGAATCGCTGCTCGCGGTGGCACGAGCCGGCCTCGGCCGCAAGCTCACGCAAACAGGCCAGCCGAGTCTTCTGATTCAAAGCGCGCAATCATTGATCGATACACTCACGCTTCCGGATGAGGTGACAAACGGCGACCTGGCAGTGACTCTCGAAAGCGCAGGCCTGGAGGGAGCCACCTATACGGCGACGTACCCCGCGCATCACATCGCGCTCGTGAAAGACCGCGCCATTATCGAAGCCATCTCGCGGATCGTTCTTGATCTCAAGCCTGCAGAAGAAAAAGTGGGGCGATAGCGGGCAATGATTCCGATTCGCGTCAATGCTGATGATGTAATCGAGGCGGTCAATCGCACCCTCGAACGTTATGAATCCGCGCATCCAGAGGCGCGGATAGACGTCTATCGGCAGAACTCAGTGTCTATCCGGATCAGGGTCATCGATCCGGATCTTGCCGGTATCGATAAAGGTGATCGGCATGAGTTGCTTTGGGGCTTTTTGCAAAATCTTCCAGAGGATCAGTTAAGCGAATTCACGTTTCTGCTGCTGCTAACGCCAGAAAAAACTGAAAAGTCGTTCGCGAATCAAGATTTTGAGAACCCGATTCCATCGCGTCTTTAGCGAGACGCTTGCGCGCCTGAAGCTGTGCATTGTCGTAGGCACGAAGATGGGCAAAATCATTGAGGGCAAAATGATTTCGGCTGAAGTATCATTTTGCCAAGAATGATTTTGCCATTTCTTTTGTTTCCCCTCGCGTATTTGCGTTAGCAGTCGTAAGCGAATGCCGACGCTGATTCAATTGCCAAGCCGTCAGATCCGGCTGCGCCATCCCTTTGCCGCGCCCGAGTTGGTACCTCGATCCGTGACGGCCCGAGGACCGAGAGCCGCAACGACGGTGACGTCATCGCGAGTGAGCGGTCGGGGCCGATTGCGCCGGACGTTTCGGACGGGCGCGAGGAGCCACGATGCGGGCCTGTGCGCGCAGCTTCGCGGGAGTCACTGACGCGTCGTCCGGCGTCTCCGAAAAAAGAGGCGTCACATCGTCGTTGGCCTTCTGCAATTCGGCCAACAGAGACGACATTTCCCGCACCTTTTCCGGGTGGTCGTCGGCCAAATCGAAAATCTCGTAGCAATCGTCTCGCAGGTTGAAAAGTTGCGTGATGTTGACGCGCGGGTAACGGATCAGCTTCCAGTCTCCTCGCCGAACGGCCCGCTGCACCTGGAGGTAAGCGAGAAAGATGCTGTCGCGCGCCGCGTCGCTTTTACCGGTGAGCACGGGCGCGAAACTTCGGCCGTCTAGACCCGACGGAAACGGAATACGTGTCAGCTCGCACACTGTCGGGAAAATATCGTGTAGATACACGAGCGCATCGGTGCGGCCCGTTCGTATCCCCGGCCCGGAAAAAATCAGCGGCGGCTTCATCGAATGTTCGTAGAGGCTCTGTTTGCCCATCAGTCCGTGGCTGCCCAGTGCCAAGCCGTGATCGGACGAAAAAATGATGACGGTGTTGTCGTACTGACCGGATTCCTCGAGCGCATCGAGGATGCGGCCGATCTGCTCGTCGAGATAAGTCAGCACGCCGTAATAATCGACCAGGTGTTTCCGGATTTCGTCTTCGCTGCGCGGCCACTCGGCGAGTTGCTCGTCGCGACCGGCCAGCCAACCGTTGTCGAACGGATGCAGGGCGCGAAAGTTCGGCGGGAGCGGCATCTGGGCCTCGTGATATCTATTGCGATACGCGTCGATGACGACGCGCGGGTCGTGCGGATTGCCGAAGGCCAGATAGGCAAAAAACGGCCGGCTTGCGTCGTGACCTTTGAGAAAATCAACCGCCGCGTCGGCGATCTCTCGACCGGGGTGGCCGGAAAGTCGCTCTTTGGTGTCATCCACCAAGTATTTCTCGTGCTCGAAATCGGCGTAGATGCCGAGCGGTCCATTGCCGTGCTTTCCATGGTGATACGTTTCGTAGCCGCCCATCCGCATCACGTGGGGAAAGCTGTTCTCGTACGGAGTGCGTACCCCTTCCTTGAGGTGGAAGAGCGATCGACCGCTGAGCAGCATGCTGCGGCTGGGGAAGCAGACCGCCGGAATCGTGCTGCCCATGCAATAGGCGTTGTTGAAGACCAACCCGGAGTGAACCAGCCGATCGAGGTTCGGCGTCTCGATCACGCGGTTTCCCAAAGCGCGAATCGTATCGGCCCGTTGGTCGTCGGTGATCAGGAACAAAATATTCGGACGCTGGGGGGGCGTACCCAACTCGTCCGCGCCCGCGATTGCCGGAGTTGCAGCGACCAATATCGAACAAAGGCCAACAACACGGGCCGCGAAGGCAATAAGACGCCGAGGGATTATGATTGACACGGTAACTTTCGGAGAGGAACTGGCGTGACTCACGCAATGCTGGGCGTCGCCTCGTCCAGTCTGCAGGAGGTCCATGCCATCGTCAAGGAAAGACTTGCCCAGGTCGAGCACTCCTGGTCTCACCGGCCCAACCGGAACGTGTGGTACCCACTTTTTCTGCGGGAGAAATTTTGCCGCGATAAAGCCGAAACGCGGACCGTCGAGCGATTCGTGACCGATTAGAAGTTCGCCTGGCCATAGCCTGCCGCTGGAATGTGCGTTCGGGTGCCGGATTGAGCAATTGACTCAGCCGGGAATTCTGCTACAGTTGTGCCCGGTGCTCTCCTTTCGACTCTTGTCCATTGGATCACTGCCAGGTCCAATGGTTCTCTGAGAACGCGGTGCGCGTTCGTCGCATTCGGTCCTGGAACTTAAGACAGGACTTTGAATGTCATTCTCCGAACTGGGGCTCGCCGAGCCCTTGCTGCGCGCCGTTGTTGCCGAAGGCTACACGTTACCCACCCCGATTCAATCTCGGGCCATTCCCCATTTAATCGCCGGTCGCGACCTGCTGGGTTGCGCCCAGACCGGTACGGGAAAGACCGCCGCGTATGCACTGCCTGTGCTGCAGCGGCTCATGAATTCTGCAGTGGAATCGCGTCCGCGTCGGGCACGCATTCGCGCGTTGGTACTGTCACCGACGCGCGAGCTGGCCTTGCAAATCGCCGACAGCTTCAAGGTGTACGGGCGCCATTCCGGGGTGCGACACACCGTCGTGTACGGCGGCGTCAGTCAGGACCATCAAACCCGGGCCCTGCGCCATGGAGTCGAGATTCTCGTCGCCACGCCCGGCCGCCTGGTCGACCTGATGGAACAAGGCTACATCGATTTGAGCGCGATCGAGATCTTCGTGCTCGACGAGGCCGATCGCATGCTCGACATGGGCTTTTTGCCTGACGTGCGTCACGTCATCTCGAAACTTCCGGCACGTCGGCAAACGGTGTTGCTTTCGGCGACCATGCCCGAGCCCATCGTCGGGCTGGCAAACTCCATGCTGCAAAACCCGGCACGGGTCGAGATCAAGCCGATCAAGGCGACGGCCGAACTCATTGACGAATCGGTCTGTTTCGTAACGCAGCGACAAAAGCCGGAACTTCTCGTCACGATCCTCAAGACGCGGAACGTCGAACGGGCGCTAATTTTCACGCGCACGAAGCACGGCGCCGATCGCGTGGTGCGACACCTTTCGCAGTCGGGAATTCGGGCGCAAGCCATTCACGGCAACAAGAGCCAGTCGAATCGACAACGCGCACTGGCCGACTTCAAGACCAACCGCACGCGCATCCTGGTGGCGACCGACATCGCCGCGCGGGGCATTGACGTGGACGGGATTTCTCACGTCCTCAATTACGATTTGCCGCACGAACCCGAGACCTATATACACCGCATCGGCCGAACCGGTCGCGCGGGGGCATCGGGAATTGCGGTTTCGTTCTGCGACGACGTCGAGCGCAAGCTGCTCAAGGCGATCGAACGCCTGATCGGCAAGGTTGTCTCAATCGACCGGTCGGTGAGCCTCACCGCCGACAGCAATGCCAAATCGCCGACTTCGCCGCAACAGCCTTCGTCCGATGAGCGCCCCGACAGTCGCGGCTTTCGACCGAAGTCGGGCGGCCGTCGAAAGGCGGCTCGATCTTCCGCAGCGCCGCACGGCGCCGGCCGCTGGCAGGGTCAGGGTGGCAAGAAAAAACGCCGGCAGCGGCGTTCGGCGACGAACGCGTCGCGGCAGTAGCAGTCTGCTCGCCTCCCCTCCCTTTCAGGGAGGGGTTGGGGGACTTCGGCGAGCTCGACTCGACTGAGCTCGCCGAAGTCAGTCGAGTCGAGGGTGGAACGCATCGATCGCTTCGCAGCGCTTCGACCGTTCCGTTCCGCTGAAGATCGGTCGCCGGCTCGGTACAATCCGAGCATGTCCATCGACGAAGCCGATGCAGCCATTCCGGCCAACTCTGTCACTCGCGTCGTTTTGGCCAGCTTCATCGGCACCACGATCGAGTGGTACGATTTCTTCCTCTATGGGACAGCCGCGGCGCTGGTGTTCAACCAGCTCTTCTTTCCCACGCTCGATCCGTTGGCGGGGACGATGGCAGCGTTTGCCACGTACGCGGTCGGCTTTTTCGCTCGTCCCATCGGCGGCATCGTATTCGGGCACTTCGGCGACCGGATGGGCCGAAAGTCGATGCTTGTCACCACGTTGATGCTCATGGGGCTGGCCACGTTTCTGATCGGCGTTTTGCCGACGTACGATCAAGTCGGCGTCGCCGCGCCGATATTGCTCGTCATTCTGCGATTCATCCAAGGCTTCGGCGTGGGGGGTGAATGGGGAGGCGCAGTGCTGATGGTGGTCGAGCACGGACATCGGGGACGCCGGGGCCTGTACGCGAGTTGGGTTCAGGCTGGCGTACCGGCCGGTTTGCTATTGGCAACTTTTGTGTTCGACCGGGTCTCGTTGCTGCCCTACGAATCATTTCTGCGTTGGGGCTGGCGCATACCGTTTCTACTGGGGATTGCGCTGCTTGGCGTGGGATTGTTCATCCGGTTACAGATCTTTGAAAGTCCCCTGTTCGCGAAAGTTCTCGAACAAAAGAAACAAGCCGGTGTGCCATTGTTCGAGGTGCTCCGGCGTTATCCGCGGAACGTTGTGTTGGCAATGGGCGCACGCTTCGCCGAGAACGGCTGCTTCTACATTTTCACGGTCTTCGTGCTCACATATGCCACAGGCAAGCTAGGCGTGGCAAGAACTTCGATTTTACAAGGAGTGCTCGTTGCATCGGCTGCACAGTTTGTGGCCATCCCTCTATTTGGCATTCTGTCGGATCGCATCGGTCGGCGACCGGTCTACCTCGGAGGTGCCGCGGCGCTGGCGGCCTTTGCATTCCCGTTTTTCTGGATGGTCGACACGGCCAGCACAACGCTGATTGGGCTGGCGCTCGTGATTGGATTGGTCGTGCACGCGGCCATGTACGCGCCGCAAGCAGCCTTCTTTTCCGAACTGTTCGGCACCGAGGTCCGATACACGGGTGCATCGATCGGCTACCAATTGGCCTCGCCATTTGCCGGAGGCCTGGCCCCGTTGATCTCGATGGCGCTGCTGACGTGGAGCGGCGGTCAACCGTGGCCTGTGGCCGTGTACATGATCGTCCTTGCAGCCATTACGCTCATCTCCATTTGGTTAGCCGCCGAGACGCACCGCGCTCAACTGGGCGATCACGAATAGGGCGCGCGGAGGAGCTGACTTCTCCACGCAACAGAAAGGCAAAGCAGGACGCAAAACACGCGGCGGGAAAGATCATTCCTCGCATGGGCCGTGTGTCGATGGTGGTGGGGCGGACTAGGCAATCGGTTGTACTTTCTCCTCGCCTGGCGCCGTACAATACGCGGGATGCGAATGCAGCGCAATAATCTGGCGAATGACCTGGCGACGCTGTGCTCTCGGTATCGCGAGCAAGCGGCGAAGAAAGTTGGTTTGCAAAGCGTCACAGCGAGCCGAGACCGCGCGCGAAAGCTCAGCAGGCTGAATTCGCAGCGCGTCATCACCGTCGCTGACCTGCTTGAGAGACTGCCCGGTCTGTCGCCGAGTTTGAAGCGGTTTGGGGTCGAGTTAATTTCCATGTTGGAGATTCGCCAGGCTGTCCCAGTTTTGCTCGACGTGATGTCCGACCGAACCGTGCGGGCAACATGTGCCCACACGCTCAGCGGCCTAGAATACAACGCGAAAGCAATCCGCCGCTTTATCGAAATTGGCAATCGCGAGTTGGCCTCTGACAATCCCGACCGATTCTGGCTCGAAGCGGTAATCCTTGGGCTCGGCTCAACCGATGATCCCCGCGCTGCCGAATTGCTGGTGACGATCTTCGAACGGGTCGACCTGCCTGGATGGGTGCGTGGCGATGCCGGTGACAAGCTTGGCTGTGTCGGCCCCGTCGGCGACCGCCGTACGCAATTATTTCGGCGCTGTCGCGACGCGGCGCTGCGTGGCCTGGAAGACGAGTCAATCGATGTCCAATTTTGGAGCATGTACGTCATCGGTTCATTGGCCGGCGAGCCATATTGGGGAAAGCGCTCAAGCGCAAATCCCTTCAAAGTGGCTCTGAAGAAATTGCGGCAGATAGCGGCAAATGACCACCGGTTAGCCCCGGGCTATTGGTGGTCCATGTCTTCGGAAGCCGAAGATGTTATCTGCTGCATCGAGAATGGACACTGGCCAGAGAATGACGCAGCCGAACGTTGGAAAGGCCATCCCGAACGCGGCGAATCAAACCGGGATTGAATACTCGAAGTCGCAGCCACTCAAATTCGCGCTTCAGCGAATTCAAATCCGGTATCTCTTCCATTGTGCGGGTCCGGTGCGTTAGGCTGCTACTCCTTCGCCCTCATAGCCTTTGCACGAGGCTGCACGATGCCGCTGATTGATTCATCGAGCGAGACGCCTGTTACTGCGGGGCAGCTCGCGGGAGTGCCGCGTGGACAGGATGTGACGCACATCCGCGATCTCTCGGCCGATCAATGGAAGTCGGGCATCGCGGCGTGGCTGGGCTGGTTGTTCGACGGCTTGGACATGCATCTCTACCTACTGGTGGCGGCGCCGTTTGTCGCTGAGCTATTGGGCGTCACCAACCAGAAGGATCCGCTCGTCGGATACTACAGTTCGTGGATTCAGGCGGCATTCTTGATCGGTTGGGCCTTGGGGGGAGGTTTCTTCGGACGCATTGCCGACCGCCTGGGACGCAGCCGCGCGCTGATGCTGACGATTCTGGTTTACGCTCTGTTCACGGGAATGTCGTTCTTTGCGCAGACCTGGTGGCAGTTGCTTGTTTTCCGCTTCCTCGCGGCACTGGGCATCGGTGGCGAGTGGGCCGTCGGGGCGGCTTTGCTTTCCGAGACCTGGCCGCGGGGCTGGCGGCCCTGGATCGCCGGCGTGCTTCAAACAGCGGTGAACCTGGGGATCATGTTGGCGAGCCTCGCCAACTTTCTGCTGGCGGCCTATCCGCACCGCACGGTGTTTCTTGTGGGCGTGTTGCCGGCACTGCTGGTGCTGTGGATTCGCCGCGCAGTTCCGGAGCCCGAAGAATGGCAGGGCGCCAAGAATCAATCGGGCGACGATGCGCCGGCCTTTATCGATTTATTCCGCGCGCCGGTCCGACGCGTTACTATATTGACCCTTCTCGTGTGCGGCCTTTCGTTGACGGCACATTGGGCATTCATGTTCTGGTACTTGCAGCAGCTGCGCAATCTGCCCGAAATCAACGGCTGGACGGAAGCGGAAAAGAGTCAACTCGTGAGCAAAGCCGTCTGGATCATCATGCTGGCTTCGATCGCGGGAAATTTTCTGGCGGCTTGGCTCGCGCGCTTGATCACGTACCGGCGGGCGATCACCTTGCTGATGGTGGCGTACTCGGCGTCGATGGTGGTCACGTATGGGGTGCCCCGAGCGCACGGCGATCTGTGGTACGGCATCGTGGCGATGGGCCTGTGCCAGGGGCTGTTTGGTTTGTTTACGATGTATCTGCCCCCGCTCTTTCCGACGCTGTTGCGGACCACCGGCGCCGGCTTCTGTTACAACTTCGGGCGCATCGCCGCCGGACTGGGAACGGTATTTTTCGGCCTGTTCACAAAAGTGGGGGATTATCGCCTTGCGATCCTCTACGCCGGATTTCTCTTCCTGCCGGCGGCTGGCTTTGCGTGGCTGTTGCCCGACGCGCCTGAGGAGCGCGTGTCCGAATTGAGTCCTTGAGTCCTGCACGCTCGAAGTGCGGATGGTAAAAGCCTGTGATGTGCCCGTTTCGCGAATTTAAGCTGTTCGCGCCGCGCGGTAATCGGAATAATGACTTTGTCGAAAAGGAACGACGCTTTCGCCGCCCCGCAAGCTCCGCTCTCAGGCTTAGCCATCTGTGGAGAAATTCGTTGGCACCGAAGTCCAAACCGACGCTTGCGATGTTGACCCTGGGTTTGCTCGGAGTCGTCGTCGCTGTTGCTGCCCGGCAACCACTCATGGGGCTGCTTTCGTCGAAACCGACGCCTCCGGCTGCGCCGGAAATCAAGCAGCCGCCGTTGCCGGAAATGGTCGCCAAGCCGCACCTCGGATGGGCGGAGCAAGAATGCGATCGGATCATTGATGAGCACGTGAAGGCCATCGATACGTTTTTCGCCGACGCGAAGCAACACACGCCGGCATTTGCCGATGAGGCGCTGAGCTGGGGGAGCAAGTGGCGATTGGTGGTCGACCACGTGCCGTTCACAAGCGGCGAGCGCCACGAGACCTTCATTCGAGAGAGATTCGAGGAATACGTTTTCCAGCCATCGGACCTCGAAGACGCGGTCAAGCAGGTTGTCGCCAGCTACTTGAAGCACGTCGAAAGCATTGAAGGACAGATGCTCGTTCGCATCCGCACGGACGTCGCGGATTTTCCTGAAGCGTATTTGATCGCGCGCATCGATGAAGAAAAGCTGCACGCTTCGTACGACGAGGCCGTGTCGCGCGTCATGGAAGCGACAGGCAGCAATCTGCGCGCTGATATCGCCACCGAACTCGTCTCGATCATCTCCGGCGAGGTGTTGGCTCAGGTTGCCGTGCGGCTCGGTGTATCGGCGGGAATTCTCGGGACCGGTGCGGCGTCATCATGGGCCACGTTTGGCGTCGGTCTGGTGGTCGGCCTCATCGTCGATCAGATCGTTTCCCGAGTGTGGGACTGGTATGCTGATCCCAAAGGCAATCTGGCTGCGGAACTCGACGCAAAGTTGGACGAGATCAACAAGTTGCTCGTCGATGGTTCGGACGATACCGAAGGTCTGCGTGCGCGGTTGCGCGCATTCGCCAAAGAGCGGGCCGCCGTTCGAAGTCAGGCGGTCCTCACGCTGCTGCAATCACAATAGAAGCGGGGATCAAACCATGCGTCGATATTTGCTGCTCGCCACGTGCCTGGTTCTTTGCATGACGACAATCGCTCAAGCCGACGTGAAGACCCAAGCGGCGAAGGAAGCCGCTGAATACGTCATGCGCAAGTTTGGAAAGGAAGCCGCAGAAGAAGGCATTGAGACGCTTTCCCGCAAAATCGAGGTCCTTGCCGTCAAGCATGGCGACGACGCCATTGCCGCCGTCAAGAAAGTTGGCCCCAAAGCAATTCATGTCATCGAAGAAGCCGGCGAGCACGGCCCGCAGGCCGTCAAGCTGCTGGCCAGTCACGGTGACGACGCTTTATGGGTGACGGCCAAGAGTAACCGCCTGGCGCTTTTCGCCAAACACGGCGACGAGGCGGCGGAAGCCATGATCAAACACGGCGAGTTGGCAGAACCGCTGATCGAGTCAGTCGGGAAACCGGCCGCCGGCGCGTTCAAGGCCGTCTCGAAACAAAACGGCCGGCGGCTGGCGATGATGGCCGACGACGGCGCGCTGACGAAGATCGGGCGAACCGATCAGGTGCTGCAGGTTGTCGAGAAGTACGGCGATCGAGCGATGGACTTTGTTTGGAACAACAAAGGGGCGCTCACTGTTGCGGCGGCTTTGACGGCGTTTCTCGCGAATCCGGAACCGTTTATCGACGGAACGAAAGACATCACAAAGTATGTTGCCGAGAACGTGGCGCAGCCCCTCGCCAGCGAAGCCGCCAAAAGCATCAATTGGCCGCTCGTTCTATCCGTGGTGACCGTCATGGTCGGTGGATTCGTGGGATTTAAGGTCTGGCGCAGAAAACTCTGATTCCACGGCTCGTCGAGACGTTTTGTCGGACGGATCGTGGAAGCCCGGCTTTTTCGGAAAACCCGGGCTTCTCAACGCGAGCTGGACAATCGCCTCACGCATACGGAGTGCCGTTTTACGGTCGAATTTTGATGCGTTCCGCGAAACCTATGAGAAACTGGACAAGAATCTGACTTGGCTTGCGTAACGCTCACGCTAACCGGGGCGTGCGGTAAGAGGACAAACAACTTCGGAAAACCAAAAACCCCAACCGAAGCGACAGACCTCGGCAGACCAGACGGCGAGCACGCCTCAGGTTCAGCGTGTCGTTAGGCGTAGAGTAACCGCCCGCGCGGTTTGGGGATCTGCCGCCCGAGTTCTTTGGCCGTTTCGATCCACTCGTTGATGACCACTTCTACCGCAGCGAGTGCTTCCTGGTAGCTCGCACCGTCCGCAGCACAGCCGGGCAGCTCAGGAACTTCCGCGATGAACGCTTGATCTGGCTCGCTCCAGTAGATAATGACTTCGTAACGGAGATTACTCGGCATCTTGTTGCTCCGCCAGCCTGTAATGGACGATCATGTTGCGAACTTGTTTGACCTGATAAGCCTTGGCCAGAGGGCCGCGCGGCTGAAGGTTCAAGAACTCCTCTACGCCGTCACGAGTAAAAATATGGTGGTCGCCACGAATCCGTTCCGCAAAACCGAGTCGGTTCAGCAGTCGGCACAATTCGTCGAAACGAATGTTCGCATCGGACACACCGCGCAGCACTCGGTCAAGCGTCTTGGCCGATCTGCCCATTGGCCTTCGAAGCCTCCTAGGTAGTCATCGCTTCGGTGGGCTTGTACGCCCAGAGGCCTTCGATCTTAGTGCGCTCGAACGCTCGCGCCCAGTCCGACTCGCCCGCAGGAGCGGCCGGGCGTGGCAATTCGTTTTGGCGTCGCTAAGTTCTTATGGGGGTTGGAAGTTTCC
>JBBDVZ010000042.1:0-11343 GCA_040903115.1 Planctomycetaceae bacterium
CGTAATGGGACCCAAAAAAACACCCTGCCTGCAGCAGCAGGATGCCAAACATGAGTCGCTTACCGAGTCTGGCACGCTTCAGCCAGCAGGCGATCCCGTATCCGCTCCCGGCGGCCAAACCGACCAGAATCGCACCCAGCGGGACGACATAGTTGGCATGCCAGTTCATGAGGGCCAGAGCCGGCAAAGCCGCATTGAGCGCCAATAACAATGCCAGCGTGGCGAGCGACGTGGCAATCCCCGACAGCAGCACCAGCCAGCCGAATCGATTGGCCGGGTGCGTCTCGCGGAGAGCACTCTCGAAAGTTCCCGCATCCATTGCATGAGCTCCTTGCTGCCAATTCAACAAGCGACCTGCTTGGACGGATGCCTGTCGGCGACGGCATGATCCGGGTGGAACGCCACCAGCGGTATTCTAGAACGCCCGCGGCCAATATGCCACAATTTTATTCATCCGGCGGCAATTTGGTTGGAAGGCCGGAGAGCGCCGTCAATCAGGACCGCCGCCGCAAATGGGTGCGCAGAAACTCGGCGCGCGTACGTCAGTCACGGAACGTCGCGTCGATTTTTTCATTGCCGCAATGAGCCGTTCAGCCGGTTGCGCAGCGATGGGTCGAGCGACGAGATGGGAATGCGCGCCGCCGCGAGCTGGCGAATGATGCGCGCGTCGAGAGTCGCCGTTTGATCGGTTTGGGGATCGGGATCGGGTTTTAGAAACAGCAGGTCCGCGCGCCAATCGCGCAGCACCGCGAGCGAGATGTCTTTGGGGATGTCGTTGAGCGCCCGCTCGGTCTCTTCAACAATTGCGGCGCGATCGGCAGGCGATTCGGCGAAAACGGCGCTGATCGCTTCGAGCAGCGACGTCCGCGTTTCCTCGCCATTCTGTCCACTGACAGGGTGATCGTTGTCATGAACGTGGCCTTCCGAGACCTCGGGAGGGTGCGAGAATTTCAGATCCATGCCGGGTCGGTCGAGCTGGTGAATGTACGGCTCGAGCACGTCGTGCATGTTATCGGGCATCACCGGATGCAGCCGATCCACAATGACGGCGGCCCCGTATGAGCTGTGTGACTGCACGACCGTCTCGCGCAAGTCGGGCAAGAGCGTGACGACGAAAAAAGTCACCACCAGACAAAACGTCACTCCTTTGACGAGACCGAAGATCGCACCCAGGTGCCGATCGTACTCGACGAACTTGGCCTTCTCGATCCATCCGCGCAGCACCCGCGCCGCGCCGAATGAAAGAAATGAGAACGCAAGATACAACAGGAACATGGCCACCCAGCGATTGGCCGGCGGCTCGACGTTGGGAATCATCGGGGCGAGCAACAGCGACAGCGAGCCGGCGCAATAAAAGCACAGCACGATTGCCGCGATGGCCGCCAACTGCCACACGAAGCCCTTCACCGCTCCGCGTATCACGGCGAACACGAGCATGCCGATCATCGCCATGTCGTACCAGGTCACGTTCATCACTGCCTGTTGCAAATCAACCATTGTGGAGACTCCTTAAAAACGGGGGCGGAGTATAGCGGAAACCGCCGGATCGGTTGAAGAGCGTTTGGGACGGAATTTCAGCGGCGAAAAATGCCGCGAAAGCGATGTGGCGCTCGCCCGGAAATTCAGCACTGGGCCGCTGAAAAACGTGCCGGTTGTGGCAACGCTATGAGCAATGCGACAAGAGTGACGTTGCTTGCTCGCCGGCCGTCATCGCTGCCGTGTCGCTCGACGGATCGAGATCGACAGCCAGTTCTTGGAGGATGTGCTCGGCTCGTTCGTAAGTGCAAAAGCGCTGGCGACTTTTCAAAAGCGAGCCAAATCCCGGGTCGCGCAGCGCGTCGGCAAACGTATCGAAGCGCGCGATCTGATGCGCGGGGTTGTTGGCCAGGATCAGCGATCGGCAGCGAGCCGCGATCTCCGGCCAACCGGCGCGGCACGCAGCGGCCCCTGCCAACACGAGGAACTTATCACGACCTGGAAGCTGCCGCTTCTGCTGCGAGAGCTCCGCGAGCTTGCAGTACGCAAGCATGGCACGTTCGTGATCGGGCATGATGCGACCGAGCAAAGCGAGAATGAAACATTGCGCGTCAATACAAGCCCACGGACAGCCGTCCGTGGGTTTTTGTTTGCACGCAACGATGACATTAGCACGCATTCACGGCGCGCTCAAGACGCGCGGTTGGCGGCCGCGTGCGGGTGCGCCTTTTCATACGTCTCGCGCAGCCGGCGCGTGCTCACGTGCGTGTAGATCTGCGTCGTCGTCAGACTTTTGTGCCCCAGCAACTCCTGAACCGCTCGCAGGTCGGCTCCCCCGTCGAGCAGATGGGTGGCAAAACTGTGCCGCAACGTGTGAGGCGTGGTGAGTTGGTCGAGCCCCGTCGTCTGCAAATGTTTTTCCAATAGCCGCGCAATGCTGCGCGTGGTGAGCCTGCGACCGAACCGATTGAGGAATATGGCCTTTCCGCTGTCGCCGCGCGCGTTCGGATCGGGCTCGCGCACGGCAAGCCAACGATCGAGCGCACGGGCTGCATAGCTGCCGACGAGTGCGATACGTTCCTTGCGTCCCTTACCGACCACTCGCAAAATGTCGGCATCACGGTCCCAGCTATCGACGTTGAGCGAGACCAGTTCGGCAACGCGCAGTCCGGCCGAATACATTGTCTCGAAGATCGCGCGGTCGCGAAGCCCCTGCGGTTCGTTGGCCGGCGGCGCTTCGAGCAACAACGCCACCTGCTCCGTCGAAAGAAAGTGCGGCAGCTTACGACCGACGCGCGGCGTGCGCAAGGCCTTCGCGGGGTTCGACGAGCTCAAGCCTTCGCGGCAACAGTAGCGAAAGAAGCTGCGCAAGCAGGCCAGTCGCCGCGCGATGGTCGTGCGCGCGTACTGGCATTCGTGCAGATAGGCGAGATAGCCTCGCAGAGTTGCGACCGTGGTTTCTTCGGGCGCGGGCACCTGCTTCAACTGGTCGGTGAAGTACTCGAGCAGGCTGTCGAGATCCTCAGCGTACGATTTCAGCGTGAGCGCCGACGCGTTTCGTTCGATGCGCAGGTAGCGGAGAAAGGCGTCGATGGCGGCGTGCATGATTCAGGCGGGCCCCAAAAGCGTGACCGCGCTGATAACGGACCGCGGATCGTGCCATTGCCGCCGGCCTGCGGCCGTTATCGGGTCGAGCCGGGAAAGCCTTGCTGCTTTCTTTCGAGGTCGACGTCTTTCCGCAGGCGGCGAACCTTCTGACTGAGGATGGCTGCGTCGTACCAGGTGAAGCTGAGTTGGGGGTCTGCGGCAAAGCGGCCCAACGTCCGCAGCAGTTCGGCGGAGCTTGTGTCGTCGTAAAGAAAAACGTATCGTTCCGACCCTTTGACCAGCGCCAGAACGTTCATGCCCCTCTGCATGTCAATTCGCCCTTCCTGGGTGAAGTCAGCACGTCAGAATCGTGGCGGAAATCCGAAGCACGAATGACGAAAGAAATCCGAATGTCCAAAGCCCCAAATTTTTTCGTGCTTAGTGCTTTGGTCATTCCTTAGACATTAGTGCTTCGTGCTTTCAGGTCCTCCGAGTGCCGCCATCCCCGATTATCGGCTGTAGGCGCGGGCGTCATTTGTCTTTTCGCGGTTTGAGGTTAATTCGCCGCTGCCCTGCTCCGCCCGGTAGCGTCAGCATTTCGGCAATCATCAAGTGGCCCGCAAACCGAATAAAGCCCTCACTCCGGATGGAGCAGCCGGCAAAACCAGCGTGATTGCCTCAGATAACCGCCCCTGCCCGGCTTAACATCACCGGCACTTATTGCCGATGAACCGGGCGAAGCATTCGACGACGTCGCGCAGCCGACCCTTTGAGCGTCTCACGGGACGTAGAAGAAGCCCGGCTTTTTCGGAAAAGCCGGGCTTCTGAACGCGATAGAGCGTCTTAAAATCACGTCGCGATTCCCAGCTCTTGCACAAGCACGCGCAAGAACGGCTCGACGTCGGTGACCAGTCCGACGGTTTGGAATGTGCCCCGATCGGAAAGCTTGGTGACGGTCGCGGGATTGATGTCGACGCAAGCGACTTTCACCCGCGCTGGCAGCAAGTTGCCCACCGCAATCGAGTGCAGCGTTGTGGCAATCATCAGCGCCATGGTCACCCCTTGAAGATGGGCGCGCATTTGACGCTGCGCTTCCAGCACGTCGGTGATCACGTCCGGCAATGGCCCGTCGTCGCGAATGCTTCCCGCGAGCACGAAGGGAATATCGTGCTTTACGCATTCGTACATGATTCCGCGCGTGAGGATCCCCTGCTCCACCGCCTGTCGAATTCCTCCCACCCGGCGGATGCGGTTGATCGACCGCAGATGATGCTCGTGCCCTTCCTCGAGGTTGCCTCCATGCGTCATCGAAATTCCCAGGCTCGTGTCGTAAAACGATTGCTCGATGTCGTGCGTCGCCAAAGCGTTGCCGGCAAACAACACGTCGACAAACCCGTTGCGAATGAGTTGGCTGAAGTATTCGCGGCTGCCGGTATGTACGACCGCCGGGCCGGCGACAATCAGCGTTCTGCCTTCTCCGGCGCGTGTCTTGTGCATTTCGGCGGCGATTTCGCGGACGGTCACGCCCTTCGGCTTTTCACTCGAAACCGTGCTGTTCATGAAGCTGAACGCATCGTGCCCGCCGGTGTCGCGCTCCAGCGGATGCACGCGCGTGCCTGCGCGTCCCACGACAATCGGGTCGCCCACTTTCACGTCGGACATGGGAATGCAGATCGCCGTATGCGCTCGAAGATCAATCTTGATGCCGCAATCCATCTCCTGCCGATCGACGGGAATCCATTTCCCGTCCAGCCGCACCTCGGTGTCTTGATTCGTGGTGGCGTAGAAGTCCTCGGGGAAGGCGCCGTCCATGTCCGCCTCGACGATCCGGCAATCCTCGTGGTTGATGGGCGTCGCGCCGTGCTGCCCGATCGACGAAAGAATCGCCTCGAGCTTCTCAGCAGTGTCCGCGGCGACTTCGAGGCGCGCGTAACTGGGATCGCGGCGATGGTGGCCGATCTGCACGTCGCGCAGCTCGAACTGCCCGCCGAGCGCCGTGATTTGATCGAGAATTTTTGGAAGGATGAGGCTGTCGATGATGTGCCCGGCCACCTCGACTTCTTCGCTGAACCCGCTGCGCGGTCGTCCCGCGCGCTTCGTCCCGCCCTTTGCTGCTTTCGACCCCATGCGTCACATCCTTCAGACAGGTCCCGCTCCTGGCAGACCCGGCGCGCGAGAGACGCGAATAATTCACGCGAGCGTCGGCCCGGCGGGTCGTCTGGATTCTATGGACGCAATCAACTGCGATCAACACGGAACCCCAGGGTGCAGCCAGTTCCATAAGCGCGAGGGTGCCTGGGGTCACGCGCCAGCGTGCCCCCAGCGCGATGATCTGGGGGCGAGCCTGGCGGCTCGACCCCAGCCACCCTGAACGCGCACACTCTTTGAGTTCAACCATCCCCATCGTTCACGGGCGATTGGCATACAAAAACGCGCACCAGCGATTAAGATAAACCCTCACACAGCAAGTTGACGACGCTTCGACGAGAATCGAGACGAGCCTTTGGCAAACCCGGTGAATATCGGCGTGATCGGCCTGGGTACGGCCTGGGAGACGCGGTACGCGCCCGTGCTGCGAAAGTTTCGCGACCGCATCCACGTACGCGCCATTTACGATCCGCTCGCCAGCCGCGCCGAGCAAGTCGCAGCACTCTGGTCGGCGGTCCCGGTGCGCGGCATCCTGTCGCTGCTGGGTCGCAAGGACGTCCGGGCCATCATGCTGCTCGACACCGCATGGCATGGTCCCAAGACGCTCGAGCTTGCCAGCTCTTTCAAAAAGCCGGCCTACGTCGCCGGCCGACTGGGTTCCGACGATCAAAGGTTGTCTCAGATTTATGAGACCGCGAGGGGTGACGGGATTACTTTGATGCCGGAAATGTCGCGCCGGTATGCGCCGTCGACCGTCCGCCTGCAGGAGTTGATGGCCACGCAATTGGGCCGACCGCAGCAGATTGTCATCGAAGCCGTCAGGCCCGCGCCCGAGACCCCGCCGGCCAACGAGAATGTCGACGACAGGACCGAGCACGACGCCGACTTCCTGGTCGGTCTCATCGATTGGTGCCACTATGTCGTTCGCACGCACGTCATCAGCGTCGTGATGGAAAATGCGGGGGCAGTCCGGTCGGCGCAGCCTGGCGAGCAAATGCTCAGCATCGAGTTCGCGCCCGCGCGGTCCCAGCAGAAGCCGATTTCGGCGGAGCTGCGAATTCGCGATGCCGCCGGCGCTTCCGTCCTCGCTGGTTCGAGCACAGAGCCCGCCACACGATACGAGATCCAGTGCGAGCGCGGGGCCGCGACAATCGAGTCTGCGACGGGGATCGCGTGGCAGTCGCAAGGTAGACCGATCGCCGAGACGCTGACCTCCGATCGCGCGGACGTCGAGGTGCTGTTGGATCATTTTTGCCGCCGCGTTGTGGGCGGCCTGATTCCCGTGGCCGATATCGGCGACATTTGCCGCGGTCTGGAAGTCGTGCGCGCTGCGCGCCAGAGCTTGCAAACGGGCCAATCGGTGCCGTTCAACGGCCGGCTGTGATGTGGCCCTTCGCGCGAACGGCAATCTCAAATTTCAGAGAAACCATTCGCAATCGGCGGCGTAATGCTGTACCTTACTACCCCAGCCCGACGTTGTTTGCGATTGCTTCACATCATCCGAACGGTCAGAGGAGGACACCCCGGCAATGAGCGAACCATTAACGAAACAACGCGACTATGTGACGGCTGTGCTGCTCTCGTTCTTTCTGGGACCTTTCGGTGTCGACCGTTTCTATCTCGGCTATACCGGGCTGGGTATTCTGAAGCTGGTGACGCTCGGCGGATGCGGAGTTTGGTCCATCATCGATTTCATCCTGATTGTCGTCGGGAAGATGAAAGACGCCGACGGGAATGAGCTCAAGCGTTGAGACGCGAGAAGGCAGCATCAAAACTCCCCTCCCTTCCAGGGAGGGGTTGGGGGACTTCGGCGAGCTCGACTCGACTGAGCTCGCCGAAGTCAGTCGAGTCGAGGGTCCAGAGGTTCGAAGGCTTCACCCCCCGTTGAAGTCTCACAAACGGAATGGGCTGAGAATACCCCGACGACCTCGCCTGCGGCCCCGGCTTCGAAGTCGCGACTCAACGTGTCTCCTTGTCCGGCAGCCGCTGTGCTGATCGATTTTCGTCATTCTGCCGCGCTGTTCTGCGGAACGACGTTCGACGTCCGAAGGTCTCGAGCGTCGGCGGAGTCACGCCCGCAATGTACTTTGCGGCTTCGCTCATGTTGTCGATGAACGCTTCCTCGTGCTCGTGGCGATCCAGCGAACCGGACGCGAGCAATGGCAACAGTCCCTGGGTCCCGGCCGCATGAAGATACGTCGCCGCTTCATTCCCCTTCGCTGACTCGATCGCCAAGTCGGCCATCATCGGCTTGAGCTTTCTCTGCACGCGCTTGCGGAACAGGGTCCGGTTCGTGCTATCCTTGTCGCCTTTCTGAATCTTTTGCCATTGGGCCGAATAGGTCACCAAAAGGTTGAAGCAGCGTTTGTTGCGCGTCGGCCATGGATAATAGATTGCCGCCACAACAATCGCCGCCACCGCAATCGCGCCAATTAGGTACTTTCGCAGCGGCCTCAGGCGCTGGGAAATGGGGACACTGGCAATGGCCCGCAGCGCCTGCCGCCTGGTGGCGAACGTCTCCCAGATCTGGTTGAAGTGCATCACATTGAAAATGTCTTGCATGTCGGCCGAGACGTCGCAGAGGGCCATGCGCCCGCCCGTTTGGCGCGCTTTGATTCCCAGGCGGCTGATGTGCCCGATCATGTCCGAGCCGAAGTAGTTCGTCCGGTGCAAGTCGATAATCAAGTGCCGGACGTCCCGCTGGTCGAGCATCTTTTCGATGGCACGCAGCTCGACCTGAATTCGGTTGGGACTGAATCCAATCGCGTCCCCCTGCGGAGCGACAACGAGCGCGTCTCCATATCGCTCGACCTGAAAAACCGAATGGTTGAGAACTCCAGAGACGGTAGACATCGATCGGGCACTCCCGCAACAGCGTTGAGTCGAACGAAGAAAACGACACGGCCTGTCCCGCCAGTTGCGACGCCTGTAACGTGCCAACGGCACGTCGGCTGCCTGCGGGAAACCGGCTTCCCTTAGCATCGGCGCGGCGGCGCGGCGGCATGACGGTTTCAACGCGCTCTGTGCGGCGTTGTCGTTACGCCGGTTGGAGATATTCCTGCGATAGGCGACTTTTCGATTTTCTGGAAAATCTCGCCAAGATTCGGCGGCGCCGTCGAAGTACGTGCTGACGATTGGGAGAACAACTCCGTCCAATCCTCCTGGCTTGACTGTCGGGGGAAAGCATGCGCCAATATCCAAACCCGTACTGGCCGCCCAACACGCACTCCAAGTCGATCGGCTACTTGCTCTGGCTGTTCGGTTTCACCGGAGCACACCGCTTTTATTACGGCAAACCGATCACCGGAACCATCTGGTTTTTGACCTTCGGGCTGTTGGGGATCGGCTGGCTGATCGATGTGTTCCTCATTCCCGAAATGGACCGCCGGGCCGATTTGCGCTATCAAGCGGGTTCGCTCGATTACAACGTCACGTGGCTCTTGCTGGCCTTTTTGGGAATTTTCGGCGTGCACCGTTTCTTCATGGATAAATGGATCACCGGCGTCATCTACCTGCTCACCGGCGGCCTACTGGGACTGGGTCTCCTCTACGACCTCTGGACGCTGAACGACCAAATCAGCGAGATCAACACCGACGAGGCCTATTACCTGGCAAGATTCCACGGCATGCAGACCATATGACACGCAAAGCCCGCGGGCCGCGCCCCGCGGGACCTCCCACCGGCGCATCTCACGCAAACAGCGCCGGCACAACCGCGCCGCTGCACGCGCGGACCGGCCTGCCCTGCGGGTCATGCAGCTCCAGATCGGCGGGAACTCCCAGCAAGTGCAAAACCGTTTGAGCTAGGTCCGGCGGAGTCACCGGGCTCGACTCCGGGAAAGCGGCATGCCGATCGGTGGCGCCGTAGACGCTCCCTCCGCTGATCCCCGCCCCGGCCAGCAAGATCGACTGCGCCTGCGGCCAGTGATCGCGGCCCGCATCTTTGTTGAGGCGTGGCGTGCGGCCGAACTCGGCCATCACCACGACCAGCGTGTCGTGCAGCAGGCCTCGCTCACTCAGGTCGCTGAACAACGCCGACAAAGCGCGGTCGGTCGGCGGAACGAGACGATTTCGCATGTGATGATAGATTCGCCCGTGCGAATCGTACTCGCCCCCGCCGATGCCCGGCGGCTGGGGATCGATCCAGTACACCGTAACGAGGGGAATCTCCGCTTCGATCAGGCGGCGGGCCAATAACACGCCTTGGCCAAACAAGTGGCGGCCGTAACGATTGCGCGACACGTCCGGCTCGCGCGCCAGATCGACGGCCTCAACCAGCCGGTTCGAGCTGATCAGCGAAAACGCCTGACCGTAAAACTGGTCGACCTCGGCCAATCGCTGCGAGCGATCGAGCGTGCGCAGGCCGGCATCGAGTTTGGCGAGCAGACTATGACGATTTTCGAGCCGCCCGGCGGTCATCTCGACCGGCAACTCGATCTCTGGCAGCGTGAAGTGTGCCGTCTTCTTTTCGCCCGAGATGACGAACGGTGCAAATCGCTTTCCCAAAAATCCGCCATCCTGCCCCGGCCAGACGCCGTTGCCCGGCGGTTGAAACAACGTCGGCAGCGAAACGAATGGAGGCAAATGGTTCGACGTTTGAGAACTCCCCTCCCTTCCAGGGAGGGGCCGGGGGAGGGTGGAAGCGTTCGTAGTCTCCCCTTGCCTTCGAACGTCACAAAGCTTCGCGTAAATCGCCCCAAGATTTGGATGATCGTGCGGCGATGCTTCGGTTTGCGCCACATTGGGGCGCGGATGGTACGTGCCGGTCAGCATGGTGCACATGCCCGTCGTGTGCTCGGTGTCTTCGTGCGTGACCGATCGCACGACCTTCAACAATCCTGTCTCGCGCGCCAGCAGCGGCAGCAGCTCGCTGGCCTGGATGCCGGGAATCGACGTCGCAATCGGCTTGAGCTCGCCGCGGACTTCGGCAGGCGCTTCAGGCTTCATGTCCCATGTATCAAGCTGTGACGGACCGCCGTTGAGAAAGACGAGCAGACACCGCTTCGCGCGCCCGAAGCTTGCGTCAGCGGTGTCGGGCCGCTCTGCGGCGGCGCGTAGCAGCGTGGGCAGCGAAAGCCCGAAACAGCCGATCGCGCCGGCTTGCAAGAATCGCCGCCGAGACGTCGCGCTCCCAAAGCGGCGGACTGAGCCGGTGGACGGCACACGGAGTGTGCCTGCTACGTTGAGTGCGATCATGCTATTGCTTCTCGCGAGCCGCGTGCGATGATTGCGGCGTCATTGACGAACCCACTTCGATGCCCGTACGATCCCGTGAGTTTCGCACCTGTCCGGATGATAAAGGCGAGTCACCCAGAAGTCAAAGAATACTCATAATGAGACTTGTCACCTACCGCAGCCAAACCGGTCCGCGCGTCGCGGCGGTTCATAACGGCCGCTATGTCGACTTGAACCATGCCGACCCGTCGCTGCCGACCTCGATGAAACAACTGCTGGCCGGCGGTGGAAGCGCGCTTTCGCGCGCCGCGGCCGCGATTGCCAAAGGCAAGGCGATTGAAAGCTCCAGCGTGCGACTATTGGCTCCGGTTCCCGATCCGGAAAAGGTGATCTGCATCGGGCTGAACTACGCCGATCACGCAGCCGAGTCGGGGGTCGCGGCGCCGCCCGAGCCCGTGGTGTTCAATAAGTTTCCGACAGCGGTCGCCGCGCATGGCGATGAAATCGTTCTGCCCAGTGCAAGCCAGCAGGTCGACTACGAAGCCGAGCTGGTTGTCGTCATCGGCACCGGCGGCAAGAACATTTCCCGCGCGAATGCGTTCAGACACGTCGCGGGTTACACCTGCGGCCACGATGTCTCGGCTCGAGATTGGCAGCTTCGCAAGCCAGGAGGCCAATGGCTGCTGGGCAAGACGTTCGACGGGTTTGCGCCGTTCGGGCCGGAGCTGGTCACCGCCGATGAGATCGCCGACCCCGGCCAACTTGGCATCCGCCTGAGGCTGAACGGCGAGACGATGCAGGACTCGAACACGCGGCAACTGATTTTTCCGATCGACGAGTTGATTGCCTACGTGTCGCGCATTTGCACGCTGAGCCCCGGCGACGTGATCTTCACAGGGACGCCGCCGGGCGTCGGCATGGCCCGCAAGCCCCCGGTGTTTCTCAAACCGGGCGACG
>JBBDVZ010000043.1:0-11201 GCA_040903115.1 Planctomycetaceae bacterium
GGAGAAGGGGAGACGCGGAGACGCGGGGACGCGGGGACGCGGGGAAGGGGAGATGCGCGGAAGGGGAGATGCGCGGCCACGCGAATCCCCCTCCCTCTTAGGGAGGGGTTAGGGGAGGGTGAAGCGCGATGGAAGAAAAACACCACCGAATCCGGCCGGCTCGACTCGAGCGCGCCCATGAGCTTCGATTGGACTCGACATTTCCCGAGCGACTTTTATGGAGCCGACTGCGCAGCAAGCGGCTCGCGGGCTTCAAATTCCGCCGGCAACACATCATCGGCCCCTTTGTTGTCGATTTCTACTGTGCCGACGCAAAGCTCGTTGTTGAGTTGGACGGGCGAAGTCACGACCACCGCTCGAAGCAAGACGATCAGCGAACTGAGTACTTGCATGAACAGGGTTTGAGCGTCGTGAGATACTTCAACGATGAAGTTCTCGATGACGTGGATGCGGTGGCGGAGGATATTGCGCGACGTGCTGGGTGGGAGGATAAACGCGAACGGAAGTCGAACGATCCGTGAACGTTTTCACCCTCCCCCAGCCCCTCCCTAAGAGGGAGGGGGGTTCGGGGTCGTGCGATATTTCCATGATGACGTTGTTGAGGACGTGGATGCGGTGGCGGAGGACATTGCGCGACGTGCCGGGTGGGAGGATAAACGCGAACGGAAGTCGAACGAGCGGTGAACGATTCCACCCTCCCCCAGCCCCTCCCTAAGAGGGAGGGGGGTCCGCGAATGCAGATTGCAGATCGGCGACCAATGAGGGAAGATGAGATGGCTTTCGGTTTTTTTGTCCAGTTTGGCGCCGTTCATGAACTCGTCCTCCACCGCGGGCACCATCACGCTGATGGGCACCGGAACCAGCGTTGGCGTTCCGGTCATCGGTTGCCGATGCAAGGTCTGCACGTCGACAAATCCGCGCAATCATCGCACGCGCACCGGCGTGCTCGTCCGCGCACCGCAGGGCAGCTTTGTCATCGACACGCCGCCCGAGCTGAGGTTGCAGCTTTTGCGCGAACAGGTCGACGTGATCCATGCCGCCGTCTTCACGCACAGCCACGCCGACCACATTATGGGGCTCGACGACCTGCGGATTTGCGGACATCGCCTCGACACCGCGATTACTCTCTATTGCGAGGAGAACGTCGAAAGGCAAATCCGCACGTCGTTCAACTACGCCTTCGAGGCGCCGCAATTCAACCCGCACAAGTTCGGCCTGCCGCGGCTCGACTTTCGGCGCATCGGCCTCGAGCCGTTCGAGCTGTTGGGGCTGACCGTTCGTCCCATTCGTCTGCTGCACGGCCGGTTGCCGCTGCTGGGCTTCCGCATCAATGATTTCGCATTCTGCACCGACGTCAGCCACATTCCCGACGAAAGCTGGCCGCTGTTGCAAGGCCTGGACGTGCTGGTCCTCGATGCGCTGCGCGACGAGCCGCACCCGACGCATTTCGGCGTCGCGCAGAGCGTCGAGGTCGTCGCGCGGCTGAAGCCGCGGCGAGCGTATTTTACGCACGTCTCGCACACGCTCGATTACGACGAGACCAACGCGCGGCTGCCGGAGGGCGTCGAACTCTCGTACGACGGTTTGACGTTCGCGTATTGAAAGTAGCAGGCACACTCGGCTCGACTGAGCTCGCCGAAGTCCGTGTGCCGTCCGCCCGTCACGATTTCGACACGCAAACCACGCAGAAATTGATGCCGGTAAACGGCACACGGAGTGTGCCTGCTACTTTGGCTCGTTCAATTCCAGGTCCATCAACTGCCGTTCGACGATTTCGTGGATGACGACGGCTGGTTTCTCGGCTTCGATGAGCTCCGCAGGAAAGTCGTGCCCGGCCACGTAGGTGATCCGCTGCCAGTGCTCGTTGAGATACGGGGCCAACGTCCGCATGAAGGAGTCGTGCATGATGACTGCCGTCGTCAGCGGCGCTTGAGGATTCAGTGATGTCCGCCGCCGGTCGTCGGAAACCGTCGAGGCCAGCGAGGTCGCGGGCGCTTTGCGAGGTTCGCGAAGCACGACCGTCACGCGCTTTTCTCGGTAGGGCTTCGGGTGGTTCAACATCGTCGACAGGTCGTCGCGCGCGTCGACGTATTCGGTTGCGAACTCGGTGTAGGTTGCGGGCTCGGCTGCGGGGAACCATCGGCGCAGACGCGAAATGATCTCGCGATAGCCGACGTACGCTCCATACTCGTTCCAATGCGAGTCGGTGTTCGAATACGTCTCGTAGTTTGCCTTGGCTTCGGTGAGCGCGCTACGCAGGTCGACAATCTCCACGCTGTTGGTTTGCTGAAGGTGCTCGCGAAGCTGATCGAACCGCGACTTGTCGCCGACGCGCGTCATCCAGCGCGGCAGGTACTCGGGATAGATCGTGTGCTTGTTCGGCACGATCACCACCAGGAATTTGATGCCTCGGCGCTCGAGCCAGTCGCGACGCGCGTCCAATGCGGTCCGCCACTGCTCCAGTTGCTGCTCGGTGAAGGGGCGCGTGCAGCGATAATCGGCGATCGAGTGATCGGCGGCATAGTACAGCCACCCCTCGCGTCCGACAATCACCTGCGTCTTGGGCGACAGGCCCTCTTCGGGCGTCACCACCATCGAGCCGGCCACGCCGTACTGTTCGGCCAGGCCGTGCAGGAGGATCAAATACTGGCGGCCGGCCAGATGGTCGTTGAACCACTCCTCAAAGCGGCGCGGGAAGTCGTTGAGGCTGCGCTTGTCCGGCCAACGCGTTTCCGGGTTCACTTCGACCAGCGGAAAGGCCGCCGGACGTCGGTGCTCGGTCCGTTCGATGTCCATTTCGGGATCGTTCGTCGGCAGCCCCAACAGCGGCACGGCGATGATCACGCAAAACGCGCCGATCAGCACCGCATCCGCCACTCTCTTTATTTCGCCGACGCTCATGGGTAACTCAGTTCAGGAATACATCCACAGATTGCGCAGATTTCGCAGAGTTTGAATGAGACCACAGATGGCACGGATTGCTCGGATGAATAGAGCCCACGAATTTCACGAATCCCACGAATGAAAGAGGCGCCCAAGGATTTTTGAATCTTTCATTCCTGGCTTCCTGGTTTCCTCATAAGGAATTCTTATCTGCGAAATCTGCGCAATCTGTGGATGCATTTTTCGAACTCGTTCCCAAGCTCCGCTTGGGAACGCATTTTCGCGAAGCTCCGCTTCGCGTCAGCAAGTCACTCGAAGCAGAGCTTCGAGACAGTGGGTTCCCAAGCTCCGCTTGGGAACCAGATAAAAAACCTAATTCATAATCCGCGACATCAGAGGTTTGATTTTTCGTCTTTGATCGCATTTTCTTATCTGCGAAATCTGCGCAATCTGTGGATGCATTTCTTCTTTCGAACTCTTCTGCGGTTTAGAAACGGAAATAGATAAACGGATTGTATGTGCCCACCATCATTTCGGCCGATGACGCGAGCAACACTAACATCAGCAAAGCCACACGGCTGAACTGAACGACGCCGTCGAACACTGAGGCCGCGGGATTTGAAGTGCTTCGATCGGCAAACGACTCCATCCAACGTCTCACTGCCGGAACGAAAGGGAACGAGCCGATGCAGCCGACGGCCAGCACCACGGCCAGCGATGAGTCGAGAAACATCGCGAGCGGATATTCGCGGCTCGAGGCGTTCGTGACGCCCAGCAGCGTTTCGCCGAATTCGAGTGCGCCGCCGAGCGTCGGGGCGCGGAACAGCACCCAGCCCGCCATCACAACCAGCATCACGTAAGCGTGTTGAAGGGGTCGCCACAGCCGGTCCACCGCATTCAAAAAGCCTTGTCTTTCCAGCATCAAAAATGTGCCGTGGAACAGTCCCCAGATGACAAAGTTCCAGCTTGCGCCATGCCACAGGCCGCAGAGGAAAAAGACGATCAGCAGGTTAAGCGCCGTTCGTCGCGGTCCGAAGCGGCTGCCGCCCAACGGGAAATAGACGTAATCGCGAAACCATGTGGAAAGCGAAATGTGCCATCGCCGCCAGAATTCGGTCACCGAGCGCGAGACGTACGGATAATTGAAGTTCTCCAAGAAGCGAAAGCCGAACATCCGCCCCAGCCCGATGGCCATGTCCGAATATCCGGAGAAGTCGTAATAGATCTGCAGCGTGTAGCAGACGATCCCGAGCCAGGCCACGCTGGTTGCCAGTTGCCCGTGCGGAATGGCGAAGACCGAGTCGGCAACCGCCCCGGCAGAGTTGGCGATCAACATCTTCTTGCCGAGCCCGATGATGAACCGGTCGATGCCGTAAGCGAAGCCGTCCATCGTCGTTCGGCGAACGTGCATTTCCCGGGCGACGTTGATGTAGCGCACGATCGGGCCGGCGATCAACTGCGGAAACAGTGAGATGTACAGGGCCACCCGGATCGGGCTGCGTTCGACGCGCACATGACCGCGATATACGTCGAAAACGTACGACATCGCCTGAAACGTGTAGAACGAGATGCCGATCGGCAGCCGCACTTCGGGCCAGACTACCTCGTATCGTTCGTGCAGCAAACCGATCGTCTGTGCCCAGGCCAATAGCGCATTGACGTTGTCGACGAGAAACGGCGAATACTTGAAATAGCCAAGCAAACCCAAATTGGCGGCCACCGCCAGCGAGATGATCAGTTTCGAGCGCGGCTGGCCGCGGTATTGATCGACCCACAAGGCGAAGACATAGTTCATCCAGATCGAGACGAGCATCAGCCCGACCAGAATGACCTCGCCCCACGCATAAAAGCACAGGCTGAAGGCCAACAGCACGAGATTCCGCTGCGCCCGCGGACAAATGAAATACAGCGCGAGCAACACCGGCAGGAAGCCGTACAGGAAGACCGGTGAGCTAAAAAGCATGGCCCCACTCGCGAGCGTGAAATCGAGTTAACGAGAGGGGCAGAAAAAGCGACGCGGGGACGCGGCGACGGGGGGACGCGGAGAAACAAGAAGTCATCAACGCTGTGAGATCTGCGGTTCGCGTTTCTTTCATTCCGCACTCCGCATTCCGCATTCCGCCTTCACGCTCACGCCGTCGAATCGCCAAACAACTCGCGGATCGGCTCGCCTTCGGCGAGGCGATGGGGGCGGCCGGTGAAGTCGTGGATCGACGTGTGAGAATCGATGCCGAACCGCCAGTACAGCGTCGCCGCCAGGTCGCCGGGCGAAACGGGGTTGCTGGCCGGGTACGCCGCGATCGCATCGCTTGTGCCGTACAAGTATCCACCCTTCACGCCGCCGCCGGCCAACACCACGCTGAAGCCGTAGGGCCAATGGTCGCGGCCGCCGTTGGCGTTAATCCGCGGAGTGCGCCCGAACTCGCCGAGAGCCACCACCAGCGTCGTTTCCAGCAGTCCGCGCTGATCGAGATCTTCGATGAGCGCCGAGAATGCCCGGTCTGCAGGTGGCAGCAGGTCGTTTTTGTTGCGCGGAAAGTTGTCGGCGTGACTGTCCCAGTTGCAGGTCTGGCAGTTGGCGACGCCGTCGTAAACCGTGATGAACCGCACGCCCGACTCGACCAGCCTGCGAGCCAGCAGCAAACTCTGCCCCAGCTTGTTGCGGCCGAACCGATCGCGGGTGGCGGGAGTCTCGTCGCCGATATGCAGGCTCTTCTGCACGGTCGGCGACGCAAGCAGCGAGAACGCTTTTTCATAATACGTGCGCATCGACGAGCTGCGCGCCCGGTCGACGGCGGCGCCGCTCGGCTCATCGAGATGTCCGAGCAGGCTTTCCCGATTCTGTAATCGCCGAGCCGACATGTCGCCCGGCAGGGCCAGCGACGATGCACCGAAATCGGGCGCGTTGGGATCTTTGTCGATCTGGAACGGCTGATAGGCGCTTTCGAGAAAGCCCGTCGTCTGGCCTGGCAACTGGACGACGTTGTACATCACGTGGGGCAGGGCGACCGCGGGAAGCTCCAACTGCTCGTGCCGCCAGACGTAACTCATTGCTGCCCCGTAACAGGGAAAGCTGAGCCGATCGTCGTTCAGCAGCTCGAGGTCGCCACGAAGGGGCGTGCGGCCGCACAGCGCCTCTACCGCGGCGGCGTTGTGGTTCGTCATGGGGTGGTGCATGCTGCGGATGACGGCGACCCGGTCCATCACGCGGGCCGTCATCGGCAAATGCTCGCAGACCGTCACCCCCGGCGCCGACGTCTGAATTCCCTGAAACTCGCCCCGCACGTTGGCCGGAGCATTGGGCTTCATGTCGTACGTGTCGAGCTGGCTCGGCCCGCCGTAATAAAACAGCAGGATGCACGACTTAATGCGGCTCGCACTGTTCGAATCGTCGCCGCCCGCCGCCTCCGCCTGCAGCAGCCGCGGCAACGTGATCCCAAACCCGCCCAGCGCGCCAATTTGTAGTGCGCGCCGCCGAGTGACATGCAACGGGTTCCGTCCTATTGGCATGGTTTGTTCTCCGCGGTGTTTGGGAATCGAAGGGCCACTGCGGGTGCCTGATCGCATAAGGGCACGTTGATAGCATCATAACTGGAGTTTGTGGCGGAAGCCAGAACCCGGCCACCGGAGGCACGTTACTTTAAAGACGATTGATTTCAGTCAAAGGCTGGTTTCAGGACGTTCCATACATTTTCTTGCATGAGATCCTGGCCCCGCTGCGACAAATGGATGGAATCCAGCGTAGCCGAGTCCGCAGTAAGAACCCGCATGAAAACACGTTTTGGGATCAGGTGCACGCCGTGCCTTTTGGCCAAACGTCGCTGCGCCTGTCCCCATTCATTCTTGAACGGTGGCAAAGGCAACTCGAACATTACCAATTGACGTTCGGGCGAGGCGAGTTCCCCGAGCAGAGCGTCGAGGTCTCTCGCGAAATCGGCCGTCTGAGTGCTCCCCAACAAGTCGTTCCCGCCAATCTCAATAATGATAACACCCGGCGCAATCTCGTTCTTGCGCACCAGCCTGAGTGCCGACGCGGCCGTGGCGCCCATGTGGGAGTGATCGCGAATCTCAATCGCGTGTGCCTTCGCCAACAGGTTGGGCCACGTCTCGGCTTCGTTCTCGCCGTACCCAGCGGTCACCGAGTCTCCGAAGATGGTAACCGTTCGGTGTGACGTCGGCTCAAGTTTGGCCTGGAAATGAAAGGGCAGTTCCATCCCCACACCCACCAGCCAGACGATCGCACACGCGACACTCAAACGCACGGTGAGACGTTTACGCTTCTCCCGATCAGCGACCGCCAGCCAAGCCAAGGACACGAGGGCCGCCAGGCCGTAATACCAATAGGGGAGCGGTGTGCCCGAAATTGCAATCAATATGACACCGATGAGATACAGCAGGGTTGAAAACCGATTCGCCAATCTTTGGGGCAACAGCGCGAGTGCCAGCGCGCTTATTGTCAACGCAATTCCTGTGAAGAACGCCGAGCCACTCGCGATATGATAGATGAGCCAGTTCATACATGCTCGATCGACAGCAATGTCCTGTTACGACGTTTCCGCCTCAAGAATTTCACCCGGTTCGACCGCCCGATACTCCTTGGCCGACAGGTAGCACGCGTCGACCAGCGCCATCGTCTTGAGGTTGTCGCGACCGTTGATGGACGGTTCGCAGCGTTCTTCAAGTGCGCACAACAGTTCGGCCATCGGGCCGGCGAATGCGTCGGGGAACCAGACTTCGTTCCAGCGGGGTTGGAACCATCTGTCGGGTGCGTGAATGGTCGTGAAATCGAGCGTGCTGGGGCTGCGCTCGGGATACTTCGGCCAGCCGATTGTGCCGCGGGCCATTCCTTCGGTTCCTTCGACGCGGTAGCGGATGCCGATGTCGCCGGCGGCCCCTTCCAATGCCGGGCCGGTCCAGACGTCGTCCCAGCCCGACGCGCGCAGGCCGCTGTCATACTCGAGGATGTAAAGGCAGATTCCATCAGAGTGCGCGAACTTTTTTTCGGTGCGGGGGTCAGGCCGCACGCTGGCGAAGACGCGGACCGGATCGCCAAACCAGTAGCGAAACGTGTCGAGATGGTGGATGCTCATGATCCGCAGCGTCACCCAGCCCTGACGCTCTTGCCACGACATCCAGTGCGGAATCGCGCGCATTTCGATCGTCGCCAGCACCGGTTCGCCCAGCCAACCTTGGTCGAGCACAAACTTGCACGCGCGCACCGATTGGTCGTACCGCATGTTTTGATTGACGGCCAGCGTCACCCCGGCATCGCGGCACATGTCGACGATTTGACGGGCCTGAGCGAAGTTCACACCCAGCGGCTTCTGCGCCAGTATGCCGCGGATGTGGCCATTCTGCTTAACGGCCTCGCGCACGACGTCAATCTGGACATCAGGCGGGACGGCGATGTCGACGACTTCGACCCGTTCGTCGGCCAGCAGTTCGGTATACGTGCGGTAAGCAGTGCCGATGCCGTGTCTTGCGGCGACTTGCGTGGTTCGATCGTAAGTGCGCGACGCGATGGCGACCGGATTGAATCCCGCGCTCCGATACGCGACGAGGTGGCAGTCGGCCATAATGAACCCGGCGCCGATGCAGCCGATCGGCATATCATGGCGACGCGGCATCGCGGGGAGATACTCGACGTGGTCGGTGACTGGGAGCGTCGGTGCCATGCGTGAAAACCAAAATCCGAAGCACGAATATCTAAAGAAGCACGAAGCACGAAATCCAAAACGAATGCATCCCGCTTGGACGTCAGCCTACCGCAAAGCCAAGCAAGTTTCACGAAACCACGCCATAAACTGCCCACGAATCGAGCGTGACGCACGTCTCCCATTTCGAGCTTCGTGCTTCGGATTTCTTTCGACATTAGTGCTTCGTGCTTGGCACTTCGTGCTTCGGATTTCCTTCGTCATTCGAGCTTCGTGCTTCATCCAAAAAACAAGGACCCGGTTGCCGCTTGCGCGACAACCGGGCCCTTTGATACTCGTTTTGGATCGATGGTGATCCTCACGAGACGGTGGCTGCCGGGTTGACAGCCCGTCGACTGTCGTCAGACAGTACCACCTCGCTGGCTACTACAGTCATAATCCACAGGACCACCTCCTTTCTGTTGCGCGTCTTTCAGCCGGAACAGCATCGGCACCATGGGGAAGCAGTCCCGCGGTCACCGTCACATTTTTGCGATCAGCCGCCCAGGAAGAAAAATGCAAACCACCCCGCTTCGACCGGCTCGCCAACTCCGGCCACTTCGCGAGCTTCTAGTCCGTCGCGCTGCGTCCGCGCGACCCGCTACGCATTATCTTTGCAAAACAGCCGTGCATTACAAGAGCAATATTTACCTGGTTTGCCCATTTTTTTGAGGGCCGTCGTCGCTATATCCAAGCCGACCGCTTGCGGTCGAATCGACGGCAAGCCGTCGGCTTGGATATTCGACTTGGATCACGGCGATTTTGTGGTGGTTGCGCTGGCAGCGGCTGCCTGTTCTGGTGGCCGGGTGTCGCTCATGACGTAAACAAACAGGTCGCGCAGTTCCTGGTCGGAAAGCGTGTCGACGATCTGTTCGGGCATCAGCGAGACCTCCGAAGCTTTCAATTCGTCGAGATCGTCGCGGCGCAAGACCGTGCGGTTATTTTTGGCATCGAGAATCGTCACCGTCTCGGGCGATGATTCGGCCAGCAGACCGGTGAACACCCGGCCGTCGACCGTCACGGCGATATACGAGCGGAACTCCTGCCGCACGACCGACGACGGATCGATGACGTTTGCCAACAGCGTGTCGAGACTCTTCCGCTCCGCGCCCATCAGGTCGGGGCCGACTTTGGTCCCTTCGCCAAAAAGTTGGTGACAGGTGGCGCAGTGCTTGGTAAACAGTGGCTTGCCGCTGATCGCGTCTCCCTTGCTTTTGGCAAGAATCTGCGAGACCGCGAGAATGCGGCCGGCCTTTTCGCGCGGGGTGGCGGTGCGGATGCTGCCCCAACGGCTCTCGATTTTGCCCTGCAGATCGGCGTCGCCGTGCAGCAGCATTTGCCGCAGATGCTCGGTCGAAACATTTTTGGGATCGATCTGCGACTTCTCGACGGCGGCCAGCAGCAGCCGCGACCACGACTTCCTCCGGGTCAGCAAGTCGATGGCTCGACTCGATACGCCGGGCTGCAAGTGGGGATAAAGGCGGACGACGGCGTCGCCGATCGCGTCGTCTTCGTAGCTTTCCAGCGCCGCGAGCGCCGCCGCCTGGACAGGCTCCGGCTGTTCGTGCTCCAACAAACCGAGCAATGGTTCAATGGCGCGAGGCTCGCGAATTTCGCCTAATGTCGCAATCAAGGCGATGCGCTCGGCCTGGTCGATCTTTGTATCTTCCAGTCGCGCGGCAGCCACAGGATAGGCTTCATCCAATCCCATTCGCAGCGCCAGCCGCACCAGCGTGCCGCTCGGCTCGGTTTGGGTGAGCAGGTTTTCGAGTGGTTGCTTCAACTCCGCGGGGGTCGCATCGAGCCGGCGACCGGCAAGCTGCGTTTCCATGCCGGCGATGACGATTTGCACCGCTTCCGACGACGGCGCTTCCTGCAACAACCGCGCACACGCCGCAAAACCGCCGTTGTTTGCTTCGGCCGTGTATCGCCGCGCGATACGTTCGAGGACGGTGCCACGCATCAGCGGCAGGTTCCACGTCGACTTATCGGCCAGTAGATTGAGAACTCCGTCACGGTCGCTGACCGCCTTGTTCTCGATGGCCCACCAGATCAACAGCGGCACGTGCGGATCGTCGACGTCTTCGCTGTTTCGCAGCAACTGCGCGATAATCGGCAACGCATCGACGCCGGGAAGACGCTTGGCCGTGCAGGCCAACTGGCTCCGCACCACGACGCTGGCATCAGTCGCGGCGAGCTCGACAAACCGCTCCTGCATCCGCGGCGAAACTTTCTTTTCATCGCCCAGCAATCGAACGGTCCAGGCGCGGATGTACTCATGCTTGGAGTCGAGCAGGCTTGTGGCGACTTCCTCATCGAACCGGCCGGTGACGTAGAGCGCCCACAATCCTTCCAGCGCCGTTCGCTGATCGCTCTCGGTGAGGGCGATTGTTTTGAGCCGCGGCACGACGGAAGCGTCTTTGCGTTCGGCGAGAATGCGTCGCGCATCGCGGGCGTACCAATCGTTGGGATGCGCGAAGAGACCGATCAGCTCGTCGCTCGAGAACTCGCGCAACGGGCGGTCGATCTTCCAACCCGGGCTGCCTTCTTTGGCGGCCAACTTCCAAATGCGGCCGTCTTGGATGCTCGGGATATACCACTGGCTGCGGTCTTTGGGATTCGAAT
>JBBDVZ010000044.1:0-11196 GCA_040903115.1 Planctomycetaceae bacterium
CCCCCTTGCGGGGGAGGGCCGGGGTGGGGGGGCAAGCGGTCAACGACTTCCGTTCCTTTTGACGCCCCCAAGCAATGGCAATCGGCTCGGCGGGAGCCTCGCCCTCCCCGTGGGTTTACCCTGATCGAATTGCTGGTGGTCGTGGTCATCATCGCCATTCTGATCGCGCTGTTACTGCCGGCCGTTCAGCAGGCGCGAGAAGCCGCACGACGCACGCAGTGTCGAAATAGTCTCAAGCAATTGACCTTGGCACTGCACAACTACGCCGAGAATTATGGGACGTTTATGCCTTACAGCATCGACAACCGCGACGAGATGGCGTACGTGCTGGCCGGGTTCTCGGGAACGCGAGGCAAAATCGGTTATTGGTTCGGCGAAGTCGATAACACCGAGGTGAACGTCGTTCACCAGCTCAATTTCGAGCGGGGGTTTCTGGCGCCGTACATGGAGACGAACCATGAATCGTATCAGTGCCCCGACCTCGGTGAAAAGCAGGTCGATGCGCTCCGCTTTGGGCTTCTGGCCTCGGGATACGCATATAACGGACATTCGTTGGGTCGCGGCATCGACTACGACTATTCCGCATGGCCGGCGATTGCGATCAGCAGCGAGCCCGTTGTCCGGCGTTTTCGCGACGTCACTCAAATCAGCAGGACGATTGTTTTCGCCGATAGCGCGCAGGTGAAGTGCTTCGATTGGCCCACTTGCACGCAGTTGTCGACCGAAGAGGTCTGGCTGCTGGAACCGCCGAGCAACCAGTATCCGACCGTCCATTTCCGCCATAACGGCACCGCGAACGTTGCGTATTTAGACGGACACGTGGAAACGCGCCAGCGCGACTGGATCGACCTTCCGTTTGTCCCTCCCGCGCAGGTCGACAAGATGAAAAGTGTCGGACTCGGCCATGTCGGCCAAGACGACGGGTTTTACGACTTGCAATGACAGGTTCGCCGCGTAAGCCCACGGACGGCCGTCCGTGGGCTTTGCCGTTTGACAACAGGACGATCGCGCGGCAAAGTAGCGGTGCCTCTGGTCACGCCTTGGCCACGCCGGTAAACTTACTCTTGTGAGCACTTTCGCCCTTTCCAAGGCGCGAGACGGTTCTGAGAGGGGTCCGCAAGCCCGCCGGCATGTCACATCGTGCGCTCCCGAGGGAGCAGGCATTCCATCGGCACATCGCTTCGGTGGAAGCCGCTTGCGATGAAATTCGAACAAATACCGAGGTGTCGACGCGGATCGCGTTGTCGGCTCGGGAGAGCGGGCATGGCCGGTTCTTCCCGATCCGACAGTGAGGCTGGTGCACCTGTAACAGGCTGCGGAATATGGCGCTGCAACTGACTCCGGAATCGTTTCTCGCGGTCGTCAAGCAAAGCGGCCTGGTCGACCCCGATCGCCTTCAAAAACTGTTGAACGAATTTCGGCTGCGCGGCATCAAGCTCGAACAGGCCCGCACCATCGCCGACGAGCTGGTGGCCAGCAACGCGGTGACGCGCTGGCAGGCCGAAAAGCTGCTGCAGGGAAAGCACCGCGGGTTCTTCCTGGGTAAGTATCGGCTGCTGTCGCTGTTGGGCAAAGGCGGGATGAGCTCGGTCTATCTTGCCGAGCACACCGTCATGCGCCGCCGCTGTGCGATCAAGGTGCTGCCCACCAAGCGCGTGAACGATACGTCGTACCTCGGGCGTTTCCATCGCGAGGCCCAGGCTGTCGCGAATCTCGATCATCCCAACATTGTCAGGGCCTACGACGTCGACAAGGAAATGGAGGGCGACACCGAGATCCATTTCCTGGTGATGGAATACGTCGACGGCGAGAGCCTGCAAGAGATGGTCGCCTCCAGCGGCCAGGTCGATTACGCGACCGCCGCCGAATTCGCCCGCCAAGCCGCCGAAGGGCTGGTTCACGCACACGCGGCTGGAATGGTGCACCGCGATATCAAGCCCGGAAACCTGCTGGTCGACCCCAACGGAATGGTCAAGATTCTCGACATGGGGCTGGCCCGATTCTTCGATGACGAAGACCAGGAATCGCTGACGGTCACGCACGACGAAAAGGTGCTCGGCACGGCCGACTATCTCGCGCCCGAGCAAGCGCTCGACAGCCACACGGTCGACGCGCGGGCCGACATTTATAGTCTCGGTTGCACCTTGTACTTCATGTTGACGGGCCATCCGCCGTTCACCGAAGGCACGCTGGCCCAACGATTGATGAGCCACCAGGTCAAGGAACCGCCGCCGATTTGGGCCGACCGTCCCGACGCCCCGGCTGACTTGATTGCGTTGATCGCCAAAATGATGTCGAAGGACGTCAGCCGCCGTTGTCAGAGTGCCGCCGAAGTCAGCGAGGCGCTTTATCGCTGGCTGCTGCAACATGCCGGCGAGGATTGGAGACTGAAGCACGCGACCGCACCCGGTTCGGGCCCTTCGCTGGGCAGTGGCGGTCCCGATTCGGGCTCGCAGTTTCCGTCGCGCGGAGGTTTGCGCGGAGCTTCAACCCAGCCGGCTTTTGGCACTGGCCTACAGACAGCGTTTGGCGCGCCTGCGACTTCGTCGGAGTACACCGCCAACCTTTCGGGCTCCGAAACCGATAAAGCGACGCCCGGGAGTCGCGGGCGCCCCGTGGGTGGCTGGCCGGTGCTTGGCGGGCCGGTTGACGACATCCCTTTAGCGCCACTCGATGAGGACGAAGGCGATCGCGAAGCTCTTTTGCCGGCGGAGGGCAAACCGGAACCTCGCAAATCGACACCGCCGCGCAAGGCGCCGACGCCTCCGGTTGCCGAACGCGGTTCGCCGGCCTCTCGGCAGCCGGTTTCGCCAACGCGCGGATCGGCTGCCTCGCCGCCTGTGCCCCGGCAGGGTGGAAAGAGCGGCACGGCTTTAACGAAGCCACCCGCACCTGCGGGCGGCAAGAGCGCACCTTCGGGGCCTTCTGCTTCTCGAACCAGCCCCGGTCCAAAAAGCGGCGTGCTGGCAGGACAGCAACCGCAAAGGCCGCAGCCGCCGCAAGCGCCCCGCCAGCCGGCCAAGTCGATCATCGCCCGTCCGCTGGGCCCGGAGCCCGATGACCAAGATACCGTCGCGGAAGCGATGCCCATCGAAAGTTCGACGCCATTGGCCGAGCTGGTCACCCCTCCGCCCCGGTTTCCAACCGACTCTCGCATGCTGCGGACGATGGAAAGCGCCGTGCTGCGGGCCAGGCAGCGGTCGCGCGACAAAATGGTGTTCGCCGGTGCGGGCTTGATCCTGCTGGTACTCGTGGTCGTCGTGGTCCTTGTCATCATTTCGTCGAACGACGGGGGGACCGACGCAGTAAACGGAGAATCGGGCAAGGTGCCGTCTTCGCCTTCGTCGGCAGATCGCACTCACCACGTGGTGAATGTCGGGCCGCAAGGAGACTTCCAAACCGTCACGGAAGCGCTCAACCACGTGCGTCAAACCTTTGTTCCCCAAGGGCGAGATACGCAAACAATTCTCGTTGCCGGTGGGCACACCTATCGCGAAAGCCTGGTTCTCGACGACACGGCGGGTGCCAAGTGGCCGACGGGAATTCGACTCGTGTGCGAAGACCGCCAACGGGCGGTCATTACCCCCATTGGCGGCGGCCCGGCCGTCACGCTCAACGGTGTTTCTCAGTTCTTACTCGAAGGATTCGAGATCCGCGCGAAGGGCAATCCGGTCGCCGTCGAAATGCGCGGCAAGCTTTCCGGGACGAGGCTCAGCCGCCTCGTCATCGCCGACTTTGCCGAAGCGGGAGTGAAGGCCGATAACGCTTACGGTTCGGTCGAAGATCAAGGCGACCTCGTCTTTGACGCAGTGGTGTTTCGTGGCAGCAGCGGGCAGATGGTTGGCCTCACGATGAATCGCGCACGATCGGTGGCCGTCCGAAAGTGCCGGTTCTATGGACCGCTGGCGACCGGGATCATGCTGCAGGGGGCCGATGCGTCGGTCGATCGCATCGATGTTCAGGAATCGATTTTCACCGACGCCGATGCCGGTTTGAAGATCGACGCGACCAAAATGAAACTCACGCGCTTGTCGGTTTGGAGCAACACATTTCATAAGCTCCGCGAGGCGATTGTGTTTTCCGACGTTCCCGCCGTCGATCGTCCGGAATCCGCCGATTTCAAGTTCAGGTTGAACCTGTTCTCGAACGTCAAACAAGGTGAAGTGATCGTCGAGCGGGGGGCGTCGACCACAATTGCCGCGATGGCAGGTCCGTCGGGGATTGAGTCGAATTGGAGCGACCGCCCCGTTCCGGAATCGACCAACCCGCAAGAGATCGACGTCTTTGTGAATCAGGGGCACCGGGGCGCGCAGCTCAACTTTGTTTCGACCGACCCGACGCACGCCAAGTTCCTCGTTCCTCGTCCGGACGCGGCTCACGCTGCGGCTGGCGCTCTCTCGCCGTAAGCGACTGCCGAATTGATCGGTTCTAACGCTTATTTCTTGTGCGTAGGTCGTAGAATTAGTGTACACGCGTGCGATATTTGAGCAGGTACTGAACAGCCGCAAAGTCGCGGTCCGATCGGCGCATGCAAGAAATGGCTCGTAAATACGGTCCGCTGCTGTCAACGGCACCGTGACGACTGGATGTCGCGGATCGCCTGTCTCTCCGAAGGCTTCGCCTGGCCTCCACTTGCGCTGTACACCTTGCGTATCTTTTCCCCGCCTCCGTAGCATGGATCTAGACAGAATTTCCCTTTGGCGGCGTGTCGGTTGCTCAGGGATGACGCTCGAGCACCTGTGCGGGAATCATGTCTGCGGCCTGGGTTCCCGGGCCGACGATCGTGCTGTCATCTCCGCGTTGGCGCTCCAGGGAGTTTCATCGATGAACCGCCGAGGTTCCTATTCGCGCAATACGCGCCTGCTGGCCCCCAAAACGCGTGTGCAAGATCGGCGTGCCGCGACCGCCCGTCCTGCTGCCGGTTACCGCGCTCGCGGAATCGCCGGAAGGCAGCAACACGAAGCCTTCTGCGCGCCGGAGGTTTGGCACGAACCTGACGGTCGAGACCAGATCCGCTATGTCCTGGAACCGGCCGGCGCCGGCTACTATCACCCGGTGACGCTCGATGAAGTGCGTGAACGCATCGGGCAACTGCCCGCGCATCTCACACGCATGCTGGAAGTGGTGCAGTTGAGCCGCATTACGCGAAAGCGGATCATCTTTCCGTGTTACGGAATGCAGTGGGGCTCAACCGTTTATTTGTATCCCATCGAAGAGGCGTTGATCGAGCATTACGTCCGTCCGCCCTGGCCGCAGCAGCTCATCGAAGCCAAAATGTACGGCGGCCGCTGGTGCCAGGAGGGCGAGCAATGGCGGCTCGAATGGACCGAAGAGACCATTCGCGATTACTACCTGAACAATATTCTGATCCACGAGATCGGACACATCAACGACGAGCGCAACTCCACCTTCGCAGACCGCGAGCGCTATGCCGACTGGTTTGCGATCGAGTACGGCTATCGGCCGTCCCGCGGGCGGAAATAAGGGTGCGAACAGACCCACGGACTGCTGTCCGTGGGCTTATACCGGCAGCCCCTTTTCGAGGCGAACGCGGCGCACTTCCTGCAGCACCTCTTCGATGAGGCGGCCGTTGTATTCGATCGCCGCGTACTGGTAGTAGTTGACGATCACGTTGACGCACAACGTGAAGGCTGCCGCGGAAAAGTGCAGCGTGGACGCCGGAATGCCCCACCACCCCTGCCCTCCCAGCCGCGTCGCCGGATCGGCGATTGCTCCCAGTGCCCCCGTGACGATCAGCAGCGTCAGGCAGCCTGCCATCGCCGGGAGGATGCGGTACTTCAAACCGCGGCTTTCCTGATGAATTCGCGCAGGCAGCGGATAGACGTGCCCGGTTTCCTCGATCCAACGCCCGGTCCCCATGAAGTACGTGAGGACGATCGCGTGCACCAGTGCGGCAAACATCAGGCCGCCCACCGCCGTCAAAAAGTGAACGCGCACGCTGGCCAGCGATGCATCAGTCGCCGACGCCGGATCGTCGATGTTCATCCCCAGCACAAAAGCGGCCACCAGCAGCAGCGTGCTCAGCGATGCCAAAGTCAGAAAAATGCGATTCATGGCGGATGGTTGTCCCTGGCAGCCGCGGACGTCCGGTGATTTCCTGCGGGACTCCGAAGCGTGTAGGATGTTGACGACTTGAAGTCGACGAACTCACACCGGTCAAACCGCCTCCCGCATTGTAGAGGGATCCCCCACGCATGAAAATCACCCGCATCGACACGTATCCCGTTCGCATCCCTTTGAAGCCTGAACGGCGGATGATTTCTTCGCTCGGACAACACCTGGTTTCCGAGTACGTGGTCGTTCGCGTGTCGACCGATGCGGGCATCGAGGGCGTCGGCGAGGCGACTGTCATGCCTCGCTGGAGCGGCGAGACCGTTTGGAGCGCGAAGGCGCTGCTCGACAACCTTTTCATCCCGCAGTTGCTCGGCCGCGACCCGCACGATATCGAAGGCATCGATCGAATCATGGAGCGCGCGGCGGCGGGCAATTGGTTCACCAAGTCGGCCATCGAAATGGCCTGCTGGGACATTCAGGGAAAAGAAGCGGGCATGCCAGTTTACGAGTTGCTCGGCGGCGCGGTGCGGCCGCTTTCCATCCGGTGCCGCTTCTCAATGGGTGCGTACGATCCCGAGCGTACTCGCCGGCGCGCACGCGAGCTGCTGGCCGACGGGTTCACCACCTTCAAAGTGAAAGTCGGCACCAAACCGGTCGAAGATATCGAACGCGTGCGGATTGTGCGCGAGGTGATTGGGCCCGAGCGGGAGATTGTCATCGACGCGAACTGCGGCTGGGATGCCCGCACCGCGATTGCGGCGATGCAAGAGATGAAAGCGTATAAGATCGCCGTGTTTGAGCAGCCGACCACCCAGGGCGACTATGCAGCATTGGCCGAAGTTCGCCGCGCCATCGTACCGACGAAGGTGATGGCCGACGACATTGTGTTCGACCTGGTGCACGCGCGCGAGTGCATCCGCAATCAGGCTTGTGACATCGTCAGCTTATACCCGGGAAAAAATGGCGGCATTCGGCGGACGAAAGAGATCGTCGACTATTGTGCGGCGCACGACGTGGCTTGCAGCATCGGGTCGAACCTCGAGTGGGACATCGCGTCGGCGGCCATGTGCCACGTCGTTGTGGCTTGCAAAAACATGCAGGTGGAGCAGTATCCGGGCGACATTTTAGGGCCGGAATATCACGAGTTCAGCATCGCCCGCAATCCCCTGAAGATTAAAGGGCCGGTCATCAGCATTACCGACCGGCCGGGGCTGGGCATCGACGTCGACTGGGACGCGGTCAAAGCCAACGCGGTGCATTATCCAGGGTACTGACGGCCTGTCATTAAGCCGACGATTTCCACATGGAAACGGCTGATGAATTCAAACCCGCTTGAAATCGATCCGCGATCGATCAAAGAGAAAATCGACCGCGGCGAAGAATTCGTGCTGCTCGATTGTCGTGAGCGGGACGAGTTCTCGATCGTGCGAATTGCCGGCGCGGAGCTATGGCCCATGAGCGAGATTAGCGATCAGTTGCCAAATCTGGCGAAGCATCGCGACCAGGAGATTGTCGTCTATTGCCACCATGGCATGCGCAGTTTGCAAGTGGCTGCCTGGTTGCGTCAACAGGGATACGCGCAAGTGTCGAGTCTCGCTGGCGGCATCGACCGTTGGGCCGCTGAGATCGATCCGGGCCTGCCGCGGTATTGAAACAAAAAAGCCCACGGACGGCTGTCCGTGGGTTTGCTTTTGCTCGGCAAGTGCAACAGTCGCGGCGCCGTTCAGGTGGCGTTCGGGCATTCGCCGCCGGTGGTGGCGAGCGATTCTTTCTTCTCGGTGATGACCGGGCACTGGGTGGCCAGCTCCGCGTTCAGGGCGGTGTAATCTTTCCACTGATCCGGCAGGTTGTCTTCGTGAAAGATCGCTTCGACCGGGCACTCGGGAACGCACGCTTCGCAATCGATGCACTCATCCGGGTGGATGTACAGCATCGACTCGCCTTCATAAAAACACTCGACCGGGCACACGACGACACAGTCGGTGTACTTGCAGTTGAAACACGGTTCGGCGACGACGTGGGTCATTCTACTCCCTTTCGCGGAGCACGCCGATTTTCTCCCGCGGCGACGTCACGTCCCGGGACTCGGCTCCCGCCTTTGGAACACTTCAGAATTACGTCAGGATGAACAACACGCGGGTGTCTCATCCGGCAACGGCACTTATCGACAACCCGACCCGAAGAATCCAGCGCAAGCAACGGCTGCAACGCGATTTGCGCGGAAACAATTGGGGCCGATATTAGTGAGGCGCGAAATGAGTGTCAAGCGACCGCCGCGCCACAAACATTCCCTTTGAAATTCTAACCGGATCTGCTTCAGAAGCCCGGCTTTTCCGACGAAGACCGCCTTCTTCGAAGATTTGTGAGCGTTCCTTGAACCGCGAGTTTGCCCGGTTGAGTTAACCGTAGGCTGCCAGCCGACATAAAATGCAATTGTCCGCGAGCCGTCTTGCGTCAGATGGCCGAGCGAATTACAGTAAAGAAATAAGGATCGGCGGGGAGAACGCGGCTGTCGGAGTTGGCCAACTCGAACGGCAGCAGGGAATGGGCCGTCAAAGCGTCTCTCCGGCTTGTCGCACTGTCTGTAGGGTTCTGACACGAGCAGGTTCAACGGGGTCCGGCTCTTCGAAAAAGCCGGTCCGCTCTGAGCGGATGTGGAACCGCTGACAGTCCGGGCGTTGGATCGTCCGATTGCAAAGGGTTGTTGCGCGTGCATTTGAGTTCTTCCCCGCGAGGAGCCTGACGTCCCGTGGCCCTAACTGAAATCGATCGAAACCTGCTGAAACGGTGTCTGGCCAGAGAGCCGGGGGCCTGGAAGGATTTTGTGGATCGGTTTATCGGGCTGTTTGTGCACGTGATTCAGCACACCGCCCACGTGCGGAGCGTGAAGCTCACGCCCCACGACGTCGACGACTTGTGTGCGGACGTCTTTCTCGCCCTGCTCGCCGATGATTTTGCCGTCTTGCGCCGGTTCCGCAGTAAGAGCTCACTGGCGACCTATTTAACGGTTGTCGCGCGGCGAGTTGTCGTGCGAGAGATGGCCCGCAAACGCATGGCCGAAGCGCTGGGCCACGTGAACTCGCAGACGCAGGGCGTCCTGGAATCCGCTTCCCGGCCGATCGAGCACCAGCGCATCGACGACCGCGAAGAAGTCCAGCGGCTGCTGGAAGATCTTGGTGACGCCGACGCAGAGATCGTGAGGCAGTTCCATCTTGAAGGCAAGTCGTACCGCGAGATCAGCAACCGCTTGGGCATTCCCGAAAACAGCATCGGACCGACGCTGAGCCGCGCCCGCGATCGAATGCGCCGACGGCAGGTTCAGTCGTAACAACTCACACAGATCTTCGAAGAAGCCCGGCTTTTTCGGAAAAGCCGGGCTTCTGAACTTGGTTGGCGGCGCTTTTCTCCCACCGGTTGACAGGCGTTGTTCGTCCGAGTCAACTGTGCGTACTGCCGCCCTGCGGAGAGCGCTGGTGCTCTGCTGCTGCCCGGTCGACTTTTCGTCCGTCCACGCGAAGAATTGGCTATCACCTCGCGCTGATGCGAGTGAGTGCCAGGCTTCCGAGTGACGACGGCCGACTTTCGCCCGCGATGAGACGGATGCGTCGAGAGCACTTGCAAAAAAGCATCGAGGTAAGGAGACCTGCCATGAGAGGGATGCGCTTGCGGCGTTGGAGTTGCCTGTTTTTGCTGACAGGCTGCTGGGTATCGCTGTCTGGGGCGATTGTGCTTCGGGCGGCCGACGAACGCGGCTTGATCGATCGCGTTTATACCGACGAAGCCGGTGAGCACAAATATGTGGTCTTCGTGCCGAAAAATTATTCGTTGCAGAAGACGTGGCCGACGATCCTCTATCTTCACGGCGCGGGCGAACGGGGCGTCGACGGGAGCAAGCCGTTGACAGTGGGCCTCGGTCCCTACATTCAGCAGCGGATCGATTCGTTCCCGTTTCTCGTCGTCTTTCCACAGTGCGAGGATGTCAAGGGACAGATTCTGACCGGCTGGGCCGCCGACTCTCCCGACGGACGTCGCGCGCTGGCCATCTTCGAAAAGGTCGAACAGACCTACCACGTTGATGAGTCGCACCGCATACTGACCGGCTGGTCGATGGGAGGCTACGGGGCGTGGAGCCTTGCCGCCGCCTCGCCTGCTGAATGGTCGGCTGTCGTGCCGATGTCGGGCGGCGGCGACGTCAACACGGCGGCGAAGCTCAAGGATGTGCCCATCTGGGCCTTTCATGGCGCCGACGATAAGGTCGTGCCCAGCTCTGAATCGCGAAAGATGGTCGAAGCCGTCAACGCCGCCGGCGGCCATGCGCGCTATAGCGAAATTGCCAACGTCGGGCATCACGTCTGGCAGTACGCCTACGCAAATGAAGACGTGTATCGATGGATGCTCGATCCCGCCGCACATGCGAGCGCCGAGACGCGTTTCCGTGCCAAGCCTGGCGAACGTCCGCAGCTACAGGCGAGCGACAACGAGCCCTTTGTGCCCGCCGTGGAAATTCCCCATGCGGTTTACATCCGCATGGGCAACGACATGCTCAAAACGCTGGCCGATTCCGTTCCCAGAATCGTTCCTCGCGATGTATTGGTCGGCGGCATCGGCGACATTTACGAATCGACGGTGACGGATGGCTACTACTTCAACGTGCAGTTTTCACAGATCAGCTACAGCGGAACGGTCGAGCGGGCCATTGTGAAAGCCTATCGCAAAGACCGTTTAAACGTGCAACTGGGGCTGAGAAACGTGGTCTTACGCATCGGCCGCACGTATCTCTCGGGTGAGGGACGTTCCGCGGTCGCCGGGCCTATTAACATCGTCATTGGAACGAGTCGGCCTGTCTGGCTGAGCCTGGCGCTCGAACCGTACGTCGACAAGCGAAAGCTGCGACTCAGGCTCGTGGCGACGCGGTTTGAGATTCCCGGCGACAACTGGTACGTCTCGGGTCCAGCCGGCGTCTCGACGAGCGGTCTCGGAATGACAAGTGAGCGGGTCTCGAGCGGGCTGGTGAGCGGAATCTACGGCAAAAAGGCCCGTATCGAGCACGAAGTCAATGCGGTCGTTCCCAAGCTATTGGCGCGGCTGGAAGAGAACCTCGAACGCAAGGACCTCAATGAC
>JBBDVZ010000045.1:0-11090 GCA_040903115.1 Planctomycetaceae bacterium
AGGCTCGCCCCCAGTTCATCGGGCTGGGGGCACGCTGCCGCGTGACCCCAGGCACCCCGTTGCCGCGGCGAATCGACACACTTCGAGGCAGTTCAACAATTGGTATTCTACCAAAAACGAACCTGCATCGACTCTTTGGTAAGATCGCGTTCAGAAGCCCGGCTTTTTCGAAAAAGCCGGGCTTCTTCGACGATACGCCCTCAGGTCGCTTCGGCTTCCAGGGTAGCAGGCGCCGACGGCGTAGACACTTCAAGTCCGGGCGATCGGCCATTCCCACGGCCGTTCTCTTCATGCGGCCGGGTGGCGTTCTTCACGTACTCTTGGAAGTGAAAGCAACGCTCCTCGCGAATCGAAACAACGCCCTCCGAGGGGCGGCGCGTCGACATGTGCCCCGCTTGCACTTCCTTAATCACGCCCAAATCTTCCATGGCCGCCTGATAAGTGTACCGCTTGCCCCAAGCCGCGAGAATTTTGCACAGTATCCGCGACGAGAGTTTTCCGGAGCGGCTCTTGTGGCTGAAGAGGTGAATCACGTTGCGCGTGCGCGTCGCGGAGATGGGATGGATCGCTTCGGCCCAAGTGAAGAGCCGCGCGCGGCCAAACATCAGATACGGGTAAACGATGTAATGCCGAAACTCGTTGTTGTTCTTGGTGTGCGCGAGCCGGTGCGTGAGATCGTCGAGCCGGCGATGCAACGGTCGTCCGGCCGGCTGATAGATGGTGAAAGCCGTCCAGCGCGGATGAAGCTCGTGAAAACACATTTCCTGATCGGGCGTTTGTCCGAACGTTTTCTTATGCACCTGCGAGAGGTGATAAGTCTCGCACGAGTTCTCGACTTTGATCTTCCAGTTGACGTCGTACTCGAATTCGAAAGTCGCCGCAAACATGCGATCTTCGGAGCAATATTCGAAGGCGACGTCGTACACCTCGCCCAGGTATTCCTTGAGCGACGGACCTTCGTCGGTGAGATTGACGCAGATCACTTGGCCGCAGGTCTCGGTGCGATATTTTTTGAGTCCCAGCGCGCCCTGCGTCATCGGCTTGAAGCTTGGCGCGTCGGGAATCTTCCGGGTGTTGCCGGTGTCGTCGAACTCCCAGGCGTGGTACTGGCATTGAAGCCGGTTCGGCGAGCAGCCGCGTGCTTCGCCCTTGATGCGCGAAAACCGGTGCGGGCAGACGTTCAAAAAGGTGTGATAGGTTCCGCCGCTATTCCAGATAATCAGCGGCTGTCCCAACAACTCGAGCGTCAGGAAGTCGCCGTCGTTGGGCAGGTCGGCCTTTGTGGCGACGATCTGCCACGAGGGGAGAAACATCGTCTCCATCTCGCGTTCGAAGTGCTTCGGACATTTGTAATCGTCGGAGGTCAGAACCTGTGGAAGATGCTCTTTGTTGACGAACATCGCGTCCTCCCGCTCTATCAGTTCATCCGTTCCGGCATCCTACCAGTCGAGTGATCCTCCATTGACATGGCCACCAGGGACAAGGCATTCCCAGCCCATTTTACCCATTTTCGCAACGGGAATGCTGTCATGCAACCCCTGGGCGTGGGGACTTTCGCGTGAAATCCCACCGGAAAAATCCCGGCGGATGTAACCGAGGTTCATCAAGGAAAGAGGAACCACAGATGAGCACGGTTGATCAAATCAGGAAGAGGAATGCATCTACAGATTTCGCAGATTAACACAGATTTTTTAATGAGGAACCCAGGAAGCCCGGAGAACGTCTGCGAAGCAATTCTTTTTCTTGTATTCCTGGGTTCCTGGACTACTCATAAATCTCATTTCAGCTGCCATCCGCAGGACCGCTGACAAGATCGCTTCGAGACGTCCTACGAAAATCTGCGTCAATCTGCGAAATCTGTGGATCGTATTTTTTCTCTTCCGTTATGGTTCATCCGTGGTTCACTCTTTCATCTTCAACGTCCGCAAAAAGAACTCATTGACCACCGGTTTGAGCCATTCGACCTTTTGCAGCGAATGCGGGCAGTGGTCGACGCCCGCGAGACGATGATAGCTCACGTCCTTCAAACCTGCCTCACCCAAGGCGGTCACGAACCGGTCGGCGGTCTCGACCGGGACCTGGTTGTCGGCGACGCCGTAAATCAATAACAGCGGCGGCGCGTTTTTGGAAATGTGGTTGACGGGAGAGGCTCGCTGATAGTCGGCGAGACGCGAATTATCGGGCGGCCCGCCAAGAAACTTCGCGACCACCTTCCGCAACGTTTCCTGTTCGTACTGATGCACAAGATCGAGCGGCCCGCTGTCGCTGACGGCCGCTTGCACGCGGCTTGAATACTCTCGCCAAGGTTCGTCCGGTTTCAACTCCACATCCTTGGATGCCATCGCAAGCAACAAAGCCAAATGGCCGCCCGCCGAATTCCCGTAAGCGCCGATTCGCGCGCGGTCGATGTGATACTCGTCCGCGTGCGCGCGCAGCCAGCGGACCGCGCAGCGGCAATCATCGAGGGCTGCCGGATAGGCCGCTTCGCCCGATAGCCGATAATTGATGGTGACCGCGACAAATCCCAGCCGGGCGAAATCGATGATGTTACCGGGCATGCGTTTCTCGCGCACCGAGAAGCTCGACTTGTCGCCTTCAATCCACCCGCCGCCATGAATAACGACAATCGCCGCCCGCGGCTTATTCGGCTTCTCCCGCGGCATCGCCAGATCGAGCATCCAACTGTTGCTCGGGCCTTCGCGGTAGCGGAGGTTGTAGACGACCGTGACGTTTTCGGGGACCGCATTGCCATCGGCGCCGACAACGACCGCGCTTCGCAAGAGGCCAACAATTACAAGCGATAGTACCCGGGTAACTGTTTGATTCATGCCAGTGATTGTACCAGGCTGCACTGATCGGTCACCGCTCTGGCGACAATGCACTCCGGTTGGCAATAATATTCAATCGTGCCGGAAAGCGAAGACTCACATCGATAGCTGTCGCGGGCGGCACACGGAGTGTGCCTGCTACATTGTAGTAGGCACACTCCGTGTGCCGTAACAAGGACGTCTCGACACACCTTCGACTCAAGTGACGGAGACACCGAAATGGCCCAAGAAGTCCAATCCGCGACCATCGATTTAACGGACCAGCCACGCGCGGGGACGCCACTGTTCGCGAAGCTCCGTCTGATCGCGGCGCTGGCGGCGACTGTGACGCTGCTTCCCTATGCGTGGGGCCGGACATTGCTGGTTTACTTGATGGCAGGACGTGCCGAGCCGTATTACGCCGGTATGGTGGCACTGGGCATCGTGGTCGTCATCGTGCTGACCATCGGCTTGGCTCGGAAGTTTCCGAGCGCTCGCGTGCGGCGGAACATCGGGCGGTTCGTGGCGGCGCTTTGGGTGGCGGTCGTCGGAGGGGTGGTCTTCTTTAACACCGGGACATTGATTCCGCGCCCGATCGTGCTGCTCGCCTTTCTGCCGGCGACGGCTTGGGTGGTGTGGACGGGATGGATGTTCTTCGCACCGCTGCGGTGGTCGACGCGGCTCGGAGTTCTCGCGCTCTCGCTGGCTGCGGTTGTTCCCTTTGTCACTTTCTTTCAGGTGCAGGGACTCACGGGAGACTCGAAGGTCAACTTCAGTTACCGGCATGCAGCTTCCGTCGCCGGCGGCAATCCATGGCAAGACGACGCGGCAGCGACGGCGACAATTCGACTGGAATCGAGCGGACCGAACCAGTTCCCCGGCTTTCAGGGGGCCGAGAGAACCGCGGTGATCGATGGGGTAAAGCTCGCGCGCGACTGGAACACGCAACCGCCGAAGTTGTTGTGGAAGAAAACGGTCGGCGAAGGATGGAGCGGATTCGCGGTGGCAGGGCAGGGGGCCGTCACGCTGGAGCAGCGCGATGATAAGGAGTGCGTCGTCGCTCGCGATCTGCTCACCGGCGAAGAGGCCTGGGTGCACGCCGACGAGGCGCGGTTCGACAACACAATGGGCGGGCCCGGGCCGCGGGCCACCCCGGCAATTGCCGACGGCCACGTCTATGCGATTGGGGCCACCGGCATTCTCAACTGTCTCAACGGAGAAACGGGAACATGCGTGTGGCAAGTCAACGTGCTCGAAGACAATGGCGCCGAGAACCAGGGGCACGGCGTCTGCGGCTCGCCATTGATTGTCGATAACCTTGTCGTGATTTGTCCCACGGGCAGCGATGGCCGATCGCTGGCTGCGTACGACCGCAAAGACGGCCGCCGCGTTTGGATCGCCGGCATTGAACGGGCCTCCTACAGCTCGCCGATGCTCGCCGACGTCGCCGGCACTCGGCAAATCCTCTACTACAACTCTGAAAGCGTGGCGGCACATGACCCGAGGTCGGGCGAGTTGCTCTGGAGCTATCCCTGGACCAATGATCAAAAAGTCGTGTGTTCTCAACCCATCGTTGTGCCCGGCGATCACAACCGCGTGTTGCTCACGACCGGCTACGGCAGCGGCAGCACGCTGATCGGCATCCATCGGTCGGCTGACGACCGTTGGCAATCGCCCGAACAGATTTGGAAATCGCGGCACATGAAGACCAAGTTCACCACGGCCGTGGCTCACGACAACCACGTGTACGGGCTCGACGACGGCATTTTGCAATGCATCGAACTTGAGACGGGTGAAGCCAAGTGGAAGCGCGGGCGATACGGGCACGGCCAACTGCTGCTTGTCGATGACCTGCTGCTGATCCAAACCGAGCCGGGCGAGGCCGTCCTGGTCGAAGCGAACCCACAGAAGCTCGTCGAGCTGGGCCGCATTCCGGCTTTGGATAGCAAGACCTGGAACTGTCCCGCACTCGCGGGCCGCTACCTCGTCACCCGCAATGACCACGAAGCGGTCTGTTACGAGCTGCCGCTGGCGGAGTAGGGTGGGTGAAACCCACCACGAAGGTCGACTAGCCCGCCGCGGCGGGCCGCTCGCCGGGCTGGTCACGAACGAATCGAAATCGTCAGCGGCAATTGCTGATCGGACGTGTGCACGCGGGCCGCGCATTTGCGGGGCTGTAACGCCTTCTCGGCGGCGCGTTGTGCCAGGTGCGGCCGATTGCATTGTCGGCTCAGGTGGAGTTGCACGACGTGCTTCAGCCGCTGGGGTGACGAGCAGCGCAAGACTTCACCCAGCAGAGAACCGGCCTGATCGTTCGATAAGTGTCCCTCATCGCTCAATACGCGTGCGATGAGCTCGAACGGCCTACCGCTCGCGCGCTCCAGTGACACGTCGTGATTGAATTCGAGGGCCAGCAAGTCGGCCTTTACAAACATTTGCGCCGTGCTGGTGTGCCACGTCCCCAGATCGGCGGCATAGGCGAGCGTCCATGCGGGGTGAAAGAGATCGCCGTCGCCTTCGATCCGAAATCCAAACGTCGGTCCACCGTCGTGCGTCACTCGAAACGGACGCAGCACAACGTCGTCGCGAACGACGTTCGCTTGATCAGCCTTGTACGTGCGCAGCAGGCCGGCGGCTTCCAGCTCGCAAAACGAATCCGAGATCGTGCGCAGGCGCCGAATGTGGCTCGGGTGACAATACAGCGGCACCTCGCGTTTGACGAATTGCGCAAACGTCAGCTCGTTCCAATGATCGCAGTGCGTGTGCGTCAAGACAGCCGCCTGGACGCTCTCCCACGAAGCCCCCACCTGCGCGAGTCGCGCGGCGGTCTGCCGCGGGCCGAGCCCGGCATCAATCAGCAGGCCAAAGCCGTCAACCTCCAGCACGCTGGCGTTGCCCGAGCTCCCGCTGCCCAAAACTGAAAACCGAACTGCCACAGCGGCTCCCTCCGTGCCGGGAATGTGTTCCGATCGACGCATTTAGTGTCGCGTCCGGCTGCGCAAACCGCAAGGCGTTGTTTGTGCCGCTCGATCCCCAAACACATTCTTTCGCCGCTTGTCGGTTAGCGATGGACCGGATACCCTGAAAAGTCACTTTTTCCTTTTCTCCACGTGTTTGAGGGCGCCGCAATGAGACGGACTCATCGGCTGACATTCGTGATGGCCATTTCCTGCCTGCTCGTCACTTTGAGCATGATATTTGCACTGGGATTGCGTGCCGCCGATGCCGCGGAACCGGCCGCGGACAAGAAACTTATCGAGTGGGGCTGGGATGAGCCGGATGCCGCCTTTCTGCGGGCCAATGTTCAACGAATGGAGCAGTTGCCCTTCGATGGATTTGTGTTTCACGTCGTCAGCGACACGGGGGCCAATAACCTGTCGTGGGAGGTTTGGGGTCAACGAGAGTTCAAGCGGAGCGATTTTCAAAAATCATTGGCCGACCTGCAGGCGACCACTTTTCGCCGATTGACGCACCGGTTTCTGCGGGTCAATGTCACGCCCGGAGGCATCGACTGGTTCGATGATGCAGCATGGAAAGTGGTTTTGGCCAACAGCGGTTTGTCGGCGCAGATTGCCAAGGAGTCCGGCTGCAAGGGATTTATGTTCGACGTCGAGCAGTACGAGAAGGACCTTTTCAAGTTCGCCGGGCAAGCACACAAAGATAAATCGTTTGACGAGTACCGAACGCAAGTTCGCCAGCGAGGCCAGGAATGGATTCAGGCGGTCAATCGACAATATCCGGAGATCACGATTCTGCTGACGTTCGGATATCAAATCGCGCAGCCGCGAACCGAGCGGAATGAGAAAGATCGATCGCAAGCTCATTACGGGCTGCTGGCCGATTTCCTGGATGGGGTGCTCACTTCGTGCTCGAATGAGACGAAAATCGTCGATGCGTGGGAGCACTCGTACGGCTACAAACGGTCAGAGCAGTTCGAGAAGGCGTATGAAACAATCAAGACGAAGGCACTGGAGTGGACGACTACGCCGGATCGGTACAAAAAGCACGTGCGAGCAGGCTTCGGCATTTGGATGGATTACGATTGGCGAAAGCACGGCTGGGACGTCGAGAACCTTTCCAAGAACTATTCACCCCCCGCCGCATTCGAGGAATCAGCTCGTGCCGCCTTGCGCGTGAGCGACGAGTATGTCTGGGTTTACACCGAGCAGCCCCGTTGGTGGACCAATGAGCGGTTGCCGAAACCCTACATCGACGCACTTGAAAGGGCCGCCGCATCCCGCCGCACGGCGACCGTACCCGGCCAGGGCCCAGGCGAATCGAGCCGTTGACGCCAAGCATCGGCGGCATATTACTCACAGATCGATGGAAAGCAACGGGGAGCAATGCATGCGAGTCTGGCAGGGGCGGCCGTATCCGTTGGGCGACGTTCGAAAACACGGGCCAACAAGCTGCCCGCGGCACCCGTAACGATTGACGGCTGCCTCACTCGCGCTGGTCGAGTGTTTTGAGCAGCATGCGCGCCTCGAGGCGGACGGTCGGGTCTTCACTGACTTTGCTGACGCGGACCAGTGCGGGCTCGACGAGCCGGCCCAGGCGTTTGAGCTCCGCTGGCCAGGCGAATTCGAATGGCTTACCGGCCTGATTTGCCACGATTATGGCGGCTTTGCGCGCCGAGGCGCTCGAACGGACCAACTTCGTCACGCGGGCTTCGTCTGCGGAAGTCATGATTTCCAGCCGGCCAATCAACACGCGGATCGTCTGGTCGGGAGGAGGGCTGATCGACAGCGGAAGCAGCTTGTCGGTGATCGACTGCGGCACCGCATACAACAACCTGGTTCCCTGTTCGCCAAACCACGACGACTTCCAGGTATTGACCATGGCCCGCGCCTCCTTTTCATACAGACCGTGCCCCACCAAAGCGGCGACAATCGATGCCTCCAGTTTGTCCGTCGTCGTGCTCTCGGTGGATTGCATCAATACGAGACGGCCGTTCGCGGGAATCTGATCGACCTGGGAAAATCGCACCTGCTCGCCTACGATGTCGACGAGGAACAGCGAATCGAATGCGTCCGCTCCGGAATTCACCAGTTCGAACTGCCCGTCGGACAGGCATGTGAGTTTCAGCGGCAACTCGAAGTTCCCCACGCCCCGATAAAACAGGAACTTTTCGAAGAACTCGCCCTGCGGAGCAAATGGTTCCTTGAGTTCATGTTTTGAACGACGCACTTCGACGATTGCAGAATCGGTTTCGCGGGCATGGAAATAGTGGTTGTTCGTGTCGGCTTGTGGAAGAAGCCCCGCGGCCATCCGCGATTCCAGAAGCTGCCTGCGCACCGGATCGTCGACCTGTGCCTGCAAACGGTCGGTCGGGATGAGGTGAATGCGGCCCCAATCGAGCAGCGAGTCTTTGATTGGCGGTCGTTCGCCGAGGTTGAAATCCGGTTGCATGCTTTCGACCGGCGGATAGAACTCGGTCAACAGCCCCTCCGGGAATGCGACTTTCACCTCTAAGTCGCGCTCGCGATCGGTGTAGAAGTACGTGACCGGAGTTTCCATCCGCATGCGGACCCGAATCTGCGATTTCGAGAAGTTCGGGACGCCCGCCTGCAAAAAACGATCGAGCACAAAGGGGGGCAAATCTTCGTCCGCCAAAGGCCTGAACTCGAGGCGAATGCCGTCGGACCCCGAGAAACTCGTGAAAGTGCCCCACTCGTGAACGATCAGCTTGCCCGCGAGGGTCGCGGGCGCGCCTGCGGGCTCGCTCGCCTTCTTCACTTCGGTGCCGGGTGAGGCAGTCGCGCCCGTCGACTGCCGACCTCCTTGGATGGCCAGCGCGATGACAGTCAGCACACAAGCCGTCGCGGTGAATAACGTTAGTCGCATTCCTTGATCTCCCTGAATTGGTGCGGCACGGAAGCACAAACAGCCAACGGACTGTGTTTCAGTAGACTGGCAGGCCCCAATCAATACGCGGTATTTGGCTTTTTCATGGATTTTTTTCAAAAGTCGCGTGAATGTGCATATTGATTGGCGTCGGCCGTTCTACTTCTGTATGAAGAACGGACCATATGGTGCAGGTCTCGAGCGATCTTTCGGCATCCGACGGCGAGTTGGTGCGTATGGCCCGCAGCGGCCAGACTGACGCATACGCCGAGCTCGTGCGCCGTTGGTCCACCTGCGTATTGGCCGTCTGCCACGCGCGGGTGCGCTGCGGCAGTACCGCCGAAGACCTGGCTCAGGAAACGCTGTTGCGCGGATTCCGCGACTTGGGCAGTCTCACGTCGCCCGATAAATTCGGTCCCTGGCTGCGCGCCATTGCGCATCGCGTATGCCTCGACTGGTTAAAGTCGAAGCAGACGAAGCAGCGGTCGTTTACGGAGCTGTCGGCCGACGGTCGCGCGGAAAACTTCGTTTCGGCCGGCAATGATACTGCCGCCACCGTGATCCTGGCCGACGAGCTCGAGCGGTTGATGCACGAGGTTCAATCGCTGTCGGACAGCCTGTGTGAGGTGCTGATGCTGTTTTACTACCAAGAGATGACATATCGCGACATCGCCGACCTGCTCGGAATTTCGACGGCCACCGTCAATGCGCGCCTGACGCGCGCACGAGCCGCGCTGCGCGAGCGATTGAGTCAATCGCCGAGGTAAACTTCATGGACTGCCAACAGGCTCAGAGCGTGATCGGTTCCTGGATCGATCGAGAGATCGAGCCGGGAGAAGGGGCCGCGCTCGAAGCGCATCTGTCAACGTGCGCATCGTGTCATGGCATTGCGGAAGCCATTCGAGCACAGGACGCCAGCTTGCGCCGCGCCTTCCAACCCGGGCGCGAGAGAGCCAGCCGTCTGGCGGATCGCGTTGTTGCCAACTTGGCGACTGCCGTGCCCTTGCCGATGACGATTGAACGAAGCCGGGCTCGGAATCGAGCGTGGTCAAGCTGGATGTTGCCTTTGCTGACTGCCGCTATCGGATTTCTGCTGGCAGTTTTCGTCTTGCGGCCGTCGAAGTCCACCAAAGTCACCGTCGATGAGGGCGGCCAGCCGCGAAACGAGGTGATCGATGCAACTCCGGTGGCCCAGCTCGTCATGGCCACGGGCGGCGTCGAATTCAGCGTGGATCGCAAGGGCCCTTGGCAACCGGTGCCTGCAACCCACTTTGCCTGCCCGTCCGACGCAGCAATTCGCACGCATGAAAACGTCAAATGCGAGCTCGTCACAACCGATGGCTGCGTGCTGCGCATGAACGGCCAGACCGAGATCACGTTGCGCTCGCCGCGCACGATCGAGCTCGATCGAGGCCAGATCTGGTGTCGAAGCCCCAACGACGTACTGCTCGAAGTCAGGCCGTCGGCGAACAGCACCCGCACTGACAACGATGAGAACCGAGAGCCAACACCGGTTTGGTGCTGCACGACGACGGCTCCATCCAGTTTACTGGCGGCCATCGAGCGGGACGGCAAAGTCCAGGTGACCGCAGCCGGCGGCGAGGTGTCGGTCGCCACCCGTGAAGCCCGCCACCAGCTCAAGCGGAACGAAACCGCCACGATTTCCGGCAGCCGCTTCGAGACGCGGCCGTCGGACGATTCCTTGCTGTCGACGAGCTGGATTCAACCGCTGCTGATTGGCAAGGGACATGCCGATGCGGAATTGTCTCAGCGCGTCGACGATCTTTTGGCGCAGATTGGACGCACAAAGATGTCGATGCTCTACGAAGATCAAATTCGCAGCCTGGGCGAGTACTGTGTATTGCCTCTCGTGCGCTACGTCGAGTCTCCGATTTCATTGTCAGAAGCCGGCCGCCGACAGAACGCGATGCGGATTATTTCGGATCTCGCGCCGCCATGGGCTGTCGGCGATCTGATCGAACTCTTGCGCGACTCGGATGCCGAGACGCGCGTGCTGTCGGCCTCGGCGCTGCAGCGCCTCACGGGCTACACTCAAGGCTGCCCGCCCGAGAAGTGGCGTGCTCCCGCTCCCGAAAGCGAGCAGGCATTCGCCCTGTGGCAGCGCTGGTGGGACGAAAACGGCCAGCGATTCCCGTCGCCGGTTCCACAGTCACCCAAGCCGCCTCCGATGATGAAGGCACGCATTCCAGAGCGCTAGGCACCCATCTGCCACTTCTGAGTTGCTTCAACTCATCAGTGCTCTTCAGAGGACGTTAAGAAAGACGAACTCTGCCGCTAAAGTGCTGACGCTTCGACTCCCGCGGCAAGACAACGCTGCTGAACCGACGCGGTTCAGCAGTGGCACCCAACACCCGTCGATGCCATAATAGAGCTTATGCCGTCCAACAGAGATTCGAAGAAGCCCGGCTTTTTTGAAAA
>JBBDVZ010000046.1:0-11034 GCA_040903115.1 Planctomycetaceae bacterium
TCGCCTTCGTTGAAGAAGACGCGTTTGTCGAGTTCGAAACCGAATTCATGGGATCGCCTCCCAACGACAAAGTGCACGGCCGCATGCACTCGCGCGACGACGGCACGGTGATCATCAGCTTGCAACGCGGACCCGACCCCGCGGCTTTCGCCAAAGTGCTGGTGCACGAGACGGCCCACGGCTATATGTTCCGCTACAAGTCCGACCGCATGATCCCCCGCTGGCTCAATGAAGGCATTGCCGACTGGATCGCCGGCGTGATTGTGACGGCTTCGAACATCGTCCGCCAACGACAGGTACAGGCCGCCGAACGACTGCGCTCGACTCATTCGCTCGAACGCCTCTTCGATAGCGACAGTCCCGAGTATTGGCAATACGGCGTGGCGAGTTCGATGGTGGACCTCATGATCCGCCACGACAAGGAAGCGTTTCGGCTGTTTTTCGACGGCATCAAGGAAGGCCTGACCTGGGAAGACAGCCTCGAGCGCGCCTACGCCGCCACCCCGGAAGACCTCATCGCCCTCTACGGCAACGAAATCGGCGTGCCCGATTTGATGCCGTAATGCAAATCCCCCTCCCTCTTAGGGAGGGGTTAGGGGAGGGTGAAGCGTTGAGCCTTCAAAACGCCATCGAATCCGTGCTGGGGACGCGCAGCGAGACATTTCGAGGATCTGTCGAACGCCCAACGTTTAGACCCTCCCCCGGCCCCTCCCTGAGAGGGAGGGGAGTTACTGTGCCGCTTTGCCGGTCTCGTATTGCAGCCGGAGCTGGCCGCAGGCGGCGTCGATGTCGGCGCCTTTGCGCTTGCGCACCGTCGCCTTGATGCCCGCCGCGGTGAGCAGCTCGACAAAGCGGCGGGTTTGGGGCAGGGTAGGGGTGCGGAACGGCAGCTCGCTGACGCTGTTCATCGGAATAAGATTCACATGCGCGGTCCGGTCGGCCAGCAGCGACGCCAACTGGCGCGCGTGCTGCGTCGAATCGTTGATGCCCCCCAGCAGCACGTACTCATAGGTGACGCGGCGGCCCGTGCGCTCGAAGTACAAGTCGGCGGCTTGCAGTATCGCCTCGATGCCGATTTTGTCGTTGACGGGCACGAGCTTGTTGCGCAATTTGTCGTTGGGAGCGTGCAGCGACACCGCGAGATTATAGGACTTGTTCAGGTCGGCCAATTCCGCAATCTTTTCCGGCAGGCCGACTGTGGAAATGGTGATCCGACGCGCGCCGATGCCCATCCCCCCTTTTTCGTTCAGCGTTTCCAACGCGGGAACGAGGGCCCGCAGATTGGCCAACGGCTCGCCAATTCCCATCACCACGACGTTGGTGATCCGCTCGCCCGGCTCGAGCACCCGGTCGATCCGCAGAATTTGCTCCAGGATTTCGGCAGTCGAGAGGTTACGTTTCAAGCCGAGCAAACCGCTCGCGCAAAAAACGCAGCCCATGGCGCAGCCGACTTGGGTGCTGATGCAGACGGTGCGGCGTTTCAGCTCGCGCATCAGCACACACTCAATGTGATTGCCGTCGGAGAGTTGAAGCAACAGCTTCTCTGTCCCGTCGCCGGCCACGGCGTGCGAGGCGATCATGGTCGAGAACAAGTCGAAATGCTCGTCGAGCGCCGCCCGCAAAGTCGCCGGAAGATCGTGCATCGATTCGAAATTCGCGGCCCGTCGGCCGAACACCCAGCGGCGAATCTGATCGGCGCGGAACGCGGACTGCCCCTGCGCTAGGCACCAAGCGGCGAGCTGAGCGCGGGAAAGATTCCCGATCGGTTGTTTCTGCTGCACGCTGGACATCGCGGGCCGGTCACACTGACGAAAGAATAGACGCAACTGCGATCATTATAGCCCAACGAGCCTCGGGGTTTATCCCCGAGGTCTTCCCGAGTGTGAGTCGAACGCGGCTCGAAGACCGGCGGGTTAAACCCGCCGGCTCATTACTTGCGCGCGAAAATTTCGTGCAGGACGCGCGGCGGCGACATCGGCAGCCGACGCATTCGCACGCCGACGGCCCGATAAATGGCATTGGCGATGGCGGCAGGCGGTGGAACGATGGGCACTTCTCCCACGCCGCGGACTCCGTATGGATGCCCGGGGTTGGGCACCTCGACCATGATCGTGTCGATCATCGGCACATCGAGGCACGTGGGAATTCGGTAGTCGAGGTAGCTGGCGTTTCGCATCACGCCGTTATCGTCGTAGAAGTATTCCTCGTTGAGCGCCCAGCCGATGCCTTGCACCGTGCCACCCTGCATCTGTCCCTCGACATAGGCGGGATGAATGGCGGTGCCGACGTCTTGGGCAGCGGTGTAGCGCAGAATTTCGACCTTGCCGGTGTCGGGGTCGACTTCCACGTCAACCACGTGCGTCGCAAAGGCCCCGCCCGGCTGATTGTGATCGGAGCTGCCCCGGCCGATAATCGGCTCGCCCGTCTCGGCCGCCTTGGCGGCCAACTGTGCGAACGTGAATGCGCGATCGCCCGGTCCGATGATCCGGCCGTTTTCGTAACGGACGTCCTGCGGCTCGACGTCCCAGATGAGGGCGGCTCGCTCGACCATCTGCCGTTGAATGTCGCGGCCGGCTTCGTACGCCGCCCAACCGGTGGCATAGGTGACGCGACTGCCGCCCGTGACGTCGGTGTAGCCGATGCTGTCGGTATCGCCCACCGTGGGAATGACGTCTTCGGCGGCGATACCCAGCGTTTCGGCCAATTGCATGGCAATCGAAGCCCGCGTGCCTCCAATGTCGGTCGAGCCTTCGATCATCGAGACGCGCCCGTCGGAATTGACCGACGCCACCACGCTCGACTTGAGGCCCGCGTTGAACCAGAAGCCCGACGCCACCCCGCGACCGCGATTGGGACCTTCGAGCGGGCTCTTGTAGTGGTCGCTGTTTTTGATCGCCAGCGCCGACTCGTACATGCCGATGCGCGAGTACACCGGGCCGTCGATGCGACGGGTCCCCTCCTTCGATGCGTTCTTCAAGCGGAATTCGATCGGGTCGATCTTGAGCTTCTCGCAGATCTCATCAACGACCGTCTCGGTGGCAAACGACGCGTTGGTCGAGCCCGGCGCGCGATACGCGTTGGTGCGCGGCTTGTTGACGACAACGTCATAACCGTCGACGCGGCCGTTCGGGACATCGTAACAAGCGAAGACGCACATGCAGCCGGGATTGACAGGCGAGCCGGGAAACGCGCCGGCTTCGTACGCCAGCCACGCCTCGGCGGCGGTGATGCGGCCTTTGGCATCGGCGCCGATTTTGACGCGGATGTGCGAACCCGGCGTGGGACCGGTGGCTTCAAAGCAGGCGGCACGGTCCATCACGATCTTTACCGGCTTGCCCGTGCGCTTCGACAACAGGGCAGCGGGCGGCGGTAGATAAATCGAAATCTTGCCGCCGAAACCGCCGCCGATTTCCATCGGCACGACCTTGATTGACGACACGGGCAGGTTCAGCAGGTCGGCCATCTGCTGCCGCACCGTGAACGAGCCCTGCGTGCTCATCCAAACGGTGATATGGCCGTCGGCGCTCCAAAACACGGTGGCATTGTGCGGTTCGATATATCCCTGATGCACGGTCGCCGTGTTGAACTCTCTCTCGACGACAACGGCCGCTTCAGCAAAGCCTTTGTCGACATCGCCTTTAATGTAGTGATAATGCTTCGCGACGTTGGTGGGTTTTTTACCGGTTTCGACGCCGAGCGATTCGGTACGCAGGGACTCCAGCAAGATGGGCGCGTCGTCGGCCATCGCTTGCTGCGTCGTCAATACCGGGCGCAAGACCTCGTATTTGACGTCGATCAGCGCGAGAGCTTCCTGCGCGACGTGCACCGTGTCGGCGGCGACCGCTGCGATCGCGTGACCCTTGTAGAGCACCTTGCCGCGGGCCAGCACGTTTTGGCTCAGGTGATCGATGTTGACGGCTCCCTCGCCCATATCGGCGACGCGGCTGGCCACGGCGGGCATGTCGTTGCCGGTAACGACTGCGCGCACGCCCGGCAAGGCGCGGGCTTTCGACGTGTCGATCGAAACAATCCGCGCATGAGCGTGCGGGCTGCGCAAAACCGCGCCGTGCAGCACGCCGCTGGGATATATGTCGGCACCGTAGCGCGCCCGTCCGGTCACTTTATCGACCCCATCGTGCCGGATGGGACGCGTGCCGATGACTTTGTACGATTGCTGACTACTGGTCTTTTTTGGTTTGTCGACGGTTGCCATCAGAAGCGTGCCTCCTGTCGCATTTCGGCGGCCTGTTGGACGGCGCGCACGATTTTGTCGTAACCGGTGCAGCGGCACAAATTGCCCGCGAGATAAAAGCGGATTTCTTCCTCGCTGGGCGAAGCGTTCTCCGCGAGCAGTGCTTTGGCCGACATGATGAAGCCCGGCGTGCAGATGCCGCACTGCAATGCCGCCTGCTCGAGAAACGCCTGCTGAATCGGGTGCAGCCCGTCAGCGGGCGCGACTCCCTCGATGGTTTCGATCTCCGCGCCGTCGGCTTCCAAGGCGAGCACCAGGCAGCTATCGACCGGTCGCCCGTTCATCAACAGCGTGCAAGCGCCGCAGTTGCCGTTCGAGCAGCCTTCTTTGGTGCCGGTGAGATCGAGAACGTCGCGCAGGACCTCCAGCAGCGTCTGCCGCGGTTCGCAGAGGAACTCGGTCGTTCGTCCGTTGATCGTCGTTGTGACGACGCGTTTTTTGGCCATGGACGTTTCCTGATCACGATGGTTCCCGCCGGGCGCGGCCGGCGGGCTTTGTTATTTTTGCGCGCGCGCTCGGGCGACGGCTTCGCGCAGGACGCGTTCGGTCAGCACTTTGGTGACGTGCAGGCGAAACTCAATCGTTCCGCGCATGTCGTCGATCGGTTTTGCGATTGAGCGGGCCGCCTCGGCCGCCCGCGTGATTGAGCTGTCGTCGACCGGCATGCCGGCCAGAAGACGGCTCGCTTCTTCGGCGAACAGCGGCGTTGTCGCGACCGCTCCAAGTGCGATCCGCGCGGAAACGAACTTCTGGCCGGTCGAATCCAACACGACCGACGCGCCCACGCCAACGACGGCGATGTCCATCTCGTTGCGCGGAATAAAGCGGCGGTAATGCGAGCCGCTGTTGGCCGGCCGCGCGGGAAACCGCAGCTCGACCAGTAATTCGCCACGTTCGAGTACATTGCGGCTGGGCCCGGTGCAGAAGCTTTCGACCGGTACTTCGCGTTGGCCTTTCGGGCCGGCAATGACAGCCGTCGCGGCCAGCGCGATCAGCGCGGGAGTGGAGTCGGCAGCCGGTCCCGAATTGCAGAGATTTCCGCCGACGCTGGCGCGGCTTTGAATCTGAATGCCGCCGATGATGCGGCAACTATCGGCCAGTGCCGCGTATAGCCGGCAAATGTCCGGATTGCCGTAGATTTTGAAACAGGGGACGGCGGCCCCGAGACGCAGTCCGTTTTTGGAAAGTTCCAGCCGATTGAGCTCGGCGATTTTTTTGACGTCGACGATGAGATCGGGCGCAAGTCGTCCAGTGCGCACGTGGTCGATGAGATCGGTTCCACCCGCCAGCGGCCGCGCCCGCCCGTCGTGTCGCTCAAGCAGGGCCAACGCGTCGGCAAGAGACGTCGGGGCATCGTATTCGAAATCGCGCATCGGGGATTACGTCCGGATCGATGTCTGTCTGAACAAAACAATTTGCGGCTGCCAGTAAGATAGCGTAACGTCCGCCGCGCATGCGACAAGTGTCCCGCCCGCTTGAAGAGGTCGGCGGGTCTCCTGCCGTTCCTTAACGATTGCGAACGTGGGCAATCGCCGTTCAACATCGATTGCCTATCCGGGCTGAGAATGCCGTCATGATTTTGCCGGCAGGGCCGGTTCGACGGTGAGCTTGAGACCGATTGCTTTTATAACGGCGACGAGCGTCGTAAGACGCGGGTTGCCGCGCGCAGAAAGTGCACGATACAAGCTCTCGCGCTCGATTCCCGCAGCCTTGGCAACCTTTGCAATCCCGCCTCTGGCCTCAGCCAGGTGTCGAAGGGCGATCAATAATACCCGGGGTTCTTCCGAGTCGTCCAATGCGGCCTTCAAATATTCAGCCGCGAATTCAGGGTCATTCTTGAGTTCGCGGACAATTGCCTCATCGTGGGAAATGGCGGCTTTACGTTTCATTGTGTCCTGTTCAGCGCGTGTAAAGAGACAAGATGCATATCGCCTTCGCAGCGGTTGCATCATTAGGACGCGAGTCGCAGCAGCTACGGCTTGGGGGCCGAGGCCGCGCCATCGGGCGGAGCGCTTTTGGGCTCGCCCGGCTTGGGAGCGATCGCGGGGCCGGCCTCTGCGACCTGGTCGACGGCCACCAGGCGGAAGCGGCGATCGTACATACGCAGCTCGACGTATCGCTCGGCCATGTTGATTTCGAACGTCTGCAAGCCGTGTTGCGCGGGCTTCGTCCAATCGATGTACGTTCGGCCGGTTTGTTTGTCCAACGCCATCACGCTGAGCGTCTGGTACCACGTATCGCCGTCGTTTTCGTTCTTTTGAGAGAACAGGATGAGGGCCGGCGCGTGGCTGAGCTGCGAGAGGATCAAGTTCTTGTCGGCGATCTCTTTGTGCCAAAGCTGCTTGCCCGTGCGACGATCGAAAGCCGCCATCACGCCGTTGACCGACAACGTGGGCAACTGGTGCGACGGATATTGCCGCGACTGCCGCCGCTGGTTGAACACCAGGTACAGCACGTCGGCGTCCGCCACCGCGTACGAGTCGGAGCTCGATTTCACGTCGGCCAGCGGAATGCTGAACTCGAACGGCTGCTCGCGGCCGGTTTCGAGATCGATGAGCCGCAGAGAGGAGGGTTGGTCCAGCACGGCAAGATGGCCGTCATCCAACAAGGCGAGGTTGGCTTTCGACGGGAGTTCCCGGGTCCAGAGCACTTTTCCGGTCAGGGGATCTTTGCTCGAAAGCGCCATGACGCTCTTGCCAAGCCCCGTGTCGAGCTGCACCAGGTTTTTGCCGCAGTTGTAGATGGAATTAGAAATCAACTGCGCGACGTTGTCGATCGCGAGCTTCTTGCCGTCGCGGGCGCGGAGGGCCACCGCTTCGTTGCGCGCCTGCGGGAGCACGAACAGCACGTCCTCGGTGCCATACACGCGTGTGTTTTTCGCCACGTCGCCGCACCGCCAGAGGAACTTGCCAGTCGCCGCGTCGAGGACCGTAAAGCTGCGGCGTCCATAAACGCACAGGTAATTGTTATTCGCGACGGCCAGCAGTCCGCCCACGGAATCCTGCTGTCGCAAGCCCTGACGCGACTGGATGCGCGAACCCGATATAAACGTCGGAAAAGGCTGCCGACCACCGATGCGACCGTTGGCAGCATCTTCGCCGCGCACCTCGAGCGGCAGCGTCCAAACGACCTTCTTTTCCACCGGAGACAAGCAGTGCAGAACGTCCCGGTGCAAAAGCACCAACTGATGCGCGGACGCCTGGGCGGGATAGCGGTCTAACTGCGCGCCGCCGGCCGATAGCCGCAACGGAAGCATCCAGTAAATCGATTCGTCCCTGGCGTTCACCAGGTTCAGTCGCTGCTGGTTCTGCTGGATCTCCGCCCGATATTTTCGGAAGAACGGCAAACAGGCTCCTCCGACGTCCAGCTCGCTGACGGGGTCCGAATCGTAGCCGGTGCCCGACGACTCCAACCGCACGTCGACGTTGCCCCAAGCCAGCGGCGGGAGTTGTTGGGACAAAACAGCAGGGTCCTGCGCGCGAAGTTTTTCCACGTGTTCGCGGCCGGTCATCCCGCTGGCCAGCTTTGCGTCAGGAAAGCGATCCAGCAGCCGGTTCAAAAAGACGGCGGCATCCTCGGGCAATCCCTGCTCCTGGAGCAGCCGCGCGAGTCGCGCCGTCGCATCGGCGGCAACCGCGGCGTCGGAATGACTTCCGAGCTTGAGCAGCAATATTTCGGCGCTGAGAAATTCACCGCCCGCCGCATACTGCTCGACCAGTTTCCGCATCACCGGCACCGACTGGGGGTGGAAACCGAACAACCGGATGAATTGCCGCTGCACCGCGCGATCACCGGCTGACGCCTTCTCGGCAGCCGCGGCAATCTTGGGCGACAGCTTTGCGTGGGCGGCGTCCGGCATGGCGGCCCAGACGTCGGCAAGCTTTCCGGCAACCCATTCGCTGGCATTGACCGCGATGTGAGAATTGTCATCTCGCGAGATTTCGGAGTCGCTGTGCTCCAGTCCGATTTCCCAATACAGGTTAAACGCCTCTTCGAGCGCCCCTCGTTCTTCGAGACGCCGTGCGGCCAGCCGGCGGGCGAGATTTTTCTCATCGGCGGTGGTCGCGAGCTTTGCGAGTTCTTCCATTTCCGCGTCGTGGGCGCGCAGGTCGGACCGAATGAACGCCGTCAGGCCTTCGATCATCGCACTGCGATAGCGCGCAGATTGTTCGGCAGGCAATTTGGCGGCGTCGATCTTATGCAGCGCTGCCAGCGCCTGCGGATGCTCGCGATTGAGCGCGTGAATTTCCGCTTGCCGCATCAAAGCGGCAAAGTCGACGGGATCGCCTTCCTGGCGTTTCTTGATCTCGCTCTCGACCATCTCTCGTTGCTCGAACGCGGTGACGCCGAGCGCGTCTTGCGAGATCAGCATGCCGCGCGCCATGGCCAGGTTGCCCATGGGCCGCAGCGTTTCACGCGCTTTCAGCTTCGACAGGACGTGGCCGTCGGCCAGGTCGATAGTCCAAAGCTGTCCGGAATTCAGAGGCAAGTAGTAATGACTACCGACGGCGACACCGAATCCCGAAGGGGTCCCCTCGTCGGCGGGAATCGGCGCACTCCACACGGTCGTGCCGTCTGAGAGCGAATACGCCACGACCGACCGCGTGCCGACGACCACGACGCTTTCGCCAAAAACGCCGGCCAGATAAAGACCGCTTCCCTTCGACTTCTTCCAAATGCGGGTGCCGTCGAACAGGTTCAAGCAAATCAACAATTGCTCTTCGGAGGGCGTATAGACGACCCGATTGCCGACAATCACGGGCGCCGAAGGACTCCAACGACCGTTCAGTCGTCCGGGCTGAACGAAGGTGGCATTGGGCGCCTCTGGCTCCTTGCGACCGGTGGGCGACGTATACCGATGGGCCCAAAGCACCGTGTGCTTCAATCGGTCGACCGCGACGAGCCATCCGACCGTTGTCGGGCAGACGATCACCCCGTTGCCTACCGAGATTTGAGACGTGAACCAGCGGCGCGCGAGGTCCTGGTCGATCGGCGCGTCAGAGTACGCGATCAATTGCGACCAGAGCGGCGAGCCCAGTTGAGCGTCCAAGCCGAACAGCCGAATTTCGTTGTTTTTTTCACCCACAACCAGAAGTTCGCCGGCGTCGGGCACTGGCGCGCCGAAGAAATATGTGCCGGCCAGCGGCGGGTCGAAAGGCTCGTTCATCTCGCGGCCGCCAACGTCCCAAAGCGTCCGTCCGTTATTCAGGTCGTATGAGGTGAGACGGTTGCTGGTCCAGCTCCTGCGAAACGGATCGGCCGGGACACCTTGTCGGTCCCAACTGTAGCCAAGAGGCTGCTGAGACAGCACGGCGTGGTCTTCGATGACGAACAGTTGCTCGCCGTCGCTGCTGAGGCTGCCGTAGATCCCATCGCGGAACAACAGGTTTGTCAGCGGATGCGCCTCGGCGCCTTGCCCCGAGTAAAACTCCCCGTCGACGACCATTCCCGGTGCGAACATCCTGCCGCGACGCACCATGATGCCGCCGCCGAAGACCCTGCCGTTCCAAACCGGGCCTTCGTTCATGCCGTCGGTGTCGGCCGGCTGCCCGGTGAGGACCTGCTCGGGCGAAACGCCTTCACGGGTGGCCCATAGCTCGTCGCCGGTTGCCGCATCGACGACCTGCACCCCGCGCAGCGTGCGAAAGACCACCTTGCCATCCACGGTGATCGGAGCCAGCGTGGGGATGGGAACCTGGCCCAGGTCGCGCAGGTCTTCGATCAAAGTCTCCATCTGCTCCAAGACCGACTTCGAGTACGTCACGGGAGCCGTCCACCGGGGCAGCAGCAGCGGCTCTCCGCCTTGCGCTGTGCCGGTTCGGCTGGGAGAACCGTAGGCCATCCGCCAATCTTCCAACTGCTGCTGATCCAAGGGCGGAAGTTGTGTCGTCTTCAGCCAGTCTTGAGGCTGAATGCGCGTGCCGCCCAGCTCGAGCTCGCCCATCGATCCGGCCGACGAACCGCTTGAGATGAGTGTGTCGGCTTCCCGCTCGCGTCCGGCCTGCCGCATCGCGAAGGCGGCCTTCACGCGCCATTTCGGATCGTCCGACGCGGTGGCCTTCGCCTGCACCAACTGGCCGAACCAGTGCGCCGCCATCCCGAACTCGCCCCGGTCGAAGTGATATGTGCCCAGATAGTTGGCAGCCCGCTGTCCGGCCTCGGTGTGAAAGAATCGCGTGGCGACGGCGACCATTTGCTGTAGATCTTTGCTTTCCTCGGCCTCCTTGAGCAGGACCGCAGCTTTGGGTTCCATCTCACGGCGATAGCGTTGGAGATACTCGCCGGGAAGCTGTCCCACCAGGCGCTGCGCTTCTCCGCGGACTGACACCCATCGCCCATCGGGCAGGCGGATCAGCGAGTCGGTCAGCGCATTTGCACCACCATCTGCCGCGGGTGGATCCAGTAGTCCTTTGAGCAGCTCGAGCGCCTGCACCCAATCCTGCTCTTCGACGCGCCCCGCGGCGCGGCGAAAGGCCTTGGTGATGTTGGCGTCTTGCGGAGCGCGCGAATCGATGTGATCGCGCCCGGCATCGTCTTCGTCTGAGTCGCCTCGCGCGGAACCCGGTTTCTCGCGTCCGGCCTTCGCTTTGGTGTCGGCTTTTTTCTTTTCCGCAGGCTTATCAGAATTCTTCGATTCGGCGGGCGCTCCCGGCAGGATCTTTTTGACAAACCTCGACAGCGGATTGGTCGACGCATCCTGCTTGGTCGCTTGCTCTTTTTCTTTGCCGGTGGTTTTTTCAGACTTCGAGTCTGCGGCGGGCTGAGTTTCCGCGTTTCCCTTC
>JBBDVZ010000047.1:0-11017 GCA_040903115.1 Planctomycetaceae bacterium
TCCCAACCTTCGCCCGAGCCGATGCATCCGGAGTAGTCGTTGCCGCCCTTGTCCCACCGCGGCAGAATCGGGGGAGCGTCGAGGTAGTCGGGCCTCTTGACGAAGGTATACTGTGCAATCTTCATGTCGCCGCGGCGCGTCGGACAGTAAAACACCGAAATGTCCGTCCTCGGGGGCTGAAAGGCATTCAAAATAAACGTGCCATTGTTGATGACGTTCAGATCGAAATCCCACTTGTCGAAAATGTTTCCCTGGTCGATGTACGGCAGGATTGGCAGCATCCAGCTCGTGCCGTGCGCCTGAATTCCGTCCAGGTCCGGATTTCCCGTGCGAAGAATACCCTCGCGTGGATCGGCATAGTCGAAGTTCAGCGTTGTGTCGCTTAAGAACAACGTCGCGAGCTGGCCGATCGGAAAGCGGCCGTTGACGTCGTGGTAATTGTGCAACGCGAGACCGATTTGCTTGAGGTTGTTCATGCACTGCGCGCGGCGTGCGGCTTCGCGCGCCGCTTGCACGGCGGGTAGCAGCAGCGAGATGAGAATCGCGATAATCGCAATGACAACCAGGAGTTCAATCAGCGTAAAGCCACGGCGAAACAAACGGGACGACACCTTGCACCTCCAACCTTCTGTTTAAGCGATTTGTCGAACGGCATGATCGGCCCGCGTCACAGCAGTGAGCTGCCGTTCTTCATCGCTTGCCAATTGTTGGACCTTCCCCACCGGGAGCGACCTTGACAACCATCGCGCACAACGGGGCAGCGAGAGACCGTAGACTAAAGCACTTTCGCTCGCCGCCGGCGCCGACTGGAACGGGCACGAAGCCGCTGCACATATGCTAGCCGCCGCCACCGGATCACGTCAAAACAAAATCACCTAGTTGGCCGGGTTCCGGGGATATTTTTCGGTTCGCTCCCTGGAAAATCCTGCCCGGCGGTGGGTTTCTCTGGTTCCCAAGCTCTGCTTGGGAACGAGATGAACTCGCGAAGAATCAGTAAAACCGCCGAGCCGGTGGGTTTAACCCACCGGTCTTCGGCCGACGCAGTCAGGATGCGCGAAGGCGTCGGCGGGTTTGATTCGCAATGGCCGCAGACCGCGGGGATGAACCCCGTGGCTCGTTACTGGGCCGACTTGAGGAACACGACCAGGTCGGCCAACTCCTGCGGCGTCAATTGCTTTTCGAGGCCGGCCGGCATGACCGAGACGGTTCCGGGCTTGCGCAGCTCAACCTGCTCGACCGGGACGCGAACGACCTTTTGTGCGTCAATTTGCAGCGTGAGCTCCGTGGCCGTTTCATCCTGCACGATGCCGTTGTGCAGCAGGCCGTCGGCGGTGAGGATGGTTGACGGCTCGTAGCTGCGGACAAAACTCGCGCTGGGAAACAAAATCGACTCGAGCAGATCGCGTTCGATGCGTATCTTGCCGATGTGCGTCAGGTCGGGACCGACCCGCCCGCCGAGATAGCCCATGGCGTGACAGCTCGCGCAAGCGGCCTTCGTGCTCTGAAACACGCGCTGTCCGCGTCGAATGTCGCCCGCCGCCAACAAGCCGAGGATCGACTCGAGTTGGCGGTACTTGTCGCTGTTCTCTTGTGCGATTCGCTCGAGCAACGGCGCGAGCTTCTGCAAGACGTTGTCTCCATAGCCGGCCAATTGCAGTTTGATCTCGTCCGGCGACAACGACGAGGCCGCCGCACAACGCAGCAGTGCATCGACCAGCCGCAGGCCCAACTGCTCGTCCGGGTGTTTGGCGAAGAGCTCCATCAGCCGTTTCAATTCCATCGGCCCGGTGTTGGCGACGGCGTCGGCCACGACTGTTAACTGTTCAATCGTCACAGGCGAGCCGACCAGAACGTCGACCGCCAAGGCGCGCACATTCACCGGCCGAGCCAAGTCCAGTTGTTCGCAGAGGAACCGCAGCAGGGTTTCGTCGAGCGCGCGCCGCTCGCCCGGCAGCGCGACTAAGGCCTTGAGGCGGATCGCGGCGGCAAGATTTCCATCGCGGGCCATCTCGCGCAATCGGCCCACGAACTGGTCGGACGGCTTCGAGCTCGACAATGTTTGCACCGCCCCGACGGCGGCTTCCAATAACTCGGCGTCATTGGTCGCCAGCAAGCTTTGGATCGCAGCGGCCCAGGCGTCCGGGATGGGCTGTTGTCGACTGGCGGCCATCGCCGACAGCATCGCCAGTCGCACGCCGCGGCGGGCATTCGCGTCGGTCAGGGCGTCGGCCATGACTTTCTGAATTGTAGGATCGGCGGCGAACGTGGCGAGCCGGGCCGATAACTTTCCAAGCTGCTCCGTTCCGTCGGGCGTTATTGCGAGTGCTTCACGAAAATAAGCCGCCAAATTGGGCGCCCACTCGCGGTGCCGCTCAGTGATCCACCATGCGGTTTCCTGCATGGCCGGGTCGGTCGAGTCGAGATGCGGCAGCACGTCGGAGAGCTGTACGTTGCCGCCGGGCAACTGGTCCAGAACCATCAAAGCCGCTTGCCGCACGCGAAGACTTTCGTGCGCGAGCGCGGACCGCGTCTGCTCGACGTCCCCGATCTCCAGCAGCGCATAGATCAACGAGTGCTCGAGGATACGATCTGCCGGCTGGCTGAGCGCGGCGAGCAACGCGGGAACCGACCGCGGAGAACCGATGCGACCCAGCGCCTCAGCCGCGGCCCGCCGATTGGGAGCCGACTGACATTTCAGCAGCTCGGCGACGCTTGTCTCCGCTTCCTTGTCGACGCGCACGCAGACGGAATGCAGGGCGGCTTGCCGCACGGTCTCATCGGAATCGCCAAGTGCTGCACGTACCGAGGCGGACACTTTCGGATCGTTGATCTGCGTCAACGTCCAGACGGCTTCGAGGCGACACAGAGGATCGTCAGACCTCTTGATGGCTTTGTCGAGCGCGACTATCGCAGCATCGCCGTTCTTCAACAATTGTTGCCGCGCGCGATCTCGCACGGCGAATCTCGCATTGCCAAGTATGGCGACCAGTTGCTGATCGATTGGCGACGTCCAGTCGACTTTCTTTCCGCGCGGATCATCGACCTTGTGCGCCCCGGTGCGGCGAATTCGATAAACGGCTCCTAAGACGTCGGGCTTCACCAATTGCGACGTGGGACAGCACAGCTTGTACCAGCCGCCCGTGTCGACGACGATCAGACTGCCGTCCGCGTCTTCGAGCACGTCGGTGGGATGGAAATCGAGGTTGTCGCTAACCAGGAAGTCGGCGTCGCGCGACTCAAAGGTCGCTCCCGCCGGAGTCAGAACGTGACGCGTCAATTTGTGCATGTTGAACAGGCAGGCAAACAAGTTATCGCGGAAGTCGGCCCCAAACTGATCGCTGTGCAGTCGCACTAATCCGCACGGAGCCGCGGCGCCCATATGTGACAGTACGGGCATCATCGGCCCGGTGCGGGGGTGCCCATCGAGGACGCCGTGGACCTTGCCGTAGACGCCGCCGTAAATGGCATGGATCAATCCGTCTCGCAGTCCGCCGCCGGGATGCTGAAAGAACGTCGTCGAAAAAATGCGCTCGCCGCCGGGCGTGAAGACGACGTCGACGGGATTATCCATGCCGCCGGTCATCACCGGCTCGATCGGTCCGCCTTCGGGGCGGCGGCGGAAAATGTGAGCCGCGCGTGTCACCAACGGCGACCGGCCGGGGCGTTCGTATGTCTGCTCGGCAAAGGCGCCTTTGCACCAATAGATCCAACCATCCGGCCCCAGATACGGACCATGCAGGTCGTTCGCACAGCCGGTCAGCGTTTTGCCGTCGAACCAGACCTCGCGGTGTTCTGCGACGCCGTCGCCATCGGAGTCGGTGAGCTTCCAAATCTGCGGCGGGGCGGCCACGTACAGCGAGCCGTCGTGCCAAAGTGCTCCCTCCGGGAACATCATCTTGTCGGCAAACACGGTGCTTTTGTCGAAACGGCCGTCGCCGTCGCTGTCTTCTAAACGAACGACTCGATGCGGGCGTTTCTCGAGTTGGACGTCCACCTTTTCGTTCGAGCCGCTGGAATCGGTGACATAGAGCCGCCCCTCTTCGTCGAAGTCGGCGGAGATGGGGCGGTCGACCAGCGGCGGCCCGGCGACCTGCTCGATTTCGAAGCCATCGGGCAGCGTGAACTTATGGCTGCCCACTGCCACGTCGGCTCCGAAAGCCGTGCCGCAGACGATCGTCAAACATGCGCCAACAGCCAGGCGTGTCCGTCGCAGCAGCCTTCGTGTGTTCATCATTTTCCGTGTCCGAAAAGGTGAATCAATCCCAGCGCAATTCGACGCGACTCAAACATGCTAGCCGCTGGAAGCGTGGTTTTCGAGATTGCGGGGCTTGCACGGCTGTAATCGCTAAGGTCGGAACATTCCGCACAGGCGTTCGAAATCGTGCCGTCGTTACGCCTTCGCGCGGGGTGCGCCTTTACACGCTTGGGGCTGCCGACTGGGGAGAATGCCTCCATCTACGACCTATGTTTGACTGAAGCGCGAAGTAGAGTTTGGCGCATTGTAGCGACATTGCACCCAAAAATTCCGAAGGGATGAGGGGATGAGGATCCGCATTACAGTTTTCATTTGCTTCATGCTTGCCGCGGCAATGCCGACCCATGCGCCTTTTGTGCGCGCTGCGGACCGGCCACAGGTTGTGTTGAACGCGCTGCACACCGCGGCTTCGACTGACAAGGCCGCGGCTCGCCGCTTTCGCGAGACTTCGCCCGGCCACATTCCTGGAATCGCCCGTCCGGCGGAACGGGTTGTTTTGTCGGCGCCGCTCGATGGCGTTTTGATGAAAGTGTTCGTCAAGGAGGGACAAAACGTGCAAGCAGGCGAGATACTGGCCGTGATGGACAATCGCGTCGCGAAAGCCGCCGTGGCGTTTGCGGAGGCCGCCGCGACTCGAAATGCCGAGCTCGATCGCGCAAAACTCGAGCTGTCGCTGGCCGAAAAGATCGTTCACCGTCAAACCGCGTTGGTTGCCGGCAAGGCCATTACCGAGCACCAGCTCGACGAAGCCAAGTCACGTTACGAACAGGCGAAAGCCGACGTCGCCCGGGTGCAGGAGATTCAGGCGCAAGCGCGCGCCAACCTGGAACTCGAGCAAGCGCGACTCGAATCGCACAATATCCGCGCGCCCTTCAGCGGTCAGGTATTGCAGATTCACGAGTTCGCCGGAGCTACGTTCACGGTACAAAACAAGTTGCTGACGCTGGTCAGCATGACCACGCTTGAAGCGGAACTGCATGTTCCACTCAGCCTCTTCGGAGTCCTCAAGCCGGGCCAGCAGTACCAGCTCATTGCCGATGAGCCGGTCGGCAACTCGTTGACCGCGACCTTGAAATACAGGGCGCCGATGATCGACTCGGCCAGCATGTCATTTCGATGCGTGTTTGTGATACCCAACGACGACCTGCGCTATCCGGCGGGCTTCGCGGTCAAATTCGACGCCGAAGCCTTGGAAAGCCAGGGCAAAACGGCCCAGCGAGGGCAGGGGACCTAACGTCTTAACACGGGTCTGGGTTTGAGGCTTGCGAACGACAACATCTGTGATTGGCTCAATACAAATTCCTCTGAACGGTGCCGCCATGACTGACAAAAATGACCGACCGAAGAAAGATTCAAACGGACCTGCCGACGACAAGCGGGCCCGACTGGAAGTCGAATGCCTCGAACCGCGCATTCTGATGTCGGTCACCTGGACGGACGCCGCGACCGGTCAACAAATCCCCGGCGCGACCAACGGAGCCAACGTCTTCACGGGTGACGACCTGGCCAACGTGGCAAACGGCCTCGGTGGCAACGACCAGATGTATGGTTTTGGGGGGAACGACCAGCTCGACGGGGGAGACGGCAACGATCTGCTCGATGGCGGAGACGGCGACGATACGCTAACTGGCGGCAAAGGTGCTGACCTCCTCATTGGCGGCGCTGGAAATGATACGCTCAACGGTGGCGCTGGCAACGACACTCTGCGCGGCGGCGCCGGGAACGACACAATCGACGGGGGGAACAATACCGACACCGTCGACTATAGCGATGCCCCCTCGGCGGTCACCGTCGATATTACGCGCACCACGGCGCAAAACACGGGTGGAGGCGGAACCGACACGATAACAAACGTCGAAGGGGTTACCGGCAGCAGCCACGACGACGCCTTCGCGTTCAGTAATGCCGCTAACGGCAGAACGTATACCGTCGACGGCGGGCAAGGTTTCGACAGGATTGACCTCTCGAACTTCAACCCCAGCGATGTCACGTACAATCCGAACGGCCAAAGCTTGACCGTCAGTTTGGGCGGTAACAAATCGTTTGACATCGACTACACCAACGTCGAGGAAATCCAGGTCGGCCCGAATAGCGCGCCTTCGGCGACCCCAGGCAGCCTGGGCTTCAATGAAGACACAACCGGGGTCCTCCATTTGGCGGGCACCGACCCCAACTCGTGGGACGCGGTCGACGCTTATCGCATCGACACGCTGCCGACCAATGGAAGCCTGTTTTTGAACGGCCAAGCTGTGAGCACCGGGACAACGGTCACGCAGGCGCAGATGGACTCTGGTTCGCTCGTGTTTCAGCCCAACGCTGACTGGCACGGGTCAACGTCGTTCGACTTCAGCGCCTACGACGGACAATTGTGGTCAGCCGCTCCCGCCGCCTTCAATCTCACGGTGAACCCCGTCAACGATGCGCCATTCGCCTCAGCGGGGAGCTTTAGCCTCAACGAAGACGCCACCGGCGTGGTCACGCTCGCTGGGACAGATCCCGACGCGGGCGACGCCGTTGAGAGCTATCGCATCGACACGCTGCCGAGTAACGGCACGCTGTTGCTCAACGGCGTGGCGGTTGCCGCCAATGCCACGGTGACGCAGGCGCAGATTGACTCCGGCTCGCTCGTCTTCCAGCCGACGGCCGATTGGAACGGGTCAACGAGCTTCAGCTTCAGCGCGTACGACGGAGAAGCGTATTCCGCCGCTCCGGCGACGTTCAGCCTGACCGTGAACCCGGTCAACGACGCGCCGACTGCGAGTGCCGGTAATCTCACTCTTAACGAAGATGGATCGGGCGTCGTCACGCTCTCCGGCGCGGACATCGACGCTGGTGACGCGGTTGATTCGTATCGTATCGACACGCTGCCCGCCAATGGCACGCTATTGCTGAACGGCTCGGCGGTGAGCGCGGGAGCGATCATCACGCAAGTCCAAATCAACAGCGGTGCACTGACCTTCCAGCCGACGGCGAACTGGAACGGTTCGACAAGCTTCACGTTCAGCGCCAACGACGGCGATACATGGTCGGCCGGTCCGGCGACGTTCAGCCTGACCGTGAACCCGGTCAACGACGCGCCGACTGCGAGTGCCGGTAATCTCACTCTTAACGAAGATGGATCGGGCGTCGTCACGCTCTCCGGCGCGGACATCGACGCTGGTGACGCGGTTGATTCGTATCGCATCGACACGCTGCCCGCGAATGGCACGCTATTGCTCAACGGCGTGGCGGTGAGCGCTGGCGCCACCGTAACGGAAGCCCAGATCAACAGTGGTTCACTGACGTTCCAGCCAACGGCCAACTGGAACGGTTCGACGAGCTTCACGTTCAGTGCCAACGACGGCGATACATGGTCGGCCGCATCCGCCACCTTTGGCCTCACCGTCAATCCGGTCAACGATGCCCCGACGGCGAGTGCCGGTAATCTCACTGTCAACGAAGACGCAACGGGCGTGGTCACGCTCTCCGGAGCGGACATCGACGCAGGGGATGCGGTTGATTCTTATCGGATCGACACGCTGCCGAGCAATGGCACGCTGTTGCTGAACGGCTCGGCGATGAGCGCTGGTGCCACCGTGACACAGGCACAGATCAATAGCGGTGCATTGACGTTCCAACCGACGCCGAATTGGAACGGTTCGACAAACTTCACGTTCAGCGCCAACGACGGCGATACGTGGTCGGCCGCTTCGGCGACGTTCAACCTGAACGTGAGCCCCGTTAACGACGCGCCCTTTGCTTCCGTCGGCAGCTTGAGCCTGAATGAAGATGCGACGGGAGTGGTCACGCTCTCGGGCACCGATCTGGATGCCGGCGACGCAGTCGACGCTTATCGCATCGACACGCTGCCAAGCAACGGCACGCTGTTGCTCAACGGCTCGGCGGTGAGTGCCGGAGCGGTCGTCACGCAGGCGGAAATGAGTGCCGGCGCGCTGGTGTACCAACCTGCCGCAAATTGGCACGGCTTCACGTCGTTTACATTCAGCGCGTCGGACGGCGAGAGTTGGTCGGCCGCTTCTGCCGTCTTCGACGTGAACGTCGACCCCGTCAACGATGCGCCGTTTGCTTCGGCCGGCAGTTTGAGCATCAATGAAGACGCAACCGGTGTCATCACGCTTGCCGGCACAGATCCGGACAGCGGCGACGCCGTCGATTCTTTCCGCATCGACACGCTGCCAGCCAACGGTACGTTGTTGCTCAACGGTGTGGCGGTTGGCGCCAACGCGACGGTGACACAGGCTCAGATTGACAGCGGCTCGCTGACCTTCCAGCCGGCGGCGAACTGGAACGGTTCGACGAGCTTCAGTTTCAGCTCGTACGACGGGGAAGCGTATTCCGCGGCACCGGCAACGTTCAACCTGACGGTAAACTCCGTCAATGACGCTCCGACGCCCACCGCTGGCAGCCTGACGCTCAATGAAGACGGAACCGGCGTGGTGACGCTGTCCGGAACGGACGTCGACGCGGGCGACGCAGTGATCGCGTACCGGGTTGACACTCTGCCCGCCAACGGCACGCTGCTGCTCAGCGGCTCTGCCTTAAGCGCCGGCACCTCGGTGACGCAGGCCCAAATCGACAGCGGCGCTTTGACGTTCCGGCCGACGGCGAATTGGAACGGTGCGACGAACTTCACGTTCAGCGCCAACGACGGCGATACGTGGTCGACGTCTCCCGCGACGTTCAGCCTGAACGTGAATCCGGTCAACGATGCTCCGACGGCCACCGCCGGCAGCCTGAGCATGAACGAAGATAATACGGGCGTGGTCACGTTGTCCGGAGCGGACATCGACGCAGGCGACGCCATCGAAACTTATCGCATCGACACTTTGCCGACCAACGGCACACTGCGGCTGAACGGCTCGGCCGTCAGCGCAGGCGCCGTCGTGACGCAGGCCCAAATCAACAGCGGCGCGTTGACGTTCCAACCCACTTCCAACTGGAGCGGCTCGACGTCGTTCCAATTCAGCGCCAACGACGGCGATACATGGTCTGCTGCGCGTGCGACGTTCGGCCTGACGGTGAACGCGGTCAACGACGCGCCGACGGCAAATGCCGGCAGCCTGACCATGAACGAGGACGCAACCGCCGTGGTGACGCTCTCCGGGGCGGACATCGACGCTGGCGACGCAGTGACGTCGTACCGCATCGACACTCTGCCCGCCAACGGCACGCTGCTCCTCAGCGGCTCTGCCTTAAGCGCCGGCGCGACTGTCACGCAGGCTCAAATCAACAGCGGCGCATTGACGTTCCGGCCGAATGCGAATTGGAACGGTGCGACGAACTTCACGTTCAGCGCCAACGACGGCGATACGTACTCAGCCGCCCCGGCGACGTTCAATCTCACCGTAAACGCGGTCAACGACGCGCCGACCGCCACCGCCGGCAGCCTGAGCTTAAATGAAGACACCACCGGCGTCGTCACACTCTCCGGTGCCGACATCGACGCAGGTGACGCGGTCGATGCTTACCGCATCAACTCGCTGCCTGCCAACGGCACGCTGCTGCTCAACGGCACGGCGGTTACTGCCAATACCATGGTGACGCAGGCCCAGATCGACAGCGGCGCATTGACGTTCCGGCCGAATGCGAACTGGAACGGCTCGACGTCGTTCCGCTTTAGCGCCTACGACGGACAAGCCTATTCCGCTTCGTCGGCGACGTTCAGCCTGACGGTCAATCCGGTCAACGATGCACCGACCGCTACCGCCGGCAATTTGACTCTCAACGAAGACGTAACCACAGCCGTCAGGCTGACCGGAACCGAACCCGACGCTGGCGATGCGATCGACGCGTACCGAGTCGACACGCTGCCCGCCAACGGCACGCTGCTGCTCAACGGCACTGCATTGAGCGCCGGCGCGAGCGTGACGCAGGCCCAAATCAACAGCAACGCGTTGACGTTCCGGCCGAATGCGAACTGGAACGGCTCGACGTCGTTCACATTTAGCGCCTACGACGGGCAAGCGTATTCTGCGGCTCCGGCGACGTTCAATCTGACGGTCAACTCGGTCAACGACGCGCCCACTTCGATCGCGGGCAGCTTGACGATCAACGAAGACGCGACGGGAGTGATCACACTCACCGGGGCCGACGTGGACGCCGGCGACGCGGTCGATGCGTATCGCATCAACTCGCTGCCTGCTAACGGTGCACTCTTGCTCAATGGTACGGCGGTCACCGCCAATACCATGGTGACGCAAGCCCAAATCAGCAGCGGCGCTTTGACGTTCCGACCGAACGCGAACTGGAACGGCTCCACGTCGTTCAGCTTTAGCGCCTACGACGGACAAGCCTATTCCGCCTCCGCGGCGACGTTCAGCCTGGTGGTCAATGCGGTCAACGATGCACCGACGGCAACGCCTCGCAGCTTGACGATCAACGAAGACGCGACGGGTGTGATCACGCTCGCCGGAGCGGACATCGACGCCGGCGACGCAGTGACGTCCTACCGCCTCGACACGCTGCCGGCCAACGGCACGCTGTTGCTCAGCGGCTCGGCGGTCAGCGCGGGCTCGACCGTCACGCAAGCCCAAATCAGCAGCGGCGCGTTGACGTTCCGGCCCGCTGCCAACTGGAATGGATCGACGAGCTTTACGTTCAGCGCCAACGACGGCGATGTCTGGTCGGCGTCTCCGGCGACGTTCAGCCTGACGGTGAACGCGGTCAACGACGCACCGACATCCAACGCCGGCAGCTTGACGCTCCAAGAAGACGCGACGGGAGTGATCACACTCACCGGGGCCGACGTGGACGCCGGCGACG
>JBBDVZ010000048.1:0-10991 GCA_040903115.1 Planctomycetaceae bacterium
CCCCCAGCCCCTCCCTGGAAGGGAGGGGGGTTCGCGGACCAGGCGCGAAAAAGCACCCCGGTCCCTCCGAAGACCGGGGTGCCGTCTGCAAGGGAACTCGCCGCTCCTTCAGCTACATCCCATGCTGTTTCCGCAGTTGTGACAGAGATAGCAATTGCCGTTTCGGACGGTGATCGCGCCACAGTTGTCGCAGGCCGGCGCATCGGCCTGGAACCTGGCAAACTCGGCGCTGCGGGCGGCCAATCCGTCGGACTCGAAGGCAACCCGCGAATGGCCGCTGTACTGTTTGACGTTCGACCCATTCCCAACGGCGGTCTTTAAGTCTCGCACGACGGAACGCGATTTGGCGCCCGCCGGCTTGGGATTCCCGTCCGCCGAGTCGCCCTCCGCCGACTCTTCTTCCCGCTTTGGCGTATTGGCCTCGCGGTAACCTGGCAGGAACTCGATGCCCAGCCAGCGGAAGATGTAATCGACCACGCTTTTGGCGTTCGGAATGTCGGGGTTCGTCGTCCAGCCGGACGGTTCGAACCGCGTGTGCGAGAACTTGTTGACAAATACATCAAGCGGCACGCCGTATTGCAGGCCTATCGACGTTTGCGTGCCGATGACGTCCATCAGCCCGCCGATGGTGCTTCCTTCTTTGGCCATCGTAATGAACAGCTCGCCCGGCGAGTCGTCTTCGAACAGGCCCACGGTGATGTAGCCCTCATGTCCGCCGACCGAAAACTTGTGCGTCAGCGATTGCCGCGTCGCCGGGAGATGGCGGCGGACCGGCTTTGCCGGCTCGGCTGACTTCGGCGAGCTCAGTCGAGTCGAGCTCGCCGAAGACGGCTCGGCGTCTTTCTTCTTGCGATCGCCCTCCTTGGTGGTGGCCAACGGCTGGCTCTGCTTCGTGCCGTCGCGATAGATGGCCAGCGCCTTAAGGCCGAGTTTCCAACCCTCGATGTAAGCGTTCTCGATGTCCTCGACCGTCGAATCGGGCGGCATGTTGACGGTCTTGGAAATCGCACCCGACAGGAACGGCTGTGCCGCCGCCATCATCGAGACGTGGGCCCGCCAACCAATGGAGCGGGTGCCTTTGGCCGCTTTGAACGCACAATCGAAAACCGGAAGGTGCTCGTCCTTCAACCCGGGCGCACCCTCGATCGTATCGTTCGCCTCTATGTAATCGAGAACGGCCTTCACCTGCGGCTCGTCGTAACCGAGCGTTTGCAACGCTTGAGGCACGGTACGGTTGACGATCTTCATCATGCCGCCGCCGGCCAATTGCTTGTATTTGACCAGCGCGATGTCGGGCTCGATGCCGGTGGTATCGCAATCCATCATGAACGCAATCGTTCCGGTGGGAGCCAGTACGGTCGCTTGAGCATTGCGATAGCCGTGCTTTCGCCCCGACTCGACGCATTCGTTCCACACCTGGCGGGCCGCGTCGCGCAAGCACATCGGGCAAGCCGTGTTGATTTTCTCGACGGCCTCGCGGTGCATTTGCATGACCTTGAGCATCGGCTCGCGGTTCTCTTCGTAGCCGGAAAACGGGCCGACGTGTGCCGCAATGCGGCTCGACTGCAGATAGGCCTGCCCGTTCATCAAGGCTGTGAGCGCCCCGCAGAGGCCGCGTCCGGCGTCGCTGTCGTAGGCGATGCCCATCGACATCAGCATGCTTCCCAAGTTGGCATAGCCGAGACCCAGCGGCCGGTAGCGGTGGCTGTTTTCGGCGATAGACGGCGTGGGATAGCTGGCGTGATCGACGAGAATTTCCTGCGCGGTGATGAAGATGGTACATGCCTGGCGGAACCGCTCGACGTCGAACGTCCCGTCCGCCCGCATCATTTTCTTCAAGTTGATGCTGGCCAGGTTGCAGGCCGTATCGTCGAGGAACATGTACTCCGAGCAGGGGTTCGACGCGTTGATCGGACCGCTATTGGGACACGTGTGCCAGCGGTTGATTGTCGTTTCGTACTGAAGGCCGGGGTCGCCGCAGAACCATGTTCCATGGGCAATTTCACGAAGCATGTCTTTTGCTTGGTAGGTCGGGCCGGGGATATTGGGGTTGGTGACCCACCGCGTCGCCCACTTGCGACCGTCGACGGCCGCCTGCATAAACTCATCCGACACGCGTACCGAGAGGTTCGAGTTCTGAAACATGATGGAACTGTAGGCCTCGCCGTTGAAGTTCGCGTCGTACTTGCCGCTTTCGATCAGCGTGCGGGCCTTTTTCTCTTCCTTGGCCTTCGCCTGGATGAACTCCATGATGTCGGGATGCCAATCCTTGAGGCTTTGCATCTTGGCGGCACGGCGTGTCTTTCCACCCGACTTGACGACGGCGGCAATCTGGTCGTAAACGCGCATGAAGGACAGCGGGCCGGACGGAATACCGCCGCCGGACAGTTTTTCTCGGGCGCTGCGGATCGTCGACAAATCGGTGCCGGTTCCAGACCCAAACTTGAAGAGCATGGCCTCGCTGGTCGCCAGGCGCATGATGTCTTCCATGTTGTCTTCGACCGACTGGATGAAGCAGGCCGACCCCTGCGGATACTCGTACGGGGTCTCCGGCCGATGAATGGCCCCCTTCTCCACGTCCCAGTGATAGTTGCCCCGCGAGCCCTTCACGCCATATTGATGGTACAGGCCCACGTTAAACCACACCGGCGAATTGAACGCGCCGTGCTGGTGCAAGCACAGCCAGGCCAACTCGCGGTAGAAGTTCTCGCCGTCCTCGGCCGTCTGAAAGTAGCCGTCCTGGATTCCCCAGTCGGCAATCGTCCGGGCCACCCGGTAGATGACTTGGCGGACGCTCGTCTCGCGTTCGGGCGTCGCCGGCTCGCCGTAGAAATACTTGCTGACGACGACGTTCGTCGCGAGCGGGCTCCACTGGGCGGGAATTTGGCAACCCGTCTGCTCGAACAGCACCTCGCCCGATTCCTCCTTAATCTGGGCGGTGCGGGCCTCCCACTCGACTGTGTCGAATGGATCGGTCTGCGGCGGACAGAAATAGGGGACAACCTTCATCGCTGTTGGGTCGGCTTTCGTGCTGCCGTTATGTCCGTTCGATCGAGTCAACGAATCAACCGCAACTCCCTTCACTTCGTGCATCATGCACTCCTTCGAATCCTAGGTGCCATTGAAACCGCTGGAAATGGGCATAGACGGGTCCTGCGATCGGCGCCAAGTCTTGTTGGCATTTTATCGTCGAATCCGCGGATATTCTATACGCACGTTCATGTTTTTGAGGGGTTTCGACAGAAAATCATACCACAATAAGTAGGGGATCGGCAGAGAATATGCCCCAGATATAGTGAATTCCCACGACCTGCCAATATAAACAGGCCGTTCAGTTTGTCAAGCGCGTTCTACATCAGATTTTCATATTTTGCGAAGCGCGATCGACGTAACTTCTCACCGGATCGTTAGCTCGACGGATTGCAATTTTTTTTGTCTGTTCGGCGCACGTCCTCTGCCGATGTTCGCAAACCGCGCGCAACGTTCGCCGATACCCAGCCCGCGCGGTTATAAGATAGGGTGCCCCTCAAACGCCGCTTCATCGCGCCGATGGCCAAACATGCTGGAACCTTCGCAAAACATGCTGACACGAGCGCCGCTCGCCGATCCCACCGCCCTGGCGAAGTTCGGAAAGCTGGAGGTTGTCGCACGGCTCGTGGTCGAGGGATACATGGTTGGGCAGCACAAAAGCCCGTACAAAGGCTCCAGCGTCGAATTCGTCGAACACCGCCAGTACTACCCCGGCGATGAGATTCGCCACATCGACTGGCGAGCCTATGGAAAGACGGGCAAATACTACATCAAGGAGTTCGAGGACGAAACGAACCTGCGTTGCTATGTGCTCGTCGATGCCTCCGGCAGCATGGCGTACGCGGGAAGCACGCTGAGCAAGTTCGATTACGCGCGCTGCCTGGCGGCTTCGCTCGGCTATCTAATGCTGACGCAGCGAGACGCCATCGGCTTGATCAGCTTCGATACGGAGGTCCGCGACCGGTTCGAGCCCACCGCCAACGCGCAAGGTTTTCAGCGATTGGTTGGCATGCTCGAGAACCGCAAGCCCGGCGGCGAGACGGGCCTGGCCCAGGTCTTCGAGTCAATGTCCAACTCCATTAAGCGCCGCAGTCTGCTGGTGATCCTCAGCGACTGCCTCGACCGCATCGAGCCATTGGCGACGGCGTTCAGGCATTTTCGCCACGCCAAGCACGAAGTGATCCTGTTTCATATCGTGGCGCCGGAAGAAGAGGAGTTCCCCTTCAATCGCCCGACTCAGTTCCGGAACCTCGAGCGCTCGGCACATCGCACACTCGTCGACCCGCATCAACTTCGGGCCCGTTATCTCGAACGGTATCACAGCTTCTGCGGCGACTTGACGCGCGTGTGCGGCACAGCGGGCATTGACTATCAAAAACTGCTGACGAACGTGCCGTACCACGTTGCGCTGGGCGCATTTCTCGACGCGCGTTCGCGGCGGAAGGCGAAGAAGTCGCGGTAGCTCAGGACACTTCGAGCCGCGGGGTTTATCCCCGCGGTCCTCGGCCAACGCCGATCGAACTCGCCCCGAGTTTTCGCGCGACTTGGACAGTGGGATAACGCATCGGCTCGAAATGAATGTGGCGAACGATCAGTCGAGCTCCCGGGTTTATTCCCCCGGTCGGTGCTGCTCGGTCTGTGCGAGGTCTTGCCGCGCAGCCGAAGACCGGCGGGATAAACCCGCCGGCTCGATGAAAGCTCCTTGAGGTCGACCGCAATCTCAGACGTGAATGGCGGCGCCGCCGTCGACGGTGATTGTCTCGCCTTGGATGAGGTCGCTCAAGGGACACGCCAAAAACAGCACGACGTTGGCAACGTCTTCAGGCAGAAGCTCTCGGCCGCCGACCATGTCTTTCGAGCCGCGCCCGTCGAACATTTCGCGTGAGAACGTCTTCCGTTTCGTCGAATCGGTTTCGACGAGTCCGGCTTGCACCACGTTGACGTTGACTCCGCGGTCACCCACCTCCAACGTCAGGTGTCGCGCGATGCTCTCCAAAGCCGCCTTCGATCCGCCGATCAGCCCGTATTGCGGCAAAGCCTTGCGCGACCCGTGACTGGAAAGGGCGATCACCTTGCCGCGGTGTTCGCCTTTTTCCAGCAGCGGCAAAGCCGCGCGTACGAGGTAGACCAGCGCGAGCACGTTGATGTTCATCGTCGCCTGAAAGTGCTGCGTCGTCGACTCGAGCAGCGGGCGAAAGCCACCGGTGGCGGCATTGCTCACCAGAATGTCGAGGCGACCGATTTTCTCGGCGATGAACTCAACCATCGAACGCACGTCGTCATCTTGTCCGACGTCGGCCTTGACGACGTAAGCCTGGCGTCCGAGCGCGACCACCTCTGACGCGACTTGCATGGCTGCGGACTTGGAGGTGACATAGTTGATGACGACGTCGGCGCCGGCTGACGCCAGTTTCAGCGCAATCGCCCGGCCGATGCCGCGCGAGCTTCCCGTCACCAGTGCCACTTTGCCGCTCAGATCAATCATTCGATCGCATGACCTCAAAATGCTGCAATCCCCGACTATACTCCGCTGGCAGGGCAGGCACAACCGCCGAATTTCCGCCTGTTTTCCGCTCGACAAACGCATTTGTCGCTCGTCTCGCCCTGCCCGCGCCGGCGACGCACGGCAATTATTCGCGTTCGCCGGTTTGCCCGTCGGCTTCCTGCGCAGGCTCTTGATTATCTTCGTCCGACGTGGCGAGGTCGGCGAGGCGGTCCGAAACGTCGTCTCCGATTTTTTCAGAGAGCCCTCTCTTTAGCGATTGCAGGCGACGGGCGACGATGGCCGCTCGCACGAGCTCAAAAATCATGACGATGCCAATCGTTGCCGCGCCCCAGCTCAGCGATCTGTAAGACCGTGATCCCAGTATTTCAGCACTGGCCAGCACAACGGCGGTGACGAGCGAAATCACCGTAAGAATGATTTTCACCATCAGCGTGCCGCGCGTTCGCCGCCACGAGTGCCGAGCAATCGCCGAGCGGGCCGAAAAATTTGCGACCTCTCGCATCGATGTCAACTTGGCGCGAACGGCATCCTTGTCCTGGAGATGACGGGGCCCGGTCTCCGTGGGCGAAGCCTGGTTTGAAGCATCGATGTCATCCGCCGCCGTTTGCGCTTGCGAATCTTGGGGTTTCGTCTCGCGCGTTGTGGGCGCGACCGCAGGCATCCGCGGATCGCGACGCCTCGATGAGCGACGCTGCGGCTCGACTGGCTTCATGCTGTGACTCGAACCGCGGCGAGACTCCGCGAGCAACCGCTCCATGTAAGTTGCGACCGAATCGGCGTCTTTGGCATCGACATCCATCGCGGGTTGTTGCTGCGAGTCTGACTCTGTGCCAGCATCGTCGGTGATGGTCTCGTCGCCGCTGGCCTCGTTTTGGGAGACGTCGGACACTTCGTCGGATGAAATGACGGACGCTGCGTCGTCATCTGTCGAATCTTGAGGCAAAATCGTTTCCGTCTCACCTGGGACCTCGGATGCCGTTTCGAGCTCCTCGACGAATGACGTCCAGGTGGCATCCTCGGGTTGCGGCGTGGAACCGGCCGTCTTGACGTCTTTGGAAGTTGCCGGGGTGCGGGTCGACAAATCCAAGCCAAACATTTCCGACAGCACGCGGCGCGTGTTGCTCGCTGCTTCGTCAGCCGGCTCAGGGACTGTTTCTGTGGTCGAATGATGTTCCATTTCCGGGACATCGCGCTGTGTGGCCAGAGCCTGGCGCTGCCGTGCCAACTCATCGCGTTCGGCTCGCAGCGACTCAGTTTGTGCGATGACGTTCTCGCGGTCGCTCTGCAACGTCTCTTGTTCGGCGGCAATTTGTTGGTGCAGCGCTTCGATTTTCAAACGCGCCGATTCCCAGCCTTCCGTTTCAGCGCACAATTGATCGCGTTGCCGATCAAGCTCTTGCCGGACCACTTCGAGCTCAGACTTCTCGCGGGCCAGCGTACAACGTGCGTCGTCCACCGCTTGGCGGTCACTCGCCAAAGCATCGTCGATCCGGTTCACCTCTTGGCGATGGTTATCGAGAGCAGCCCTTTTTGCGTCGAGCGCGGCGACCTCGAGGACGAGCGCCTCGCGTTCGGAATGGAGTTGCTCTTGTTCCTCGGCCAACTGCCGCTGCATGCTTTCGAACTTTGCCGTCTCGGATTCACGTACTCCGCGTGCCGCCTCGAGCTCCGCGCGTTGCGTCTCGAGCTGCTGCCAATGAGATTCTCGCTCGGCCCGGTCCGCTTCGAGCTCCGCGCGCGACCGGTCCAGCCCGTCTTGCTGCCTTTCAAGCTGATGGCGCAATTCTCGCAACGATTCCTCTTCAAGCGCGATCGCATCGCGGGCGGTATTGAGCTGATCGCGCTCGGCCTTCAGCAGCTTGCGCCCTCGTTGATACTCGTCGTGTTGGTCGGCCCAAGCCTGCTGCCGGGCATCGAGGGCGGCTTGCTTGCCGTCCAGCGATGCGCGAATCGCGTCGAGTTCGTTGCGAGCAGCGGCCAAAGTGTCCTTTTCCGAGACTATTGCACGTCGCTCTTGATCGAGAGTCTCGCGCTCTTCATCAAAGCCCGCGCGCTCGGTGCTTAGCTGCTGGTGATGCGAGGCGCGTTCGACCTCGTCGGCTTCGAACGCTGCGCGGCGGCGATCAAGCCCTTCGCGATCGCCTTCCAGCCGCTCTTGCAGACGACAAAGCTCAGCCTTTTGCTCATTCAGCGAGGCGAGTTCTGTCCCGAGCGATGCTCGGTCGCGCGCGAAGGCTTGCCTTTGCTCTTCAATCGCGTTCCGCTCAGCGGCCAGTCGTCCTTGTTGGCTTTCGAGTTGACGCTGCGCAGCCGCGACTTCCATCTCGCGGCGTTCCAGCGACTCGCGCTGGGCATTCAATGCCCCGCGTTGGGCGTCGAGGTCTTGATCGGCCGACCGTAAAGCTGCTTCGCGTTCGTTGAGTTGCTGATGTTTGAGCTCCGCCAATGCGTGCTTTGTCTCGACGTCTTGGCGCGCGCGTTCGATTTCATCGCATGTTTGAGCTTGCTGCGACTGCTCATGGGCCAGGTCCCGCTTTTGACTTTCAAGCGCATTTCGCCCGCGCACCAGCTCTTCGTGGTTATTTTGCAGTTGGGCCTGAGCCGCGCTAAGCTCACCCTCCCGATGTTCGAGCGATTCGCGATGCGTCTTTAACACCGAGCGCTCCGCTTCCAGCGCCTGTTCGGTGGCACGGAGCAGTTCTTCCCTTTGCGAGAGTTCGTGTTGTTTACTCTCCAACAGGCCCTGCATCGACCCGACTTCATTGCGGCACCGCTCGATTTCCTGCCATTCCTGGGCCTGGTTGTGCCGGTCCTCGTCAAGCCTTCGTGTTTCCTGTTCCAGCGCGTGGCGTTCGCCGGCGAGCTGCCCGCGCTCGTTTTCGAGCTGCACTCGGGCCTCCGCAAGATCCGCCTCCCGCTTTGCGAACGACTCCTGCTGTGCATGGCAAGCGGCGAGTTGTAAATCGAGCTCGTTTTGCCGGCTTGCCAGGAGCTTGCGGTCGCCGCGGAAAGCTTGCAGCCGCGACTTATGCGTTGTCTTCATCGAGTCGAGCTTCTTGCGTTTTGCGGCAAGGACTTGCCACTCGGACGCCAATTCGGCCGTTTGATGATCGAAGGCCTGTCGATCTTCGTTCAACCCGCGCTCTCGCTGGTCGAGATCGGCAAGAAACGACGCGGCATCCGCGCGATCGCGCTCGAGCTGTGCTTTAGACTCATCGAGCTGGCTCCATCGAGCGTCACACTTTGCGCGATCCGACGCGAGCGCTTCTCGTTGTGCATTGAGGTCGCAGCGGTCGCTGTCGAGCTGGCGCCGTTCGTTTTCGAGTCTCGCCTGCAGGTCAGTTAACTCGTTGAATCGCCCATCGAGTCCTTGTTGCCGGTGATCCAGGTCATCTTGCTGCTGCCCCAGTCGAGATTTCTGGCCCTCGATCTCATCGCGCTGCGATGCCAGATTTTGCTCCAGGACTTCGACGTTCTGCTGACGTTCTTTCAACTCGCTGGCATGCAGTGCGAGTGAGTCGCGCCAGGCCTTGACATCGACTCGATCGATCGCCAGCGCCTGCTCTGCTTGCTTGAGCCGAGATTGCGTCTCTTCGACCGTGCGACTGCGGCCGGCGAGTTGCTCCCTTTCCTGGTGCAATTCGATCGTCGCGCTTTCCAGATTTTCGCGATCGCGCCGCAGTTCGGCGACGGCGCGTTCGTGTTCGGCTTGCAACAGCTCCAGCTCCTGCTGCCGAGATTTCGCCTGCGTTTTCAGAGCTTGAAGTGCAGCCTGGTCAGATTCGAGCGTGACGCGGCCGAGTTTCACTTGCGCCTCGAATTGCTCGGCTTCGATCCGGCGCTCGTCAAAAGCGGCGGCCGCCTTCTCGACAGCCTCCCGGTCATCTTGCAGTTGCCGGCGGTCGCGGTCGCATTGGTCGCGCTCGTCGCGAAGTGTTGCTTGTTCGGTCGCTAGTTTCTGCGCGCGTTCTTCGAGTTTCTCGTCCCGCCGGTCGGCATGATTCTTTTGAACTTCGGCCTCGGCCTGCAGTTGTTCGACGCGCAATTGCCCAGCTTCGAGCTCCTGGCGGCGTGCCGCGATAGTCGTCTCTTCTTCTTGCAGCCTTTTCAGATCTGCGTCGAAACGCTCCTGCCGGTCGTGCAACTGGGCCTTTTCGGCCTCGAGTCCTTCGACGGCCCGTTCGCGCGTCGTCAATCGGGCTTCCCATTGCGACATGCCCATAAATCGCGATTGAAGCTCGACCTTCAGAGCCTCCTGCTCGACGGAACGCCGCTGGATTTCCGACTCTCGTTCGTCGCTGTATTTGTCGAAAGACTGCTGTTGGGTGCGAAGTTCATTCTCGTGACGCGACACATCGACGTCGCGTGCGTCGAGATCGCTCGCTAGTTGCTTGACCGAGATTTCTCGCTGATTCAAATCGGCTTCGAGGCGCTCCCATTCCCACTGCTGGTTTCGCGAAGCGGCTTGCCACGCCTCTTCTCGGTCGTCCAACTCGGCTTGGCGCGCGTTGAGTCTCTGTTCGTTTCGTTCGAGTTTTGTTGTCCGCTCGGTGAGGCAGGCGCTTTCGACGGTCAAGTCGTTGTGAAACCGTGCCGCCTCACTAAGCCGGCGCTCGAGATAGATCGCATGATCGCGCTCGCGCGACTGCAGTTGCTCGCCGTGGAGCTGAACTTCGGCCAACAGTTCCGCCAGCAGCGCCTCCTTGTGCTTTGCCAGCCGGACGCGATCATCGGCTTCGGTCACGGTTTTCTGGAGCAGAGCGACCTCTTCGACGGTCGCATGCTGCTGGCGCAGCTCATCGCTCATTTTCGACTGCTGTGCGGTGATTTCGTGCCGCAAACTTTCCAGACGCTCTTCGAGCTGCTGGCGCAGGCGATCCAGGTCGAGGCCAGACTGAGCGACGACCCGCCGTGAGACATTCGGCAGCGACGAAGTTTCCGTTCGATCAGCGAAGGCGTCGTGACCGCTGACTTCGCGCACTCGAAATTCCACCGGCCCGACCACCAGCCGATCACCGCGACGGAGCAGTGACTCGCTGACAGGCTCACCGTTGATCCATGTCCGCTTGTCCCAGGCTTTCACGACGGTGCGTTGCGGCCCGGCGACGATCAGACAATGTCGCGCTTCGATGCCGGGAATCGTCAACCGAAACGAACAATTGGCGGCTGAGCCCAATGTGTGGTGACCAGGACGCAGCACGAGCGATTCGACCCGCTGCTGCAACTGGACCGGCTCCAGCACCAACAACGGCGAGTCGGCGCCAATGGTTGGCTGATTCGAGGAATGTTCGCGTACTGCCAGCATTGGGGGGGGCTCCAAAACCAGTTGAATCGGCTCGTCAGGCAGGTCAGGCAGCTCGTGAAGGCGGGCCGGTTCCGACTATGTCAACAGAGGCGGGATCCTTTAGGCGGCGGGCGGTTTGGACCATCGCTTGGTCGATCACCGAAGCCGTTC
>JBBDVZ010000049.1:0-10956 GCA_040903115.1 Planctomycetaceae bacterium
CGGCGACGTGCGCAACGGCTCACCTGTCATAAGAGAAAAATAGCGAGAAGTTCGCCGTTTTTCAAGTGCAGCCAGCGGCCCGCGTTTTGGCCTAAGGACCGCTGCGCATCGGAAAATCGTCGCGGCCGCGGCAGTCAACGGCGGTGGTTATCCCGTCGAGGCCGGTCGGAATCAGTTCTTCTTGGTCGCCGCGGCCTGACGCAAGGAGTCGATTTTCCCTTGGATTTGGCGGGTCTTATCGAGGGCCTTGTAGTAGTCCTGCACCGAGGCGTAGCCCACCAGACGGCCAAGCAAGTCGGCTTCGGGGCTGAGAACGACCGTGGTCGGGATGTGCTCGACTTCCAGGATCTCAATAATCCGGGCGTCCTTCTCGAAATCGAGCTTAACCGGCACGAACGCCTGGTTGACGAACCGAGCGATACGCGGATCGCTGAGCGTCGAGCTCTTCAACTTCAGGCATGGTGGACAGCCTTCGGAACTAATCAGGATCAGCATCGGCCTGTCGGTTTTGACCGACACGTCGTGGGCCTTGAAGATGTCGGAGTGCCACTGGATGGCTTCCGAGCCGGGCTCCGCGGCGAAAGCTCGCAAGCCGAAATAGCCGCCAATGGCAAGGCAACCAACCAAACCGAATGTTAAAATGGGTCGCTTCATGGCGAACGAACTTCCTCTCGGCGGCTTGTGGCCCCGACTAAAAATGGTGGAGACGTCGTCCCAACGTTCCTTCGACGCCGCGTCATGCGCCGCGTTTTACAGCGGTGCACTCGTCGGCAAGGACGCAATGTTTTACTTATCGGAAGAACCGTTACGAAACTGTGTAAGATTTGCTGGCGGAAGCGGGAGAATATCGTCGGACGCCGATGCGTCCCAGAGCGGATTGGCGATGTGATGGCAAGCTGGGAAGTCTGGGAGTGAAAAAGCCCACGGAATGCTTTCCGTGGGCTTAATGGTGCTTACTTGGCGCCATCGGCCGGTTCAGTGGCGGGAATTGTGCCCGGCTTGGTTTCATTGCCGGTTTTCGGCGCCTCTTTGGGCTTCACCAGGTCTTTGCGGGCCAGGCGAAGGTTCTCGAAGCTTTCGGCCGAGATGACGTAGTACCAGGCCCCGAACCGGGTCTTTGTTCGCTCGAACTTCTTGCGGCCGTCGTCGATTTTTTTCTCCTGATCCTTCACGGCCTGCTCGTACTTTTGCAGATCCTGTTGATACTGCTTCATTTTCTCGTCGTACTCGGCCTTCGGATCTTTTGGCTTTTCGGCGTCCGGTTTTTTCTCGTCGGCCGGTTGCTCGTCCTTCTTGTCGTCGGGCTTTTGTCCGTTGTCCTTCATCGGATCAGCCGCCGGACTGTCAGCCTTTGGGCTCTCGTCGGCCGCTTTGGGCGCGTCGTCAGACTTGGCGTCTGTTTTTTCGCCGTCCGCATTGGTTGCTGGCGGCTGAGCGTCTTTCGGCGCCTCGCCTGCCGCGCTTTCCGGGGGCTTCGCCGGCTCGGTCGGTTTGACGGGCGCTTCGCCCACGAGCTTAGGGTCGAACTCAACTGAAACCAACAGATAGCGGCTCCGCTTCAAGTTCGACTTGTCGTCAGGCTTCTTGCCGTCTTTGCTCTCGCCGGCTGCTGCGTCGGTTTTCGCTTTCTCCCCGTCGGCGGCGTCCTTTTGATCGGATTTTTCAGGCTGGTCTTTGGCATCGGCGGCTTTCGGGGCCTCTGGCCCTTTCTTATCCTCTTTGGCAGATGAGTCGCTCGTGCCGCCGATCTCGATTTCCTTCGTATCGCCGGAAAAGATTTCGCCGAAGTGCAACGAGTACGCGATGCCGTCGTTACTCTTGCCGATGATCTCGCCCTCGTTGGAGGCGAGCTGCAGCGCGTTCTTGTCGTCTTGATACAGCAAGAATCCGCGGCGGGCCATATCGTTGCTCATCGCCGTGAAAACGAGCTGATCGGCGACAACCTTTTTGTCGATGGTCAAGTCGGCGTTGAGTCCGGAGGGCTTAGGCCGCACGCCGACAATCCTCAAATCGTCGAGGCTGCCGACCATCTTGCGGACCTCGTCGGCGTTGACCTCTTCGGTTTCGGCCTTGAGGCCCTCGAGCTTCCAGTCCTCGGTCGAGGTTGTCCGCGTGAGGCGGCTGACCTCGCGGTCGACGATGCGGCCGCGCTGCTCGTCGACGGAGTACTTGTTGACGACGATCTCGCGCAGGTTGTTGCGATCGAGGTCGAGCAGATCGGGCTCGATCCAATCGGCAAACTTCGTCGACAGGTCGATAGAAAGCGCCGTCCGGTACGTTTCCTTTTCCTGGGGATGGCGAACGTAATACGAATCGGTTTCACCTTCCACTTTCTTGCCGATGATGAAATCGGCCAGGACGGTGTCGTCCCCCTTGGTCAACGTGACGCGCTGGCCGCGGCCCTTGAGCGTGGCGACGTCCTGGTTCATCGGGTCGACGACGCCCAGCCGCTCGTGGTCGGCTTCATACCGGCTCTCCAGGGCCCCCCGCTTGATGCCGATGATGGACGCGGCGGTTTTCGCCAGCCGGTCTTTTCCGTCGGCAGGGTAACCGTGATGCGAAGGGATGAGCCACAAGCCGTTTTTGAACTGGACTTCGAAGTCGCGGACCGATGCGGTGTCTTCATCGTAGGCAATGACTTTGAGGGCCGTCGCCTGGTTCGGATCTTGGAAATCGGGATAGAACTCGGTTCCCACCCGCTCGAAATCTGATAGTTGGGACGGTTGCGATGCAATGTGCGCCACCGCCGCCAGCGACAACGAAACTGCCGCCGCAATCACAAACATCATGGTGCGGTTGGTTTCATTCACGGCTGGTGTGCTCCTGGTCGGCTCGATATCGCTTGAGAAGGTCGCAAAACGTCTGCGTCGTGAAAAAATGGGCCGAAGACCGCGGGGGTGAACCCCGCGGCTCGTAAATACTACCTCTTCCGGCGGACGAGACGGTCGGGTTTGATGTCACGTCGCTCGTTGCTCATTCTCCAGCCGAAGAAAAAGATGCCCAACAGGATCGCCGGAATGGGCGGGATCGCGACGGCGAAGTAGCGAATTCTGTTTTCCGCGCTGCGGATTTCGCGTTCCGTTTTCGCCTTGACCGCTTCGATCTTGGTCTTCTTGGCCGCGTCGATGTTTTCCTTGGCGACGTCGAGCCGTCGCTCCTCGGCGGCTTGCAGGTTCCGCAGCATGATTTGCCGCGTCCGTTCGTCGAGCGCGGTATCCGCTTCGAGTATCTTGCGCTGCTCGTCGAAGCGGTCTTGTGCGGCCTTGAACTGGGCCTTGGCCTGCCGGCCGGCGTCTTCTTCAGCCCGGGTCCGCTCGGCAACAAACGACGACGTGTAGTCTTCAACCTTCTTCAGCGTGCGATTACGGGCCCGTCGCTTGCGTAAGTCGAGAAAGCGCGTATCTCCCGCGAGAATGTCGACGGCACTCAGCACGAAGGTCACGTTGTCGAGCTGCAAACTGGTGTCGCCACGCTCGCGCTGCACGTCGACTTGTTCGCGCTGCTGGAAGAACCAGTTCGAGATGAGGTCGATGTCGGCAACGAACACGGCGTTGAGCTTGTCCTGATCTTTCGACGTGATGTGAGCGGCGATGACGTGGCCGTCCATGTTCGCGCGAATGGGATCGGTGCCCCAACCGGTCGATTGCGAGCGGAGCTCCATCCCGCCGCGACCGGCATCGAACTGCAGCACCTGTTCGGCTTCGGCCTGGCTGTTGAAGCAGACGCCGTGCTCACCCTGTGCGTTCGACCACTCGATGACGTCGCCGGGATGAACCTGGATGGTGACTGCCGGCGTTCCGCCGACGTACCAGTCCGGGGATTCTTGATAAGTGCCGTCGATGGCGACCGTGCGCGGCCGCCCGTCTCCCTCAACCACCACCAAGGTCGATTTCATTTTCTCGCCGTGGGCCGTGCAGTGGAACGACAACTCGGTCCCAACGGGGACATCAGGTTTCACCGTGGCGCGAGCCAGCGGCAGTGGGAATCCGCGCTTTCGTACGGGCTCTGGCGAGAGACGCGTCGTGGGCGTCATTCGAGTCGGGTCGAACCCGTCCTCCGTGTAATCCTCCCATGCCGACAGCCCCGAGTCGGGACCCGTGCGCACGAGGGGCTCGAAATGGACATTGCCACCTTGACGCGGGCGAATGCGGCCGGAATATCCAGCCAACATTTCCTGCAGCCCGCTGGTGATATCGCTGGTTTGGCTGAACGCGTTCGGGATCGCCTTTCGCGGCTTGATGAAGAGCCATTCCGGGGGTATGTCTCCGAACTCCGGGTGCGGGTTGTAACGGTCCCACACGAGCTCGCCGTTGTCCCACGCGATGTTCAATACGTTCAACAGCGACGTCGCCCTGCCCTGGTCGGCTTTCGCCTCCGGCGGCGGACCGCCGCCCATGCCGAACATGCCACCCGGCCGCGGTTTGGGTTGTCGCGGCGCGTTGGAGACGCCAAACATCGAGCTGAAAGCCAACGGAAACGGGTCGTCGAAGATCAGCGTCGGCCGCCCTGCCTCGACATACGTCACAAGGTTCTTCATTTGCGGCGCCGTCAGCGATGACGGCAAGACCGCCAGCAGCACGTCGTATTTTTTCATGTCGATGGGCGAGTCGGGAGACACCTCCTCGACGTTGTACTGCTGCTTCAGCTCGGTCACAATCCGCCACGACGACGACGCGCCGATGATTTCCGCATCGGTCCTTAAAACGCCCAGCGTCGGACGTTTTTCATCCGAGACCGTGCGAATCGAGCGCGTGAGCTCGTACTCGGCGAGCGAACCCGCGGCGAAGAACGGGACGACCACTTCGTCGAAGCTGCTGGTGATGACGGCGCCGAGATACACGTTTTCCTCGTAGCGGCGTCCCTCGCGCTCCGACTGCACGCTCACCGGCTTGATGCCGAACAGTTTCGCCTCGTCCGCCTGCGGGCTGAAGGGCCGCACGTCGACGTAGCGCACCTCGATGTTGCTGCCCCCCATCTGATCGTACTGCCGCAAGAGGCCGATGAGCCGCTTGCGGATCGCGACGTACTCGCGGGGAACGTCGGGCGAGAGATACGCCTGGATGGTGATGGGCCTCTCGGGCTGAATTCGCGCGATCAGGTCTTTCGTCGTTTGCGACAGACTGTAAAGCCCCTCCGACGTGAAGTCTTGCCGGTAAGCCGCAATCGCGGTCAGCACGTTCAAGCCGACCAGCACCGCGGCAACGCAGACCGCGCGGACCATGAAGTGCGACGCCATGTTTGTCTGCTGAGACGCCGCCCAGTGCCGCCGCGTGATGAAAACGTAGTTCAAATAGATTGCGAAGACGGCCAGCCCCACGAAGTACCAAAGCCCGTTAAATGGCAGCACCCCCAGGGCGAAGTCGCGGAGATGCTCCGGCAGGCTCAGTGCGCGGAGGAAGTCGCTCGAAAAGAATTTGAAACCGAAAATCTGCGGTCGATAATCGATAAAAGGCGCAAGCGTGCCGATGAAAACGGGGACAGCACAAAACACCGCACCCAAAACGAACGCGACGGTGGCACTGCTGGTCAGCACCGACGCGAACATGCCGATTCCCAAAAGGGCGGCTCCGGCCAGCCAGTAACCGAAGTACGTCGTCAACAACAGACCGGGATCGGGATCGCCGATATAGGCCAGCACGGCCACATGCGTCAGCGAAAAGACCAACGCGATCGTGTAAACCGTCAGTACGGCGAGATATTTGCCGAAGAGTATCTGCACGTCGGTCGCCGGCAGAGTGAAGAGCAATTCGTCGGTGCCGAGCTTCCGTTCATCAGCCCAGGTGCCCATGGTGATTGCGGGGATCAAAAACAACAGCAGCATCGGGAAATGGTCGGTCAGTTGATCGAGCGTCGCTTGGTTGTTCGTAAAGAACGTCGAGTCGAAGGCGAGGAACGCTCCCGCAACCACAAACACGACGATGAACAAGTAGCCCAGCACGCCGGAAAAGTAGCTGAGCACGTTGCGTTTGAAGATCGCGCGGACGGTGCGGTTTGCCAAAAGTGCCACCAGGCCGCCGAGGATCGCCAAGAACAACACGACTTGTCCAATGACAAACAGTATCCGCAGCGAATCATAGACTGTTTGCATCGTTTCTCCCGTTCCTCCGGCAATTCCACTCGTCGTGACAATACCCGGTGATTCCACTGGACCGCGTCGCGGCCGGCAAGCGCGCCTATGCGCCGGCCCCGTTGCCGCCGGTGGTCAATTCCCGAAACCTGGCGTCCATGTCGCGGCCGCTGCCTTCCATGTCGGTGGTCGAACCGTCAAACACAATCGCTCCCTCGTGGATCAGCAGCACGCGGCTACAGACGGCGCGAACTTCCTGCAGAATGTGCGTCGAAAGCAAGATGGTTTTGGTCTCGCCCAGCTTGCGGATCAACTCGCGCGCCTCGTGAAGCTGGTTGGGATCCAGCCCGCTGGTGGGCTCATCGAGGATCAGCACGGCGGGATCGTGCAACAGCGCTTGAGCCATCCCCACCCGCTGCCGGTACCCGCGAGACAGCTTGCCGATGGGTTTTCCCCACACGTCGGCCAGGGCGCAATGCGAAACCACGTAATCGATGCGTTGCTTGAGGTGAGGGCCGGTCATTCCGCGCGCCTCGCCGAGAAAGTTTAGCAGGCCGCTGGGCGTCATCTCGTTGTACAGCGGCCCGTTTTCGGGCAGATAACCGACGAGCCGGCTGGCCTCCAGCCGATGCGTCGAAACGTCATACTCGCCGATGCGGGCATGACCGGTGCTCGGCGCGAGGAACCCGGTCAAGAGCTTCATGGTGGTCGATTTACCCGCGCCATTCGGCCCCAAAAACGCCGCCACCTGTCCGCGGGGAACCGAGAATGTAACGTCGCGCGTCGCGGCAAAGGGCCCGTAATACTTGCTCAGGCCGACGGCTTCGATCATGGTGCGGCCGTTCGGCGTGCGTTCAACGTGGCTTTTGTGGCTCATCAGAAACCGCCCTCAGACTCGATGGCAAGCGGCCTGTTTCCCGCGGGCAAACAGTCCGGCCTGCGAAAGGTGTCGTCGCCCAACTTCCTCATTCGCCCCAGACAAATTCCATCCCATTGAGCCAATACGCTGAGATTGTCCGTCGCATCGGCGTCTATGGGGGCGGCCGCGAGTCTCTCCAGCCTGGGACCGGCCGCAATGCTGCCTGCGGATCCGACCGTCGACGCGCTGCCCGAAGGTCGGCTGCGCAGTGCCTGGGAGGATGGGCGACCCGACCGATTCGTCACGGACGCCGCTTTCGCGCGACGGCCCGCGTTTGCAAGGGGCCGCGCGAACTCCCGCCTGACATTAAGTCATTACGTCATTCTTTACCGTGAGTGTTTGACCGTGTCCAGCGTTTGCTGAGAAATTCCGCTATTAGACCGACCAACGGAAACATTGGGTGCCATGCCCACGGCTCGGCTGAGCTCGCCGAAGTCCGCTTTGGGTGGGCATGCCGTCGGATACATGGCCACGCAGAGCCGTGGCCATGCCACCCGGCGTCCGCTATTGTCCGGGCGCTCCCCGTTCGAATTCCGTCCAATGGACGCCGTATTTTTGCATGAGCTCGGTCACCCACTGATTGCGGAGCCGGCCTTGGGCCATCCCAATCCGATACGAGTAAGGGGTGTTGCCCAACCCCCCAAAGATGTTCTCCCGCAGAAATGCCTGACGGAACGCATTCTCATCTTCCGGCGTCGCCGGCTTACGCTCGTAAACCTGGACGACGTAAAAAATCGACCGGTCGCGATTGGGAATGGCCCGAACATCACCTTCCGACATCTGGTCGAAGATCACCTCCATGAATCGCTCGTCGATCTCCTTGAGGGCGGAGACCTCCGAGATCTGTGGTGGCGCTCGCTCGAACGGGTTGGGCTGCGGCGCCGACGACTCGCGCAGCCAACTGAAGCTCTCGGTGAGCTGCGTCGTCAAAACGGGGCCGTCCGGCTTGCCGGTGACGGTCTGCCCGGCCAACGCCTTCGACATCGAGGCTTTCGCGGCTTTCACCAGGTCAGCCAACTCGTTCGCGCGCTTTTCGGCGAGCGGTCGAGCCTCGTTTTGTTTCCAGGCGGTAATGACTTGTTGATTGACGCCCGCCTCATCAAGGGTGGGAACGTGCTGCTCTTTGTCTTGTGTTTTCCAGACGGCGTAGCGGTCGGAGTTGAGGGGGCTTTCGGCGACAAACGGGTCGAACACCTGTCGCGCGTGCGACATGAACAGCCGCTGCCAAACCGTGCGGACGCTGCTGGGATCCATTTGCAGGTCGAGCGGGTCGGTCGCCGAACCAATGGGGTTGGCGTCGCTGTCGCGGAGTTCTGCATCCGACAGCAAACCAGTTTCCATGTACCGGAGGTTTTGCTGCTGGGCGTATTGCTTGACATTGGAGGCGATTTCCTCGTCGCTGATCCCCGGATTGCCATTCTCGTCAACCGTGATGTACTTCTCGCGCCACTTTTGGACCTCATCGACGGCGCGATCGATGGCTTCTTTCATGAGGGCGATTGTTCGCGTCCGCAGGATCTGATCGCGAATTTGGCCCCTCAGGTCATTGTCCAAAGGACGATATTCCGGCTCCGGCGTCTGCTCTCCCGGTTTGGGAGCCGACACCGGACCGGCCGCATTGCCGTCACCCTCGGGCGCGGCGGAGTCGGACGGGGTGTCGGCGGCCTTCTCGGAATTCGCTGGTTCACTGTTCTGGGCGGCAGGGCTCGCCTCTTCCTTCTTCGCACCATCGGCAGCCGGTGACGTCTCAGGCGTCGCCTTTTCGCCGGGCGGCTGATACAAGGCGAGAAGTTCTCCGCTGCCAAGGATTGATTGCCGCTCTAAGCCGGCGCCCTCCTGGTCTTTTTTGTCGTCAGGCGCCGCTTCGGATTTGGGCGACTCTTGCGGCTGCGATTTCTTGTCGCCGTCTTTCGAGTCCTCGGGGACGGCGGGCGTCTTCGCCGCGTCATCGGCAGTGCCCTGTGCGTCTTTGTCGGCGTCGGGGGAAGCTTTCGGAGCGTCGGCGGGAGGCGGCGTTCCCGGTGTCAGTGCCGGGCCGTCATCCGGGAAAAACTCAGGATCGAGCGGGTTGTCCCGCTCGGGACCCTTGCTGTCCGGAAACGGGTTGTTCTTGTATGTCTCTTTGTTGTCCTGGTAGTACCTTTCAATGTCGGCGTCGGTCACTTCGCCGGCTTGTTTTTTGAATTGCTCGTAGGGCGCTTCGAGATACGCGAGCGCCACCTTGCGCGGCTGCAAAAAGCTGGGTGTGCCCGGTCCGTAATAACCCGGGGGAATGGCCTTGAACTGATCGAAGTACGCGGCGATCTGCTCCGCATCCGGATCGCTCAGGTCTTTGGCCATTATGTCGACGGGAACGGCCGCGACGTCGAGACGCTGGCGGACGTTCAACTGTCGGTGAATCTTCCAATAGTCTTCGGGTGCCGGCATGAAGTCGGGGGACAGGTTTTGCCGCGCCATCCGCACGCGCAGCTCGCCACGCAGCGCGTCGTACAAGTCCGACTCGCTGAGCCGCATCCGCGTGCGGATCTCCTTAAAATCGTCGAGGCTCAGCCGCCTTTCCGAGTTGCTGAAACCAAACATACGAATGGACTGGATGAAGTTATTGACCGCTTCATCGGAGACTTCGATGCCCATTTCGTCGGCCTCGCGGTCCAGCAGGTAACCGAGCACGACGTCTTCCTGCAACTGCGGCCGCGATGACTCAGAATCGTCGCCGGGGTTATAAAGCCCGTTGGAGAACTGCGTGCGCATCAGTTGGTTCTGCCAAAAGTCGCGGAACCACGGGTTGGACTCTTGTGGCGGCGGTGAAACGCGCTGGTAAACCGCGACGATAAACGAGTTCGCGGTGAGTCGGCGCTGGACGAGCTCGTCGAGTTCGTGGCGCGAGAGGTTTCCGGCGGTGGTCTCGACGGCGGCGGCCGGGCCGCTCAGGTTCGAAGCGACCAGCGCGACAATGACGCCGACCGCGACTCCGGCGATCGCGTATTCCGACGGTTTGCCGGTCTGGATGCCGACCAGCGCGCCCACGGAGGCGCCGATCATCGCCGTCATGACGACGATGAGAATCACCGGCAAATCGCCCGACATTTGCATCAGCGCATCGCCGATCGTGAACGCCACCATGATCAGCAACAGGATGATGACCATGGCGATTTTTTGATATTTGCGAAAAATCGAAAAGGGAGATCTCATGAAGTTTTCCTAGGAGTCTGCGCACGGCCCGACGGGGGACTCGGTACGGACACACTTGACAGACCGCCAAAAAATCCATTATGGATTGCCGAGTCGCCGGCGAAACGGGGGTCGGCTCGTTTTGTCGCACCGCAGCTTGAGAAAACTGCGTTTGCCGCATACCCGACGGGCAAATCTGGCACAGCGATTGCCGCGCAGCGATAACGATACTGTGGCACGTCGCCGCGCATTGTAACTTGCCACGTACAGGTGACAAGGGCAACAGCCGTCTGGCAGAAGGACGAGAGTGTGGCTGGCAAAAAGCTCAAGGGCCTGGTGATCGTCGAGTCGCCCGCCAAAGCGCGCAAGATCGGCGAGTACCTGGGTAAAGACTATCGCGTGATGGCCAGCATGGGCCACGTACGCGACCTTCCCGCCAATGCCGCCGAAATCCCCGAGGAAATCAAGCAGCAAAAAAAGCCCTGGGCGTCGCTCGGCGTCAACGTCGAGGCCGACTTCGAGCCGTTGTACATTGTTCCTGCCGAGAAAAAGAAAGTCGTCCGGGAACTTAAGGCGGCGCTCAAAGATGCCGCCGAGCTCATACTGGCGACGGACGAAGACCGCGAGGGGGAAAGCATCGGCTGGCACTTGAGCCAACTGCTCGAGCCGAAAGTGCCCGTCAAGCGAATGGTCTTCTCGGAGATCACCAAGCAGGCCATCCGGGAGGCGATCGACAACCCGCGCCAACTCGACGAAAACCTGGTCGCGGCACAAGAAACGCGACGGGTCCTCGACCGGT
>JBBDVZ010000050.1:0-2728 GCA_040903115.1 Planctomycetaceae bacterium
GGGGGGCCGCGGGGACATACGCTTGTGGCCTTTACCACGGCGTCGACGGCGGCTTTTGACGCTTTACCGCTCCGCGTTCCGAGTTCCGAGTTCCGCGCTCGGTGTCTTGGTCAAATCGGCCAACTGTGCCAGCAGCTCGCGGATGATCTTTTCGGCCTGAAGTTTTTCGCGCGTCCACTGGTCGCATACGTCGCGACCGGACGATTCGCGCGCCTCCAGCTCGGCGGCGTCCTCGGCAAGACGTTGCTCGCCCAGACGCAGCATCTCGTCACGCTCCGCGACCCATTGCGTCAGGCGCTCCCGCTCTTCCCGAAACTCATCCGTTTGACTTTTCAGCAGGCTCTCCGCTTCCGCAAGTTCCTGCCTTTGCTGCTCGATGGAATTCTGCAGTTGGCGATCGTGCCCCGCGAGCGCCTTACGCGCCGCCTCAAAGCGGTCACTGGCCGGCTGCGCGCCTGCGGTTTGCGAGAGCTGTGCCCACGCTTCTTCGACGGCCATGCGCATTTCCAGCGTTTCGCGATGAGTCACTTCCAGTTCCTGACGGAGCTGATCGAGCCGCACGCGGCGCACCTCAATGTTCTCCGCGTGCAGCGTCAGCATGTTTTGTTGGCGACTGATCTCTTCGAGTTTCGTGTCGCGCTCGTGTTGCAAGGCCTGACGTTCGCGGTCGAGGCGCTGCCGCTGTTGAGCAAGGTCGGTCTCGAGAGTCTGCCGACCTTCGAAGAGGAATTGGCGCTCGCGGCTCAGCGACTGTTCCAGCTCGTCGAGAATGGTCCGGTAATAGTCGAGCTGAACGGTCCGCAGCCGCTGCAGCTCCGACGCCTCCTGCTCGCGCAGGCGCGCCTGCTGTCGTTCCACGCGAACTTCTTGTTGTGCCGCTTCGATTTCCGCGCGCTTTTTCTCCAAATGGTCTTGTTGAAAACGCGCACGGTTGTCGAATAACGCGCGCTCCTGCTGAATGTGGGCGAGCTGCTGATCTCGCTCGGCCTCGAATTCACCGCGCTCTTCGGCCAGCCGGCGGTTATGCTCGTCCCGCTCGCGGCGGAGCTCGTCGTCGTGATTGCGGCGGAGCGTCTCCAGTTCTGCTTTCGCGCGTCGAATTGTCGCTTCGCTGATTTCGCGATCGCATTCAATTTGCGTCTGCTCGGCCTCGCGGACGGCAACCCATTCCTGTTGCCGCCGGGAAAGCTCCTGCTCGAACGCCTCGCGCTCCTCGCGCATGCGACGTTCGTGGGCCTGGCGTTGCGGCTGGAATGCGGCAAGCTGTTCGGCCTTCCACGTTTCGAAACTCTTGTTTTGCGCTTCGCGCAGCTTGGCGAGCTCTGCCTCAGTGCGGCGATACGCGGCCTCGCTGATTTGCCGCTCGTGCGCGATTTCTTCCATTTGCGAGGCGTAGAGCGCGGCCCAGTTGTCTTTTTGACGAGCGATTTCCTCCCGCTCCGACAGCAACTCTTCTTCGACGACCTCGCGCAGCGCCAAACGTTCGCGGTCGAGCTGCCCTTGCAGTTGTGCGAGCGTCTCTTGATGATCCTGCCGGTGCTCTTCCATCTGCGCGCTCAGCAGTTCCCGCTCCGACTGTAGGGCCTGCTGGGTGCGGCGCAAGGCGTTTTGTTCGGCGGCGAGCTCGCGGCTGAGCACTTCCTTCATGGACGCCCGATCGGCTTCGAGCTGATCGCGCAGCTCGCAGAGCGCCTGTTCCCGCTCCTGCATTTCGCATTCGAGCGTTTCACATGATCGAACCCGGTCGGCGAACTCCGACTCCTGGGCGTACAGTTGCAGTTGGCGATCGCGCAGCTCTTCTTCCGATTCATGCAGCCACAACCGGACGCTGCGCCGCTCCTGGTCGAGCTGCGCCAACTGCTCGTTGAGGCGATGCTCGCGCCGGTCAAGCTCGGCGAACTGTGTGCGCAAATGCTCCGCGATTTGGCTGGCTTCCAGCAGCAGGTCTGCTTCGCGGTGAGTGGGCTGCGACGGGACATCCTTTTCCCAGGAACCCGGTTCGACAGCGGCCTCCTCGGATACCGTCAGCTCATCCGATTCCTCTGCAGCGACGGTCGAAGGCGGAAGATGGGAGGAGTCGAGCCTGTGGGTTGACCCGTAGCGGGAGATCGAGTCGACGGCAGGTCCGGCGCGAGGCAACGGGCCATGAAGATGCGGCTCGCCGGGCAGCGCGGCTTTAGAATCGGCTTGCGCCTCATCGCTCATTGCGGGAGTCCTTTCCCTGCGAGAGCCGTCGAACAATCCGGTCTGGAGCCTGGAGGACCAAGCCACCGGACCGATCGCTTCGGTCGTTTACTATTCAGCCGAAAATTGCCGCATCTAAAACGATGTCACTCAAGGCGCACGCCATGAATTCGCAACGACGACGCGAGCGGCCCGCGCACTCCGACTTCACGACAGTTGACCGTTGAGCGCCTGGGCGAATTTCTCTTTGGGACTGACGCCGACAAACTTGTCGATCACGCGTCCGCCTTTGAAGAGGATAACCGTGGGAATGGCGCTGATGCCGTGAGTGGAGGCCGTCCCAGGGTTCTCATCGGTGTTCATTTTGCCAATCCGCACGCGACCGGCGAATTCACCCGCCAACTCTTCGATGGTGGGGGTCAACATTCGGCACGGTCCGCACCAGGGCGCCCAGAAATCGACCAGCACCGGTTCGGCCGAGTCGAGCACCTCGGATTGAAAGTTTGCGTCGGTGAATTCGAGCACGTTTCCCGCCATGACAAGC
>JBBDVZ010000050.1:2828-10945 GCA_040903115.1 Planctomycetaceae bacterium
CTCGGATTGAAAGTTTGCGTCGGTGAATTCGAGCACGTTTCCCGCCATGACAAGCTTCCCCTGTTTACTTTCCTTAAATTCCCATTGCCGGCAAAGTTGCGAAATCCGAGCGAATTATAGGGAAACGGCAAAATGTGTCAATGTTCGAGTGGGAGTGGCCTGTCGACGTAAGGTTTTTGCTGATCGCGACATCAGACAAACCTGTCGGGCCTCGTTTCCTCTCCGCGTTGCGGCCGCAGCCCTCGACTTTTGCCGATTGTCGTGAGACCATGACGACGGCCACGTAAAACCGTCCATCATACAACGGTGGGTGCCATGCCCACCGCTTTGGGTGGGCATGCCCCACGAGGACATGGCCACCCAAAGCCGTGGCCATGTCACCCGGCACTCGAGCACGCAAGCGGAACATGCAGACTTCAGTGCCTTTGACTCAACCGTTGGATCGGCCGCTGCGGCTGGGCGTGCTCATTTCCGGCGGTGGGACAACGTTGACGAACTTCGTCGAAAAGATTGCGGCAGGCCGGCTCGACGCACGAATTGCGATCGTCATTGCCAGTCGAAAGTGCGCCGGGGTCTCTCGCGCCCGGGAGGCCGGCCTCACGACGCTCGTCATCCCACGGCGGGACTGCGGAAACGTCGAGGAATACAGTCGCGCCGTTTTCGCGGAGTTGCGGAACGCTGCCGCTGATCTTGTCGCCCTGGCGGGCTTTCTGTCGTTATTGGCGATTCCGCCGGACTTTCAACACCGGGTGCTGAATATTCACCCGGCCCTGCTGCCCATGTTTGGCGGACAAGGATACTTTGGCCACAGCGTTCACGAAGCGGTCTTGGAGCGAGGAGTCAAAGTGAGCGGCTGCACCGTTCACTTCGCCGACAATGTCTACGACCACGGACCGATCATCTTGCAGCGATGTGTCAATGTGCTGGATGACGACACCGCTGAGACACTGGCGGCCCGCATCTTCGAAACCGAGTGCGAGCTGTATCCCGCGGCGATCAATCTTTTCGCGGCCGGTCGGCTACGCGTCGAAGGTCAGCGAGTCCGAATCGTCGCTCCCACTTGAACGCAGCGCCGCTGGTTCGCCGGGTGCCATGCCCACCGCTTTGGGTGGGCATGCGTCTGAGGACATGGCCACGCAAAGCCGTCCGCCGCGGCGGATGGCACCCCGATTCACGGCCCCCCCAAAAAGATGGGCCTCGCCGGGCGAAAATGCGGAGAGCCCGGCGAGGCCTGAGGTTAGCTGGTTTTTACGAACTTGTGAGTTCGGTGAAAGCCGGTTTTCGAGGGTGCTCAATAGCCGTTTTGCCGGCCGTCAATCGTGAATAGCAACGCGATCCGACAGCATTCATTGTGACAAGTTGAACTTTGGGATTCAACACGAGCGACGGGCGTTTTTTTAGCGAACGTTCGCTGGCCGCGGAGCCCGCTGATACCCTGAGTGCAACTCCAGAAATTGACACAATTTGCGCATTTATGATGTAATTTGACGCAATATGACACATATCACTTGCAGTTTCGGGCAGAGATGGCATAATCAGGGCAGAGTGAACGAGTTCTGGACCGTGCAGGACCGACGGATGCTCGTTGATCAAAGACGCAATGCGATCCTGAAAACCGTAGAAAACAAGGGATTCGTGTCGATTGTGGACTTGGTTCAAGACGTCGGCGTGAGCGAATCCACAGTACGACGTGATTTGGAGTATCTTGACAGAATCGGTCAAGTCCGGCGAACTCGCGGCGGAGCCGCATACGTCGGCGAGTCGCTCGCCCCGTTCGAAGAGCGGCGGTCGAGGGCCCTGACTCAGAAGGAAGGAATTGCTCGGGCCGCCGCCGAGTTGGTGCAGCCGGGAGAGGCGATCCTCCTCGATGGCGGAACGACGACCCTGGAAGTGGCCAGGCGGCTGGCTGGGAAGTCGCTGCAAGTGGTGACCAATTCGCTCCCAATCGTCGGCCTGCTGATCAATCAGCCGCAAATCGAACTGATCGTCATCGGTGGTTACGTCTATCCCACAACCGGCGTGGCTTTGGGCCCGATGGCGGTGGCCGCTCTAAAAAACATTCACGTCAGGCGGTTGTTCATGAGCGCCGGCGGCATCACCGAAAACGGCTTGTACAACAGCAACGCCCTGCTTGTCGAAACCGAGAGAACGATGATCGACGCCGCCGACGAAGTCGTCCTGGTCTCCGACAGCGGTAAGCTGGGACACTCGGCGCTGGCACATTTGTGCGCGCTCGAAGTCGTTGATCGTTTCGTCGTCGACGCGGGCATTACGCCGGCGTGGCGCAGAATTTTTGAAAAGGCGAATGTCGAGCTGACCATCGTCGAAACCTAATCGACCAATCCAGAGTGATGGGTGCCATGCCCACGGCACCCGACGACGGCAAGAAACCATGATTCAGGCCCGCAATTCACACACTCGCAGCGACGTCGAACGCATCGTCCGGCGCATTCTCGAAGGGCAGCTCACGGCGCCGAGGCAGTCGGGGTCGCCAATACTCGACGGTAAACCGAACCCGCTCGTCGTGAACATTTCCGCCCGCCACGTTCATCTCACCGATGAACACGTCAAGATTCTCTTCGGCAAGCATGAGCTCGAACCGCTCAAGCCGCTCTATCAGGACGGTTTTTACGCGGCCCACGAAATGGTGGCGGTAGTCGGTCCTCGCTTGCGGATGATTCCCAACGTTCGCGTCCTCGGACCGTGCCGCGGCGATACGCAAGTGGAGCTCGCCTTCACCGACGGCATTTCGCTGGGCATCGATCTTCCGGTGCGCATCAGCGGCGATCACCACGATACGCCTGGCTGCGTCCTCGTCGGCCCCAAAGGCTCGGTCGAGCTGAAGTCGGGCGTCATCCGCGCGATGCGGCACGTGCACATGGGGCCGGCCGATTTGAAATTCTACGGCGTCAAAAACGGCGACAAGATGCATCTTCGCGTGGTTTCGCCCGGCTGCACGAGCGTGCTGGAAGATCTCGTGATCCGTGCCGGCGAGCGTATCAAGCTCGAAGTGCACATCGATACCGACGAAGGCAACGCCGTCAACCTCGACGGCGCCGAGAAGGTCGAACTGATCAAGCCGGCGGGATGTGCCTGCAAACACTGAAAACTCAGAAGCCCGGCTTTTTCTTCAAAGCCGGGCTTCTCGAACAACTGTGAACGAAGAGCGGCGCGTGGCCGCTTTCGCTTGACTCTGTTCTGCAACTTTTGTGGAGAACCGACAGATGGCCAAAGTTATGGAAGCCCTGGGAATGATCGAGACCAAGGGCCTGGTGTGCCTGATTGAAGCGGCGGACGCCATGTTGAAAGCCGCCAACGTGCAAATGATCGGCTGGGAGAAGGTCGGCAGCGGACTCGTCACCGCGTTCGTCGTCGGCGACGTCGCCGCCGTCAAAGCGGCCATCGATGCCGGGGCCAGCGCCGCGGGCAAAATCGGCGAAGTGGTCAGCGTACAGGTCATTCCTCGTCCGCATGAAGAGCTGAGCGGAATGTTGCCACAGAAATCAGGAGCGAAGTAAGCGGCGGCTTGCCAAATGACGATGCCCGCCGCGCGAGTTCCACAACGATTCTTTCAATGGGGAAGTGGTGTATTGATGAACGAAGCGATTGGATTGATCGAAACCCGCGGGTTGACCGCGCAATTCGGAGCCGCCGATGCGATGTTGAAGGCCGCGAACGTCAGCCTCGTGAAACAAGTGCAGATCGGCGGCGGTTATGTGACGACGATCATCAAGGGTGACGTCGGCTCGGTGAAAGCGGCGATCGACGCCGGCGCGCAGGCCGCCTCGCAAATCGGAGAACTGGTCAGCGCGCACTTGATTCCGCGCCCTGAGCGGAACCTGGTCGAGAGTTTTCTGTAAGCCGTTGAGGCGCTGCAACGGTTGTTGGTTCATCCCGGACACGGAACCTGGTCCATGAAGCTGCTTGTCGCCAATCTCGGTTCCACGAGCTTCAAATATCGGCTGTTCGATTTTCCGAGCGAGCAACAACTCGCGCGCGGGGGGATCGAGCGCATCGGACAAGCCGAGAGTCGCTGCTTTATCGAGGTCGGCTCGCACCGGGAAGAATCGTCGGCGAAGATTTCCGATCACGCGGCAGCCGTTCGCATGTGTTTGAGTCAACTGACGAACCCCGAGTGGGGATGTCTCAGCGAGGTGCGCGACGTGGCGGGAATTGGTTTCAAAGCGGTCTTCGCAGGCCGATTGAGCGGAGTGCGGCGCGTCGACGACGAATTGCTGTCGGCCATGGAAGAATTGGCCGACGTGGCGCCGGCGCACAACCCGCCCTATGCGCGGGCCATGCGCGAGTTGGCCGCGGCCTTTCCGGAGATCCCGCTGGTCGCGGCGATCGAGACGGCATTTCACGAGACGATACCCGAAGAGCATCGCATCTACGCCGTTCCGTACGAATGGAAGCAGTTGCATCAAATTCAGCGGTGGGGATTTCACGGCGCCAGTCATGCCTACATCGGCCGGCGGATCGCGGAGATTTTGGGACGAACCGATTTGCGCGTCGTCTCGTGCCATCTGGGGGGCAGCAATTCGCTGTGTGCCATGACGGGTGGTAAGTCGATCGCCAACAGCCTGGGAATGAGCCCGCAATCGGGACTGCCTCACAACAACCGGGTCGGTGAGTTCGATCCGTTCGCGTTGCCGGTCTTGATGCGCGCCACCGGCAAGTCGCTGGCGGAATTGTTGGCGGAAATGGCGAATCACGGCGGGCTGCTCGGGATCAGCGGGCTCAGTGGGGACGTGCGCGATCTCGAAAAAGCCGCCGCGCGCGGACACGCGCGGGCCGATCTGGCGCTCAACACGTTTGTCGCATCGATCCGCCACTACTTAGGCGGCTACATGGCGGCATTGGGGGGAGCGGACGCAATCGTTTTTACGGGGGGCATCGGCGAGAACAGCCGCAGAGTTCGCGAGGGAGTCCTTTCTCGCATGGAGTGGGCGGATATTCGGCTCGATGCAGACCGGAACCGGTCTGTCGCCGGTGAATGTCGAATATCTCGCGACGATAGCTCCGTCGATGTTTGGGTCGTGCCGACGAACGAAGAACTCGTCGTGGCGCGACAGACGGCTGCCCTCATTGGCGGCCAATAATGGGGGGTGGATCATGTTTCTGGCTCGCATCACGGGTTCGCTGGTGGCATCGCAAAAGGTCGAGTCGATGATCGGGCAGAAATTGCTGATCGTCGAACCGCTGCGCGTCAACGAAGACGACCAGGGCGAGCTCGTGCCGACCGGACGGACGTTTGTGGTCGTCGATACGGTGGGCGCGGGCGAAGGCGAGATTGTGCTGTGCGTGCAGGGCTCGAGCGCCCGGTTTACTCCGGAAACAAAACAACTGCCCGTCGACGCCGCCATTGTGGGCATTGTCGACCGCGTGCAGGTGGGGTCGAAGTCGCTGTTGGCATCGGGCAAGTGAATCGTTGGGACGCCATGTCGCACTCATCCATTAGAAAGGAGTACTGACCGATGCCATCGATGCTCCCATCAAGCGGTCCAGGCCCTCGTTACAACCCCGACGCCCCTGTTCAACCGATCCAGATCATCGTTTTTGCGCTGATGCTGGGTGTGACGATCTTCGCGGTCGTTGCGGTGTTTTCCACGCTCAATCGACAAGGTGGTCCTGACGAAAGCTCGGCACCGATTGCTGCAGCGGTCTTGGCGGCAGCGGCAGTGGTTGCGAGATTTTTGATCCCGCCACTCGTCGCCCGGAGTCAAATGCAGAACGTCATTGAGCGAAGGCGGAACGACAATCCGCTCGAAATCGATCAAGCCATTTATGAAGTCTTTCAGACGCGAACGATTATCGAAGGAGGGATCCTGGAGGGGGCCGCACTCTTTGCGATCGTCGCATTTATGGTCTCGTCGCAGTGGTGGTTGCTGGGCGTCCCGGGAGCCCTGATCGCATTGATGCTCGTCACATTTCCCACCAAGGGACGCATCGAGCAATTCATTCACGAACACAAACAACAGCTAGATTTCGAGGGGGATCGATGATTCAAGCCAATGAGCACGCCATCCGCACCGTCGTGCAGGAAGTTCTCGCCCAACTGGGTCGCAAACCGATGGCGACGAACGGTGCGCCTCACCGCAACGGCGACTGGGGCGTCTTCAAAACCGTCGATCAGGCGGCCGACGCGGCCAACGACGCTTTCAAGAAGCTCCGCAGCGTCTCGCTCGAGGTCCGCGGTCGCGCCGTGCAGTGCGTTCGCGACGTGTGCGACACTCAGGCCGAAGAGCTCGGCCGCATGGAGCTCGAGGAGACAAAGATCGGGCGGCTCGATCATAAGATCGAAAAACTGAAGATCATCAAGCTGGTGCCCGGCATCGAGTTCCTCCGCTGCGACGCCGTCAGCGGCGACCACGGCCTCACCGTGACCGAGTACGCGCCGTTCGGCGTGATCGGGGCCATCACCCCGGTCACGCACTCGCTGCCGACGTTGGCGGGCAACGTCATCAACATGGTTGCCGCCGGCAACACGCTGGTCGTAAACCCCCACCCGTCCGGCGCGCGCGTCGCCTGCGAGGGCGTGCGGCGCATGAACCGCCTGATCTTCGAAGCGACCGGCTTGGAAAACCTCATCACCATCGTCGCCGAGCCGACTTTGGAGACCGCGGAGCAAATTTTCGCCCATCGGGGGATCAAACTCTTGGTCGTGACGGGCGGGCCCGGCGTGGCGCGGGCGGCATTGGCCAGCAAAAAGCGGGCGATTGTGGCCGGGCCGGGCAACCCGCCGGTCGTCGTCGACGAGACGGCCGATCTCGAAAACGCCGCCGCGTCGATCGTTAAAGGAGCCGCCTACGACAATAACCTGCTGTGCATCGGCGAGAAGGAAGTCTTCGCCGTCAGCAGCATCTTCAATGCGTTGATGGACGCGGTCGGCCGCAACGGCGGATATCGGCTCAACGCGCAGCAGACCGAGCAGCTCACGCGGCTCGCATTTACCCCGCCGGAAAAGCCGGGCGGACATCCGGTGTTGAATCGCGACCTCGTCGGCAAAGATGCCGCCGTGCTAGCCGGGCTGATCGGCGTTCGCGTGCCTGCGGCAACGCAGATTCTGTATGCCGAAACCGACACGTCGAACCCGTTTGTGCCAGAAGAACAGATGATGCCGTTCATTCCGTTCGTTCGCTGCCGCGACGCGATGCATGGCATCGATTTGGCCAGGGAGTTCGAGCACGATTTCAAACACACCAGCATCATTCATTCGCGAAACGTGAGGACGATGACGACCATGGGCCGCGTGATGGATACCACGCTGTTCGTCAAAAATGGACCGTGCATGGCGGGCCTGGGATTGGGCGGCGAAGGTTATCTGTCGTACAGCATCGCGACGCCGACCGGCGAAGGCGTCACCAACCCACTGACGTTCACGCGGCAAAGACGCTGCGCGATGGTCGACGACCTGCGAATTATTTGATTACCAAACAAGCCCACGGACAGCCGTCCGTGGGCTTCGAACGAGAACAACAATGCAACTCGGACAAGTCATCGGAAACGCGACGGCGACCGTCAAGCACCCTACGCTGGCGGGGTGGCGACTGCTTGTCGTCCAACCGTTGGACGCGGCCGGCGGCGACGATGGCACGCCCATTGTTGCGATCGACAACCTTGGCGGGTCGCGAGGCAGCCGGGTCATTCTCACCAGCGACGGCAAAGGCGTGCGCGAAATGATCGGAGCGGAGAACACGCCCGTCCGCTGGGCGGTGATTGGAATTGTAGACGGTTAAGGGATCAGCACATGCGCATCGCGGAAGTCATCGGCAAAGTGACGCTCTCCAAGTGGTATCCCTCGCTCGACGGGGCAGCGTGGAAACTGGCCGTGCCGCTGTCGCAGGCGGCATTGCGAGGTGCAGCGGGCGGGCGCGGCGAAGCGTTTGTCATCTACGACGAACAAGGCGCCGGCGAAGGATCGCTCGTGGCCGTCAGCGAGGGCTCTGAAGCCTCCGCTCCGTTCCATCCCGATCAGAAACCAATCGACGCCTACAACGCCGCAATTTTGGACCGAATCGATATTGGCTAACACGACGATCTAGTTACAGCAACCGACACAGAACCCCCTCCCCCGCTCGGCTGAGCTCGCCGCAGGCCCTCGCGGGGGAGGGCCG